>NZ_JCALCX010000029.1:0-75955 GCF_059812565.1 Mycobacterium sp. NGS49 | reverse complement strand
TGTTGGTGCCACCCGCGTTGTGGTTGCCGGTGTTGGTACCACCGGAGTTGTAATTGCCCGTGTTGGTACCACCGGAGTTGTAATTGCCCGTGTTGGTACCACCGGAGTTGTAATTGCCGGTGTTCGTGCCACCGGAGTTGTAGAAGCCCGCGTTGGTGCCACCGGAGTTGTAGTCACCGGTGTTGGTGCCTCCGGCGTTGAAATTGCCGGTGTTCGTGCCGCCGGCGTTGTAGCTGCCGTAGTTGGTGCCGCCGGCGTTGAAATTGCCGGTGTTCGTGCCGCCGGCGTTGTTGCTGCCGGTATTGGTGCCGCCCGCGTTGTAGTCACCGGTGTTGGTGCCCCCGGAGTTGTAGTTGCCGGTGTTGGTACCGCCGGAGTTGTAGTCACCGGTGTTGGTGCCCCCGGAGTTGAAATTGCCGGTGTTGGTACTACCAGCGTTGAACCGTCCGGTGTTGGTGCTGCCCGAGTTGTACAGCCCGGTGTTCGTGCTGCCCGAGTTGTACAACCCGGTGTTCGTGCTGCCGGCGTTGAGCAGGCCGGTGTTGTTGCTTCCGGAATTCCACAGGCCGGTATTCAGGTTTCCCGCGTTCCAGAACCCGGTGTTGTGATTGCCGGAGTTCATTGCGAGGGTGTTGCCGTTGCCGCCGTTCCACCAGCCCACGTTTCCACTGCCGGCGTTGCCGAAACCGATGTTGTAGTTCCCCGAGTTTCCGAAGCCGATGTTGCCGCTACCCGAGTTCCCGAACCCGATATTGAAGTTGCCGGAGTTTCCCAGGCCCAGGTTGAACCACCCCGAGTTCAGGCGGCCGATTCCGACCTGATTGTCGCCGGTGAGGCCGAGGCCCACGTTGTTGTTTCCGGTGTTCCCGAAGCCGATGTTGTTGTTTCCGGTGTTGCCCCACCCCTGGTTATTAACGCCGTTGTTGCCGCCGCCCTGGTTGGCGTCGCCGGCGTTGCCCATGCCGGGGTTGTTGTTGCCGACGTTTCCGCTCCCGGCATTTCCGTTGCCCCGGTTGCCTTCCCCGGTATTGCCGCTGCCGTAGTTGCCGCCGCCCTGGTTGTTGCTGCCGACGTTGCCGCTTCCGGCATTACCGCTGCCGGTGTTGCCGCTGCCGGTGTTGGAGTTGCCGATGTTGCCGTGGCCGCCGTTGTTGCTGCCCTGGTTGCCACTGCCCTGGTTGTTGTCGCCGGTCCCCAACCCGATGCCGCGGTTACCGCTACCTGCGTTGCCGCTGCCGATATTGCCGCTGCCGGTGTTGTTGTTCCCGATGTCGCCGTTGCCGATGTTGCCGTTGCCGACATTGCCCGAGCCCTGGTTGTTGTCGCCCTTGTTGCCGAAGCCGGCATTGCCGTTGCCCAGGTTGCCGTGACCGGTGTTGTTGTCGCCACGGTTACCCAGTCCGGAGTTGGCATTGCCGAAGTTGCCGTGGCCGACGTTGTCGTTACCCCTGTTGCCGTTGCCCTGGTTGTTGTTGCCGTTGTTGCCGAAGCCGGAGTTGGTATTGCCCTTATTGCCGTCGCCGGTGTTGTTGTCGCCGGCGTTGCCTGAGCCGACGTTGCCGCTGCCCAGGTTCCCATCGCCGGTGTTGGTGTTGCCCGCGTTGCCCAGGCCGGCGTTGGTGTCACCCTTGTTGCCGTTGCCGGTGTTGAGGTCGCCCAGGTTGCCCGAGCCCCCGTTGGCGCTGCCCTTGTTGCCATCCCCGCCATTGGTGTTGCCCAGGTTGCCGTGGCCCACATTGTTGTCACCGCGGTTTGCGTCGCCGGTGTTCCCGCTGCCGAGGTTGCCGTCGCCGGTGTTGTTGTCGCCCTTGTTCCCGGCGCCGCCGTTTCCGCTGCCCAGGTTGCCGTTGCCCTGATTGTTGGCACCTTTGTTGCCATCGCCGACATTGCCGTCGCCGACATTGCCGCTGCCCTGGTTGCCACCGCCCTTGTTGCCGTCACCGGCGTTGTTGCCGCCCAGGTTGCCGTCGCCGGAATTGCCGTGGGCGAGGTCGCTGGAGTTGTTGTTGCCGTCGCCGGTATTGAGGTTGCCGATGTTGCCGTTGCCGCCGTTGCTGTTGCCGGTATTACCGCTGCCCGCGTTGGAGTTGCCCCGGTTGCCGTCGCCGGTGTTGTTGTTGCCTTGGTTGCCGTTGCCCTGGTTGCCGGTGCCGATGTTGCCGTTCCCGGTGTTACTGGCGCCGATGTTGCCGTCACCGCCGTTGAGGCCGCCCCGGTTGCCGTTGCCGACATTGCCGTTGCCGGTGTTGCCGCTGCCCGCGTTGTTGCTGCCGCGATTGCCGTCGCCCGTGTTGTTGTTGCCCTGATTACCGTTGCCCTGGTTGAGGTTTCCGGTATTGCCGTTGCCGGCGTTGGTCGAGCCGATGTTGCCGTTACCGTCGTTGCCGATGCCCTGGTTACCGCTACCGACGTTGGTGTTGCCGATATTGCCGTTGCCCGCGTTGCCGCTGCCCTGGTTACCGCTACCGACGTTGGTGTTGCCGATATTGCCGTTGCCCGCGTTGCCGCTGCCCTGGTTGCCGATTCCGGCCGTTGCGAGCGGGGCGGCCGCCGCACCTGCGACCGCCAACGGTTCGGCCGTAGCAGCCGGCGCGCCGGCCGACGCCTCGGCGAGGGTGGTCCCGGCGCTCACGGCCGGTGCCTCTGCCGAGATACCGAGCAGGCCCGCGACCTGACCGGCAAGACCCTGGACCGAACTCTGCCAGGGCATCAGCTGAGCGACGGCCGCCGAAACCTGAGAGTAGTAACTCGACATCGCCGCCACATCTTGCGCCCACATCTGCTCGTAGGCGGCTTCCGCTGCCGCGATAGCAGGGGCGTTCTGCCCGAACAAGTTCGAGAAAACCAATGACAACAATCGGCTGCGGTGAGTCACCAATGCGGCCGGATGCACCGTCGCAGCCCTGGCGGACTCGAAAGCTCCGGCAGCGATCCGCGCGTGCCCGGCGGCCTCCTCCGCGCCGCGTGCGGCCGCATTCAGCCACCCCAGGTATGGAGCGGCGGCGCCGGCCATCGCCACCGACGACGGGCCCTGCCAGACGTCTTCGGCCAACCCGGATGTCACTGACCCGAAAGAAGCTGCCGCCGAGGCCAATTCAACAGACAACTGGTCCCATGCCGCCGCGGCATCGAGCATCGGGCCGGGTCCGGCCCCGGAAAAGATGCGCGCGGAGTTGATCTCCGGTGGGAACGCGAAAAAGCTCACGCGCTTGCACACACCGCGTCATGTGACTGCGACGGTCGAACCATCCCAACCTCCAGCGTTCGGTCGATCAGTCAAGCTACAACAAAACAGAGACCGAATATCAGCAATTCGCCCGATGGACATTCAAACGGTCGAGAAATCGAACCTATTGAATTCAAGCATGAGGTAATTCGGGCATAAACCAGCCCATCCGACCGACTTACTGACTCAGCCCACTACAGAGATACGGACGCCGCGGCGGCGGCCCGGCAAGCAGACCCGTCACCGCGTCCACGTCGAGATGCGCGGCCAGCAGATCGGCAACCAGGTCCAGTTGTGCGTCGCGGCGAGCGGCGACGTACACGTCGTCGGCGACGGCGAATCCGTCCCGACCGGCGGCGCCGGCGACCTGAGTCAGGAACGTGCGACGGAAGTCGTCATTGTCCAGTAGCCCGTGCCAGTGGGTGCCGAAGACCGCTGCCCGCCGCACTCCCCCGGTTTCGGAGCCGACCCGGAACCAGGGCGCCTCCGCGCAGCGGGTCAATTGACCATAGTGAATCTCATAGCCGCACAGCGGCTCTCGCCAACGTCGCAGCGTCTTGGCGGGCGCGAACGCGATGTCGGCGTCCAACAGCCCCAACCCCGGCACCGCCCCCGAGCGGCTTTCCACCGTGTCTTCGATGCTACGACAAAGCATCTGGAAGCCGCCGCAGATGCCCAGCACCGGTTTGCCCGCCCGGGCGTGGTCGACGATTCCAGCCGCCAGACCACGCTCACGCAGCCATGACAGGTCGGCGACGGTGGCTTTGCTGCCCGGGAGCACGATCAGATCGGCGTCTGCCACGTCGGCCGGATCGGTGACCCAGCGCACCAGGACGCCGGGTTCACAGGCCAGCGCCTCGATGTCGGTCGAATTGGAGATGCGCGGCAGGCGCACCGCCGCCACTCGCAGCCATCCTTCACCGCGCGGCGGCTCCGGCGTGCCGACCACGCGGTGTGCCACCACGGAAAGGGAATCCTCGGCGTCCAGCCACAGCCGGTCGGAGTAAGGCAACACACCGTACGTGGGGCGACCGGTCAACTTCGCCAGCTGCACCAGCCCCGGTTCCAGCAGCGCGCGATCGCCACGAAACTTGTTGACGATGAACCCGGCAATCAGCGCCTGGTCTTCGCGATCCAGCACCGCGACCGTCCCGAACAGGTGCGCCAGCAGGCCGCCGCGGTCGATGTCACCGACCACGACCACCGGCAGTTCGGCGGCTCGGGCCAATCCCATGTTGGCGATGTCGGTTGCCCGCAGGTTGATCTCGGCGGGCGAACCGGCACCCTCGCAGATCACAGCGTCGAATTCCTCGCGCAAGCTTGATAATTCGTCGATCACCACGTCGGCCACCCGATTCCGGTGACTGAAATAGCTTGCGGCGGTGACATATTCGGTCGCCTGGCCGCGGATCACCAATTGCGATGTACCGTCGCTGCCCGGCTTGAGCAGAATCGGATTGAACCGCACGCTGGGGTCGAGGCCGGCCGCGCGCGCCTGCAGCGCCTGAGCGCGACCGATCTCGCCGCCTTCGACGGTGACGGCGGAATTGTTCGACATGTTCTGCGCCTTGAACGGCGCCACCCGGACGCCACCGCGCGCCAGCAACCGGCACAGCCCCGCGACCACCAGAGATTTCCCGGCGTCGGAGCTGGTGCCGGCAACCAGCAGCGCGCCACTCACCATCGCACGGCGAGCAGACGCGAACTCGCACGATTGCGGGCCGAACAGTGCGAGCTTGTGTCTGCTCGCGCAGCCAAACTCACGGCAGGGTCAGGATTTCGGCGCCGGTGTCGGTGACCAGCAAGGTGTGTTCGAACTGCGCGGTCCACTTGCGGTCCCTGGTGACCACGGTCCAGCCGTCATCCCAGATCTCGTAATCCAGGCCGCCCAGGTTGATCATCGGCTCGATGGTGAAGGTCATACCGGGCTGGATGACGGTTTCGACGGCGGGCTGGTCATAGTGCAGGACGACCAGCCCGTTGTGGAACGTGGTACCGATGCCGTGGCCGGTGAAGTCGCGAACCACGTTGTAGCCGAACCGGTTTGCGTAGGACTCGATGACACGGCCGACCACCGAAAGCTGCCGTCCGGGTTTGACGGCCTTGATCGCGCGCATGGTCGCCTCGTGGGTGCGCTCGACGAGCAGCCGGTGCTCCTCGGATACTTCGCCGGCCAGGAACGTCGCGTTGGTGTCGCCATGGACTCCGTTGATATAGGCGGTGACGTCGATATTGACGATGTCGCCGTCCTCGATCACGGTCGAGTCGGGGATGCCGTGGCAAATCACCTCGTTGAGAGAGGTGCAGCACGACTTGGGGAAGTTCTTGTAACCCAGCGTCGACGGGTAGGCGCCGTTGTCGACCATGTACTCGTGCGCGATGCGGTCGAGTTGGTCGGTGGTGACGCCCGGTGCGACGGCTTTGCCGGCCTCCTGGAGCGCGCGGGCCGCGATCTGGCCGGCCATCCGCATCTTCTCGATGACCTCGGGTTCTTGCACCCACGGCTCGCTGCCTTCTTTGGCGGTGGCCTTGCCGACGTATTCCGGGCGCGCAATCCACTTGGGTACCGGCAGGGTCGGAGACAGCACGCCGGGAGACAGCGCAGTTCGAGCAGGCATGGCAGCCAGCTTAACGATGCCCCGCCCGTGGTGCCTGCCGCGCCCGCGGCGCTGATTCCCACCCCACCAATTCCCACTCAATGCCGAGCCTGAAGATTTGCAGTGCGCTACTCGTCAAAACCGGGGACGGCGCAGCAATGTCCGTCGGGGCCCGCGGATGACTACCGAGCCGAACACCACCTGGCCGGTCAGTACGACGTGTGGGTTGCCCTCGGCCGGCGGATCTTTGCGGCGGTCCGACGCGCTGCCCACATACGCCTCCACGTTGTCGATCGAAGCGCTGGCGCCTTCAGGCAGCCAAAGGTTCAGCGAGCCGAACTTCATATCGATTTCGATGACGACAACGGGGCCGGCGAAGCGGGCCTTGGTGAGGTCCAGGTCGATCGAGCCCAGCCGGCGCACCAGTGACAGCCGGGTGGGCACCGTCCATTCGCCGTGCCGCTTCAGTGAGCCTGCCCACCCCCGCAATTCCACCCGGTCGGTGGCGGAGGTGACTATCGCCCCCGGCCCGGGCAGGTCACCGACCAGTCTGTCCAGTTCGTCACGGGTGCGCGCCAACGACACGTGCCGCGAGCGCTGCTCGAATTCGTCGATGTCGATCAAACCGAGCGCCAGGGCATTCTGCAGTCGCCGCATGGTGCCGTTGCGGTCGGCGTCCGACACCCGCATTGGCGCCATGTCCCCGCCGGTCTCCGTCATGGCCTTCCCGATGTTCTGTCGCCACTACCCACCGGAGCACCAGGCTACAGGCAACCGCGCGGCGGAAAAGGTGACGAAGATCGCGGCAGCGGCGATACCATCACTGCCTGTTCGCCCAGCGATCCGCGGCACCCGATGTCGTGACGATGACGTACTGCGAGGTGTCGAATGTCGTTTGTGATCGTGACGCCGGAGCTGATTGCGGCAGGGGCGACCGAACTGGTGACGATCGGTTCGGCCATCAACTCCGCCAACCTGGCTGCGGCAACTGCTACGACGGCGGTGCTGGCTGCCGGCGCCGATGAAGTGTCCGCGAGCGTTGCGGCCCTGTTCGACGCGCACGGGCAGACTTACCAGGCACTCAGCTCCCAGGCCGCCGCGATGCACACCGAGATTCTCCAGGCCATGAACGGCAGCGCCGGTGCCTATGCGGCCGCCGAAGCAGCCAACGTCCAGCTGAATCTGCTCAACGCGATCAACGCCCCCAGTGTGGCCTTGCTGGGGCGCCCGCTGATTGCCGACGGCGCCCCGGCGGCCCCGGGGACGGGACACAATGGCGGCGACGCCGGCATTCTGATCGGCAACGGCGGGGCGGGCGGGGCGGGTGCAGCCGCCCAGAATGGCGGTCGTGGCGGTGCCGCCGGATTGCTGCTCGGCAATGGTGGCCGTGGCGGGGATGGTGGAGGCTCCATCGCCACCCCGGCGGGCAGCGGCGGGGCCGGCGGGAGCGGCGGACTGTTCGGCATCGGCGGAACCGGCGGCAGTGGAGGGTTCGGCCTCAACGGCGGAGCCGGCGGGGCCGGCGGCAACGCCGGGCTGTTGGGCACAGCCGGCGCCGGGGGCGCCGGCGGCCTGGGCAGCCAGGCGTCCACCGCCACGGCCGGCTCCGGCGGAGTAGGCGGGGCCGGTGGACTCTTCGGTCCCGGCGGCGCGGGCGGCGTCGGCGGCGCCTCCCTGGCCCAAGCCGGTGGCACCGGCGGCGCCGGCGGGCCGGGCGGCTGGTTCGGCGCAGGCGGTGCCGGCGGGGCGGGCGGGGCGGGGCACAACGCCGGGGGCACCGGCGGTGCCGGCGGAGTCGGCGGCGTGCTCTTCGGCGATGGTGGAGCCGGCGGTGACGCAGGTCCAGCCGGGATCGGCACCGCCAACGGCGGAAACGGTGGGGCCGGTGGCAACGCCATCGGGCTGTTCGGTAACGGCGGTGCCGGCGGCGCCGCCGGTCCGGGGCAGAACACCGGAGGTATCGGCGGGTCCGGCGGCAACGGTGCCTGGTTCTTGGGTAGCGGCGGGTCCGGCGGCAGTGGCGGGCCCGCCGGGATCGGCACAGCCATCGGCGGGGCGGGCGGGGCCGGCGGCAACGCGGGCCTGATCGGCAGCGGTGGGGCGGGCGGTTCCGGCGGGGAGTCGGTCGGCGGAATCGACCGGGGCGGAGATGGCGGCCGCGGCGGCGACGCCCAGCTCATCGGCAACGGCGGCGCCGGCGGAAACTCCGGGATCGGCTCCCTCCCGGGCAGTCCTGGCAACGGAGGCACGCGCGGGGTGCTGTTCGGCGAGAATGGGCTGTCCGGACTGAACGTACTACCGTAGGCCGCTAACTCAGGTAGCCGGGCGGCAGCGAGTCGAACATCACTTTCGTCATCCGCACGGCGTATTCCGAGCTCCCGCCCCCGACGATCAGGGCCGCGAAAGCCAGATCGCCGCGGTACCCGGCGAACCAGGAATGCGAACCGCCCGCGAATTCGGCTTCACCGGTCTTGCCGTAGATCTCCCCGCAACCCGCGATCTCCTTGGCGGTGCCGTTGGTGACCACCAGCCGCATCATCGGCCGCAGCGCGTCGACCATCTTGGGGCTGATGGGTGTGTTGTCACCGGCCACCGTGGTCGGCCGCCCCGCGATCAGCTGCGGCACCGGGGTCTTTCCGGCCGCCACCGTGGCCGCCACCAGGGCCATGCCGAACGGACTGGCCAGCACCCGGCCCTGTCCGAACCCGTCCTCGGTGCGCTCGGTCAGATCGACCGTGGGGGGCACCGAACCCGTGACGGTGGTGATGCCCTCCACCTGATAGTCCAGCCCGATGCCGTACCGGGTGGCGGCCTGAGTCAGACCGCGCGGCGGCAGTTTGGCGCTCAGTTCGGCAAACGTGGTGTTGCACGAACTGGCGAACGCGCGCGACATCGGGACCACGCCGAGGTCGAAACCGCCATAGTTCGGGATGGTCCGGTGGCCGATGTCGATGTGGCCCGGGCAGCCGACCATCGTGTTGGGGGTAGCCATGTCGCGGTCGACGGCGGCGCCGGCGGTCACCATCTTGAACGTCGACCCGGGCGGGTACAGGCCGGTGGTGGCCAGCAGGCCCTCGGCGTTGGCACCGGCGTTTTGTGCGACCGCCAGGATCTCCCCGGTCGACGGCTTGATCACGACCAGCATCGCCTTGCCGCCGCGGGTGTCCACCGCGTGCTGGGCGGCGTTCTGCACGGCCCGGTCCAGCGTGATCGACACCGAGGGCGCCGGCGAGCCCTCCACCTCGTGCAGCACCGCGACGTCGACACCGTTCTGGTTGGTGCTGACGATCCGCCAGCCGGCCTGGCCGTCGAGCTGGTCCACCACCGCCTTCTTGACCTCGGCCATCACCGCCGGGGCGAAGTGCGGATCCGTCGGCAACAACTCGGCGTGCGGGGTGATCACCACGCCGGGCAACTGGCCGATCGCCGGGAACACCCGGTTGCTGTCGTCGGGCAACAACGTGGCCAGGTCGATCGGCCGGGTGGCCGAGCTGGCCATCTCGGCCAACAGCTGAGGATCGTTGAGCGTGTCGTTGAACGGTCTTAACGCGTCGATCACGGCGTGGGCGGTGCTGATCAGTTCGGGTCCGGCCTGACCGGCATCCAGCGAATAGTTGTAGATGTAGCCGGGCGCCAGCACGTCGGATCCGCCCAGTTCGTTCACCGAGGCGCGCCGCGGCTGGTCAGCCCGCAACGCGAACGTCTGGTGCTCCCCCAGCTTCGGGTGCAGCCCGGTCGTTGACCAGCGGACCTGCCAGTGCCCCTCGTCGCGGGCCATCTTCAGCTGGCCGTCGTAGCTCCACGTCCGGTTCTTGGGCAGGTGCCAGGTGAAGCGGTACACGACGGTGCCGGTGTCCTCGGCGTACTTCGAGCTCAGCACCTGCGCGTCCAGATGCGTGGCCTGCAGGCCGGCCCAGGCCGCATTGAGCGCTTCGCGCGCTTCGTTGGGGTTGTCGCTGAGCTGGGCGGCCGTCGCGGTGTCGCCGACGGACAGCGCCGCAAGAAACTTCTCGGCAGCCGGTCCCGGGCCCTCGGGCTTGGGCGTGCACCCGGGTAGCACGGCCAGCGCCACCATGAGGCCGGCGACGGATGTTGCCAATGTTGCTCGTGAGCCGAATGTGGTTTTTGAGCCTAATGTGACCATCGGTACTGATGTTAGGGCCGTTGTGGTCACGGCAGCGCAGACACACCGAGACCCGGACGTTACGCGCGGGTGCCGCGCACTAATCCAGCAGCACAGTCGCGAAAGTGCCGACTTCTTTGAACCCGACCCGGGCGTAGGCGGCCCGGGCCACGGTGTTGAAGTCGTTCACGTACAGGCTGGCGATGCGACCGCTGCCGACGATCACTGCGGCCAGCGTCGCGGTGCCGGTGGTACCCAGGCCCTGACCGCGCCGCTCGGGATGAACCCAGACGCCCTGAATCTGACCCACCGAAGGCGACTGCGAACCCACTTCGGCCTTGAAGATGACCTGCCCGTGCTCGAACCGGGCCCACGCCCGTCCGGCCGCGATCAGGCTGGCCACCCGGCGGCGATAGCCGCGACCACCGTCACCCAGTCGCGGGTCCACGCCGACTTCACCGATGAACATGTCCACGGCCGCGACCAGGTAGGCGTCGATCTCCTCGGGACGGACCTGCCGCACTTCGGTGTCCAGCGGACAATCGGGGTGGCTGCTGAGGGCCATCAGCGGCTGCCGGTCGCGAACGTCACGCGCCGGACCCCAGGCCGATTCCAGCCGCTGCCACATGGGCAACACCAGGTCCGCCCTGCCCACCAGCGACGAACACCGACGAGCCGTGCTCTTGGCCTCGTCGGCGAAGGCGTTCAGGTCGATCAGGTTGCCGCGCAGCGGGATGAGGTTGGCACCGGCGAAACACAGCGATTCCTCCGGGACCCGCCGCGTCCACAGTTCTCCGCCAATGGAATTCGGCTCGACCCCGTAGTCCGCGACCCGTGCGGCGACCATGCAGGATTCGACCGGGTTGTCCCCCAGGATTCGCCACACGGCGGCGGCGTCGCGCACCACTGAAACCCGTCTCTCGCCGACCAGGCGCAAGATGGGCGGAGCCGACATCTCACTACTCTCTGTGATGCGAACCGAGGGCCATCGAAAGCCTATGAGCTTGGCCCCTATCAGCTTACGGTCACAATAGGCGAACCGCTCGCCGCCGTCCCGGGATCGGTTCCGGATTCGTCGATTTCCACACCCATTTGCTCGGCGAGCCGCAACGCCTCCTCGATCAGCGTCTCGACGATCTGCGCTTCGGGAACGGTCTTGATCACTTCGCCCTTGACGAAGATCTGACCCTTACCGTTGCCCGAGGCCACACCGAGGTCGGCTTCGCGGGCTTCTCCGGGCCCATTGACCACACAGCCCATCACCGCCACCCGCAGCGGCACGTCCAGCCCGTCCAGACCGGCGGAGACCGCGTTGGCCAAGGTGTACACGTCGACCTGCGCACGCCCGCAAGACGGACAGGACACGATCTCGAGTCCCCGGGGCCGCAGGTTGAGCGACTCGAGGATCTGGTTGCCGACCTTGACTTCCTCGACCGGGGGCGCCGACAGCGAGACCCGGATGGTGTCGCCGATGCCGCGCGAGAGCAGTGCGCCGAAGGCGACCGCGGACTTGATGGTGCCCTGGAAGGCGGGTCCGGCTTCGGTGACGCCCAGATGCAGCGGGTAGTCGCACTGGGCGGCCAGCTGCTCGTAGGCGGCGACCATGACCACCGGGTCGTTGTGCTTGACGCTGATCTTGATGTTGCCGAACCCGTGTTCCTCGAACAGCGAGGCCTCCCAGAGCGCCGACTCGACCAGCGCCTCAGGGGTGGCCTTGCCGTACTTCTGCATGAACCGCTTGTCCAGGGAGCCCGCGTTGACACCGATCCGGATCGGGATTCCGGCGTCGCCGGCGGCCTTGGCGACCTCGCCGACGCGGCCGTCGAACTCCTTGATGTTGCCGGGGTTGACCCGTACCGCGGCGCATCCGGCGTCGATGGCGGCGAAGATGTACTTCGGCTGGAAATGGATGTCGGCGATGACCGGAATCTGGCTTTTCCGGGCGATCTCGGCCAGCGCGTCGGCGTCCTCCTGCCGCGGGCACGCCACCCGGACGATGTCGCAGCCCGCCGCGGTCAACTCGGCGATCTGCTGCAGCGTCGAGTTGACGTCGTGCGTCTTCGTCGTGCACATCGACTGCACGGAGATGGGGTATTCGCTGCCGACACCGACGTCACGAACCATGAGCTGACGCGTGGGACGCCGGGGGGCGAGCGTGGGCGCCGGTGGTTTCGGCATGCCCAGGCCAATGGTCACTGTGGGTTCACCTTCTCTGTGGTCATTGGAAGAGCCGGATCGGATTGACCAGGTCCGCGGTGACGGTCAACAGCATGTAGCCGACCACGAAGATCAGCACCACATAGGTCGCCGGCATGAGCTTGAGATAGTTCACCGGCGCGGCGGCCACCTTGCCGCGCGCCGTGCGGATCGAGTTGCGGATCTTCTCGAACACCGCCACCGCGATGTGGCCGCCGTCGAAAGGCAACAACGGCAACAAGTTGATGGCGCCCAGCACCAGGTTGAGCTGAGCCAGGAAGAACCAGAACGCGACCCACAATCCGTGGTCGACGGTGTCGCCGCCGACGATGCTCGCGCCCACCACGCTCATCGGCGTCTGCGGGTCGCGCTGCCCGCCGCCGATCGCGTGGACCAGGGCCCCGACCTTGGTCGGAATGGCGGCCAGCGACTTGCCGACCTCGACGGTCAACTGGCCGGTGAAGGCTACGGTGGCCGGCGCGGCGGACAGCACGTTGTAGCGGGTGGGCTCGTTGCGCGGAGCGCCGATTCCGATGGCGCCGACACTGGCCGGCTCCAGTTGGTTGCCCTGAGCGCTGGGGACGTAGCGGCGGGTGCTTTGCACGGTGACGTTGGTGGTGATCGTCTTGCCGTCCCGCTCCACGACGAGCGGGACGGTGCCGTGCACCTTGCGCACCGCAGCCGCCATCTCCTCGAACGTGGTCACCGGGGTGTCGCCCACCTTGACGACGATGTCGCCGACGCGCAGACCCGCCAGTGCGGCGGGGCCCGGACCGTTGCACTTGTCCAGCTTGCCCTGGGTGATTTCCTGAGCGACGCAACCGGTTTCGCCGACGATGGCCTTGTCGGACGGGTGCAGGTTGGGCAGGCCCCAGATGAGCGCGATGGCGTAGATCAGCACCAGGCAGATGACGAAGTTCATGCCGGGACCGGCGAACAGGACCGCGACCCGCTTCCAGGTGGCCTGCTTGTACATCGCGCGGTCCTGCTCGTCGGGGGCGAGTTCCTCGACCGGAGTCATGCCGGCGATGTCGCAGAAGCCCCCCGCCGGGATCGCCTTGAAGCCGTATTCGGTCTCGCCGCGCCGGGTGGACCACAGCGTGGGGCCGAAGCCGACGAAGTAGCGACGCACCTTCATGCCGGTGGCGCGCGCGGCCCACATGTGGCCGCACTCGTGCAGGGCGACCGAGATGAGGATGGCGAGTGCGAACAGCACAATGCCGATAACGAACATCATCAGTCAGTTACGACCTTTCTCACACCGAACCCGAGACTCTGATCGACGCCGGTGCCGAGCCTGCCACCGCGATCGCACGTTGCGCTCGCTCACGGGCCCAGCGCTGCGCCTCGAGTACGTCATCCACGGTAGCCGGTGGTGCGGCCCATTGGTCGCCGGCGTGCAGCACGTCGGCGATGGTTCCCACGATGGCGGGGAAACCGATCCGGCCGGAGAGGAACGCCTCTGCCGCCTCCTCATTGGCCGCGTTGTAAACGGCTGTCATGCATCCTCCGGTTCCCCCGGCGTGCCGCGCCAGCTCGACGGCCGGGAAGACATCGGCGTCCAGCGGTTCGAACTCCCAGCTAGATGCGGTGGAGAAGTCACAGCAGGTGGCCGCTCCGGGCACCCGGCGCGGCCAGCCCAGCGCAAGCGAAATGGGCAGCTTCATGTCCGGCGGGCTGGCCTGGGCGATCGTCGAGCCGTCGATGAAGGTGACCATCGAATGAATAATCGATTGCGGGTGGACCACGACCTCGATGCGGTCGTAGGGAATACCGAACAACAGGTGGGTTTCGATGAGTTCGAGCCCCTTGTTGACCAGCGATGCCGAGTTCAAGGTGTTCATCGGGCCCATCGACCAGGTGGGGTGCGCGCCGGCCTGTTCGGGCGTGACGTGCTCGAGGTCGGCGGCTGAGAAGCCGCGGAACGGCCCCCCGGAAGCGGTCAGGATCAGCTTGGCGACCTCGTCGGGGGTGCCGCCGCGCAGGCACTGCGCCAGCGCGGAGTGCTCGGAGTCGACCGGCACGATCTGGCCGGGCCGGGCCGCTCGCAGTACCAACGGACCGCCGGCGACCAGGGACTCTTTGTTGGCCAGGGCCAGCCGGGCGCCCGATTCCAGCGCCGCCAGCGTCGGCCGCAGGCCCAGGGCCCCGACCAGGGCGTTGAGGACCACGTCGGCCTCGGCCTCCAGGACCAGGCGGGTTACGGCGTCTGCGCCCCGAAACGGGATGTCGCCGGCCCGTTCGGCGGCGTCGGCGTCGGCGACGGCGATGTTGGTGACCCCGGTTTCCGCGCGTTGGCGCAGCAGCGTGTCCAGGTTCTTGCCGCCGGCGGCCAGGCCGACGATCTCGAACCGGTCCGGGTTGGCGGCGATGACCTCCAGCGCCTGGGTGCCGATGGAGCCGGTGCTGCCCAGCACCAGCACGCGCACTCGCGCGGCGTCATCGGAGGAAGTCACCCGTCCATTGTGCCGCCTGACCGGACCGACCGGGTGGCACGGACAGGTTGTGCCCGGGTCACCTTTTGAAACTCGCACCCATCCGCGGTCGCCCCCACTCCGAATGACTTGGTGTACGGCACCAACGGCGACGTCTGTCGTCACCGCAAAAGCATTCTGTAGCAAAGGAATCCAAACGTGATGAATACTCAGGCCAGGTCAGTGGCAGCAGCGGCCCTCGCGGCGCTCGCGATCGCCGGCGTCGCGGGATGTTCCAGCGACAAGCCCGCATCGCAGGGCACCAGCAGTTCCGGATCGGCGAGCGTCTCCGCAGCGCCCAGCACCGCGCCGTCATCCGCCAAAGCCGATCCGGCCGCCGACCTGATCGGTCCGGGCTGCTCAGAGTACGCGGCTCAGAACCCCACCGGTCCCGGGTCGGTAGCGGGCATGGCACAGGACCCGGTCGCGACCGCAGCGTCGAACAACCCGATGCTGAGCACCCTCACCTCGGCGTTGTCGGGCAAGCTGAACCCGCAGGTCAACCTGGTGGACACGCTCAACAGCGGGCAGTACACCGTATTCGCTCCCACCAACGCAGCCTTCGACAAGCTGCCGGCAGCCACCATCGACCAACTCAAGACCGATGCCAAGCTGTTGAACAGCATCCTGACCTACCACGTGGTGAGCGGGCAGGCGAGCCCGAGCAAGGTGGTCGGCACGCACAAGACGTTGCAAGGTGCGGAGGTGACGGTGACCGGCACCGGCGGGGACCTGAAGGTCAACACCGCGGGACTGGTATGCGGCGGCGTGCACACGGCGAATGCCACGGTCTACATGATCGACACCGTGCTGATGCCCCCCGGCCAGTGAGACGTCGCAGCCGGTAACGAACCGAAGGACGAGGCAGCCCCGGACCGGCGGGCTGCCTCGTTCTTTGCGTGGCGGTGAACCAATCCGGGACGGGCGCCGTAACGAATAACTGACATGTGGACCCTGGCACTGATCGGTTTTCTCGGTGGCCTGATCACCGGCATTTCACCGTGCATCCTGCCGGTGCTGCCGGTGATCTTCTTCTCCGGCGCACACAGCGCATCGCGTGACGGCTCGCCACCACCCGACGGCGCTGTGGCGGTCGAAACCAAGCCGACCCGGTCGGAGGCGACCCGGCCCTACCGGGTGATCGGCGGCCTGGTGCTCAGTTTCAGCGTCGTGACGCTACTGGGTTCGGCGTTACTGTCCGCGCTACACCTGCCGCAGGACGCCATCCGCTGGGTCGCACTGGTCGCCTTGACCGCGATCGGCATCGGCCTGATCTTCCCGCGTTTCGAGCAGCTGCTCGAGCGGCCGTTCGCACGTATCCCGCAGAAGCAGATCGCTTCGCGCGGCAACGGTTTCGGGCTCGGCCTGGCGTTGGGGGTGCTGTACGTGCCGTGCGCCGGGCCGGTACTGGCCGCGATCGTGGTGGCCGGAGCGACGGCACAGATCGGCGCCGGCACCGTGGTGCTCACCGCCGCATTCGCCGTCGGGGCCACGCTCCCGTTGTTGTTCTTCGCCCTGGCAGGTCAACGAATAGCCCAGCGGGTCAGCGCATTCCGGCGTCACCAGCGTGAGATCCGGATCGCCGCGGGGATGATGACCATACTGCTGGCGGTCGCGCTGGTGTTCGACCTTCCGGCGGTGCTGCAGCGCGCCATCCCGGACTACACCGCATCGTTGCAGCAGAAGGTCGGCGGCTCGAAGCAGGTGCAGGAGAAGCTCGGTGGCATCGTCACCGAGCAGAACATGGCGCTGTCGAACTGCACGCAGGGTGGGACGAGCCTGGAGAATTGCGGTGCCGCACCGGATCTGCGGGGAATCACCAATTGGCTCAACACCCCGGGCGGTCAACCGGTCGCGCTGAAATCGTTGCGCGGCAAGGTTGTTCTGATCGACTTCTGGGCCTACTCCTGCATCAACTGCCAGCGGGCCATCCCGCACGTCGTGGGCTGGTATCAGGCGTACAAGGACAGCGGCCTGGAAGTCATCGGCGTCCACACGCCGGAGTATGCGTTCGAGAAGGTGCCGGGCAACGTCGCCAAGGGTGCGGCCGACCTGAACATCAGGTACCCGATTGCGTTGGACAACAACTACTCGACGTGGACGAACTACCGCAACCGGTACTGGCCGGCCGAGTATCTGATCGACGCCGACGGCGTCGTGCGGCACCTCAAATTCGGCGAGGGCGGCTACGACGACACCGAGCAGCTGATCAGGCGATTGCTGGCCGACGCGAATCCGGGCCTGACGCTACCCGCGCCGGTGGGTGCCCCCGACCTCACTCCCAAGGCGATCACCACGGCCGAGACCTACTTCGCGGTCGGCAAGGCTGTCAACTACGGCGGTGGCGGGGAGTACGACGAAGGCACCCGGACATTCCGCTATCCGCCCTCCCTGGCGTCCGACAGCTTCGCCCTGACCGGCTCGTGGGCCCTTGATTATCAGGGCGCCACGGCCACCGGCGACGACTCGGGCATCAAACTCAACTATCACGCGAAGGACATCTACCTCGTCGTCGGCGGTGCCGGAACGCTCACCGTCACGCGCGACGGCAAACCCACCACAGTGGCGATAGACGGCCCGCCGACGTCGCACCAGATCGTGGCCGACCCGCGGCAGTCGTCAGGCACCATCGAGGTGAGACCGAGCAAGGGATTGCAGGTTTTCTCATTCACCTACGGATGACACCCGTCCGGATCGGGAGTCGCTCCGAATCACCTTATGTCGGGGATTCCGGCAACTACCACGAGGAGCGAACGACTATGAAGAGCAAAACATCGATAACCGCAGCCGGTTTCGCGGCCGCAATGATGGCATGCGGCGTGGCACTGGCTCCGACCGCCTCAGCAAGCGACCTGGTCGGTCCGGGCTGTGCGGACTACGCGGCGGCCAACCCTACCGGCCCCGCGTCGGTGCAGGGCATGTCGCAGGTCCCGGTCACCGAGGCCGCGGCCAACAATCCGATGCTCACGACCCTGACCTCGGCGTTGTCCGGCGGGCTCAACCCGCAGGTGAACCTGGTCGACACGCTCAACAGCGGTCAGTACACCGTGTTCGCGCCGACCGACGCCGCGTTCGGCAAGCTGCCGCCCGCCACCATCGAGCAGCTCAAGACCGACTCGGGTCTGTTGACCAGCATCCTGACCTATCACGTGGTCAGTGGACAAGCGAGCCCGAACCGGGTGATCGGCACCCACAAGACGCTGCAGGGCGGCAACGTGACGGTGACCGGCCAGGGCAATAACCTGCGGGTCAACAACGCCGGTGTGGTCTGCGGCGGGGTCTCGACGGCCAACGCGCAGGTCTACCTGATCGACACAGTGCTGATGCCCCCCGCGTAAGCACGCCGCGTCGCGGCGGTCCCTCCGGGTGTGACCTGCCGGCGGACACAGCCCTGTGCCAGAATGTTCAGGCAGTGTCAGTCCGAGTGTCGACCGGAGGGATCGCCGTGGCCAGTACTGAGGTGGAGCCGTACACCGGCGTCGACGAGGCCGAAGTTCCGTCTGCCCAGTGGGGATGGAGCAAGATCAACTACCGCACCTGGTACATCACCGGCTTCTTCGTCTTCGGCTTCCTGCTGGCGATGCTGCGGGGTAACCACGTCGGACACGTCGAGGACTGGTTCCTGATCGGATTCGCCGCATTGACGCTTTTCGTGCTGATCCGCGACATCTGGGGGCGCCGCCGCGGCTGGCTCAGGTAGCCAGTCGACCGGCCGGGGCGCGGTGGACGCGGACGTCCCCGGAGCCGCTGCGCACCTGTAGGACCAGAGTTTCGTCATCGGGTTGCGGACCGTCGGCCGGTTGCAGCCGGTTGGTGACGACCCCGGAACCGGTGACGATGTCGAATCGGACCGCGGTACCTTCGGGAATGCCGACCGCCACCCCGCCGCTGCCGGTATGCGCGGACACCGCGCCCCGCACACCGGACTCGATGATCACCGATCCCGACGAAGTGCGCGACTTCACCGTGCCGCGCAGGGTGTCGATGGACAGCGATGCGCTGGACGCAATGAATTTCAGCTCGCCGTCGAGGTTCTCGATGCGCACCGGACCGCAGGACGTGGCGATCGACGCGTAACCCTGCACGGTCGCCACGGTGATCGATCCGGAAGCGTTGTCGACCTTCATTTTTCCCGTCACCGTGCCGATTTCGACGTCGCCACTGCCCACGGCGAGCCGCACGTCGCCGTATTCGCCGTCGGCGCATAACTCGGCCGATCCCAGCGCGGCATGCAGCCGCGAGCGGGAGGGCAGTCCGATCTCGAGATGAGCGGCACCGCCCCGATGCCGGGCGACAGCGCGCCTGGGGCCGGCGACCGTCAACCTGCCGTCGCGAAAGTCGACGCGGACGTGCTCGGCTGCCCACACGTCGGCGTCGCAGGTTGGGTCGCGGGGCCGCACCTGCACGACGGTGTCGGCACGATCGGTCGCGACGAGCCGGACCGAACCCGCGCCGACTTCGATTCGCATGCTGATCGGGTCGGGGGTGGTGAACAAGGACATCGTGTCTCCTCTGAGGATGTTCAGCGCGTGGGGATTTCAGCGCGTGCGGGTGTTCAGCGCGCCCAGCCGGTGTGGCGGTGCGCATTGCGGCGGGTGGAGTGCCCCGAGCCCGGCTCGACGGCCGCCGCTGTAGCCGCGGCCCGTACCAGCCAGCTGTTCAGCGAGGCACCGTCGCGGCGGGCGGACGATTCGACGGCGGCGCGTAAGCCCTCCGGCAACCGCAGGGTGACCCGCCAGGTGCCCCCGTCGTCGAATGCCGGGGTGAACGGCTTCTCGTCGGGGTCGTCGAAGGTGGGCTCGTCGGGCGGTGCGGTGACGACGAACTCCGGATCGCGGCCGCGCAGCCGAAGCTCGGCCGACCCGGGTGCCAGCTCGCCGGTGATCTCTTCGGCGGCGGCCGACAACGCTTCCAGCAGCGCCAGCCGCAGCGCCGATTCCAGCGGAGCCGTCAGCCGCTCGGCCAGTTCCTGCGCATCCGGCCCGACGGCTGAGGCGGTCAGCTTCAGCTCGTGACGGACGGCGTCGATGTACGGCTGCAAATCCACGGTGTCATAGTGACACCATCATGGTGTCATTGACAACCTTCATGGTGCCGGCGTGATGTCAGATCCGTGCCGCCTCCGATACCGGGCGACGACCACTGCGCCGGCCAGAGCGATGGTCAGCAACACCACCCAAGGCCAGGCACCGTGCTCGTGCACCCACCCGGCGAGCGTGCCCTGGACCCGGCCGGCGGCGGAGATCACCGCATCCTCTGGATTGCCGTTCGCACCGAACAGACGCACTTCGTAGACGCCGTAGTAGCCGACATACGTCCCGACCAGGACCAGCAGCACCCCGCTGATCCGGTTGACGAAGGGCAGGACGGCTCGCATCCGGTCAACCAGCGTCGACCGTGCGGTGGCGGCCGCGACCGCCAGCACGCCGACGATCAGCGTCAGGCCCGCGATGTAGGCACCGTAGACCGCCACGCCGTCGAGCAGTGAGCCGCTGCGCAGAGCGGCGCCGGTGACCGCCAGGAACGGCCCGACGGTGCACGAAAGCGAGGCCAGCGCATAGCTGACGCCATAGCCGTAGAGGGACCCCAATCGCGCGGTGGGGGCCCAGCGTGGACCGAAGGGCGCCAGCGCTGCCAGCTCCCGGCCGGCCAGCAGCCATGCACCGAGGCCGACCAGGACGACGCCGATCGCCACCGTCACGTATGGGAGGTACCGCTGCACCGTGGTGGCGGCCGAAATGGTGAGCACGCCGAATATCCCGAAGACGGTCATGAATCCGAGCGCCATCCCCAGCGTGGCGACCAGCGCCCGGGCGACCGCGGCCGTCGGGCTCACCGGCTCACCGGCCTGCTGCCCGCGCGCGGCCAGCAGGAGGTAGGCGGGCAGCATCGCAAAGCCGCACGGATTCAGCGCAGCCACCAAACCGGCGGCAAAAGCCAACCCGATCAGGGTGTGGTTCACCCTGCGGTAAGCGCGGCGACCCGGCTCTGCAACTCCTGCTGCGTCATCGCCGAGGTCGTGTTGTTGACCGACGTCGAGGAACCGTCGGCGCGATAAAACACCCAGGCCGGTTGCCAGGGCACGTTGTAGCGCGCCCAGATGGCACCGTCGGCGTCGTTGAGGTTGGTGAAGTTCAAGCCGTACTTGGAGACGAAGCCCTGCATCTGGCCGACGTCCGAATGGGCCCCGATACCGACGAAGGTGACGCCCGGGTTGGCCGCCGCCACCTGGCCGAGGGCGGGAGCTTCGGCGTTGCAGAACGGGCAGAACGGCGTCCAGAACCACAGCACGGCCGGCTTGCCTTGCAGTGTGGCGCCATTGAACGGGGCACCGCTGAGGGTGGTGCCGGTGAAATTGAGGCGATCGTCGGCGGCGACCGCGCGCGGAGCGGTGGCCAGCCCGAACAACACAGCGGCCGCGACCACGGCGACCGATATTCTCAACGCGGACAACATCTTCATGACCCACCTCGTTCGCCGGCTTTTGTCTTGAGGACGTATTGCCCGCCGGGAAAGGTTCAACACCTCGCCCGGGCGTGTCACCGAGCCTGCAGAATTGCAGGCCGCTACTCGCACATCCGCACCAGATTTACAGGCTCGAGGATCTGCTGCTATGGCCTGTGCTCCAGCTACCCGCCCCCGGCGGCCAGCTGTCCACAAGCTCGGGCCGAACGGCCTGTGCTCCAGCTACCCGCCCCCGGCGGCCAGCTGTCCACAAGCTCGGGCCGAACGGCCTGTGCTCCAGCTACCCGCCCCCGGCGGCCAGCTGTCCACAAGCCGCTGCGATCTCACGCCCGCGGGTATCCCGCACCGTACACGAAACACCTTGGGCACGAACGTGTTTGACGAACTCACGCTCTACCGGCTTGGGGCTGGCATCCCAGTCGCTGCCCGGGGTCGGGTTCAGCGGGATCACGTTCACGTGCGCCAGCGCACCGAGCGCACGGTGTAGCCGCCTGCCCAGCAGGTCGGCGCGCCACACCTGATCGTTGACGCCACGGATGAGCGCGTACTCGATCGACACCCGCCGACCGGTGACGTCGGCGTAGTAGCGGGCAGCCTCCAACACCTCGCTGACCTTCCACCGGTTGTTCACCGGCACCAGTGTGTCGCGCAATTCGTCGTCGGGCGTGTGCAGCGACACGGCCAGCGTGACCCCGAGCCGCTCGTCAGCCAGCTTGCGGATCGCCGGGGCCAGCCCCACCGTCGACACCGTCACCGAGCGGGCCGAGATGCCGAAGCCGGACGGGGGCGGTTCGGTGATCCGGCGTACCGCGGCCACCACCCGGGCGTAGTTGGCCAGCGGCTCCCCCATACCCATGAAGACCACGTTCGACAGCCGTTGCGGATCGGGACCGAAGTCGTCGCGCAGCGCGACCGCCGCGGCCCGCACCTGCTCGAGGATCTCGGCGGTCGACAGGTTGCGGGTCAGCCCGCCCTGGCCGGTCGCGCAGAACGGGCACGCCATGCCGCAACCGGCCTGCGAGGAGATGCACACCGTGTTGCGTTGCGGGTAGCGCATCAGCACCGACTCGATGGTGGCGCCGTCGTTGGCCCGCCACAACGTCTTTCGCGTCTGGCCGGCGTCGCAGCTGAGCTCGCGTGCAGCGGTGAGCAGCACGGGAAACATGTTGGTGGCAACCGCGTCGCGCACCGCCGCCGGCAGATCGGTCATCTGATGCGGATCGGCGATCAGCCGTCCGTAGTACTGGTTGGCCAGTTGCCTGGCCCGGAACGCGGGCAGGCCCAGTTCGGCGACGGCGTCCGCGCGGCCGGCCGCGTCCAGATCGGCCAGGTGCCGCGGCGGCTTACCGCGGCGGGGCGCCTCGAATACCAATTGTTGAACCATGACCAGTCCAGTATCAGGGCAACAACGTGAGCATGGTCCAGGCGGCTACCGCCGACGGCAGGATGCCGTCGAGCCGGTCCATCAGACCGCCGTGGCCGGGCAGCAACCGGCCCATGTCCTTGATGCCCAGATCTCGCTTGACCTGTGACTCGATCAGGTCGCCCAGGGTGGTGGTGAGCACGAAGAGCACACCCAGCAGCGCACCGACCCACCAAGCCTTGCCGGCCAGGAAAGTGGCGGTCAGGATCGTCGCCGTGATGCCGCACACCATCGAGCCGGCGAAGCCTTCCCAGGACTTCTTCGGGCTGATCATCGGCACCATCGGGTGTTTGCCGAACAGGGCCCCGACGGCGTATCCGCCGGTGTCCGAGCTGACCACGGCGAGCATCATGCAAAACACCCAGCCCGGGCCGTGCTTCGGGTCATAGACCAGCATCGCGGCGAACGACGCGAACAACGGGACCCAGGCGCACAGGAAAACGGTGGCCGACACATCACGCAGGTAATTTCGGGGCGGCGGCGCCCCGTCGGCGCGTGTCCCCTGGTCGTCCGCGGTCGGCTTGTCCCGCATGAATAACCGCCAGATCATGCAGACCACCACCATGCCGCCGAAGCCGGCCAGTGCGCCCACGGCCCGATACGGCCATGTCAGCCATACGGTGACCTGCCCGCCGATCAACAACGGAATGACCGGGATCAGGTAGCCGCCCTCACGCAGCCGCCGCACCACCTCGTGGCTGGCCACCACGGTCGCCAAGGCGCAGTACACCACCCAGAAATGCGGGAACCACACCATGGTTGCGATCAGGACGGCCCCGATGCTGGCGCCTACCGCGATGGCCGCGGGCAGATCCCGCCCCGCTCTGGATGTCTTCTTGGCCGGCTGTGCCGGCACGTCGAGCGGTTCATCGGACGGGCTGCCGGCGCCGGCATCGGGGGGTGCCACGGACATCAATGGACAGAGCTGCGGAGTGGTCGCTAGACCTCCAGCAGCTCGCCTTCTTTGTGTTTGACCAGTTCGTCGATCTGCGCGACGTACTGGTGGGTGGACTTCTCCAGATCCTTCTCCGCGCGCCCGACCTCGTCTTCGCCGGCCTCGCCGTCCTTGCGGATGCGGTGCAGCTCCTCCATCGCCTTGCGGCGAATGTTGCGCACCGAGACGCGGGCGTCCTCGCCCTTGGCTTTCGCCTGCTTGACCAGCTCGCGGCGGCGCTCCTCGGTGAGCTGGGGTATCGCCACCCGGATGATGGTGCCGTCGTTGGTGGGGTTCACCCCCAGGTCGGAGTTACGGATCGCGTTCTCGATGGCATTCAGCTGACTGGCCTCGTACGGCTTGATCACCACCATCCGCGCCTCGGGGACGTTGATGCTGGCCAACTGGGTGATCGGCGTCATCGCGCCGTAGTAGTCGATGACGATCCGGGAGAACATGCCCGGGTTGGCGCGTCCGGTGCGGATGGTGGACAGGTCGTCGCGCGCCACCGATACGGCCTTCTCCATTTTCTCCTCGGCATCGAAGAGAGCCTCGTCAATCACGTGCGCCGCTCCTTCCCCCGCAAGCGGGTGGTGCCCCCACATCGCTGCCAGCTGCATCGTCGCAAGCGCGGATCATTATTACGTCTTCCGGTCAGGTGGTGACAAGCGTCCCGATCTTCTCACCTGCCACCGCCCGCGCGATATTGCCGTCGGTCAGCAGGTTGAACACCAGGATCGGCATGCCATTGTCCATACACAGACTGAATGCGGTGGCATCGGCCACCCGCAGGCCACGGTCGATGACTTCGCGATGGCTGATCGCGGTGAGCAGCTCGGCCTCGGGATTCTCGCGCGGGTCCTCGGCGAACACCCCGTCGACCGCCTTGGCCATCAGCACCACGTCGGCGCCGATCTCCAGCGCCCGCTGCGCCGCCGTGGTGTCGGTGGAGAAGTACGGCAGGCCCATACCGGCGCCGAAGATCACCACCCGCCCCTTCTCGAGATGGCGCACCGCGCGCAGCGGAAGGTAGGGCTCGGCCACCTGACCCATGGTGATCGCGGTCTGGACGCGGGTCACGATGCCTTCCTTCTCCAGGAAGTCTTGCAGTGCAAGGCTGTTCATCACGGTGCCGAGCATGCCCATGTAGTCCGACCGGGTGCGTTCCATGCCGCGCTGCTGCAGTTGTGCGCCGCGGA
The DNA here is from genome assembly GCF_059812565.1 of Mycobacterium sp. NGS49. Taxonomy (NCBI): domain Bacteria; kingdom Bacillati; phylum Actinomycetota; class Actinomycetes; order Mycobacteriales; family Mycobacteriaceae; genus Mycobacterium; species Mycobacterium sp. NGS49. The sequence continues at coordinate 51,318 of NZ_JCALCX010000029.1, read as the reverse complement.
AGAAGTTGCCGCCACCGATCACCACCGCGACCTGCACGCCACCGCGGACCACCTCGGCGATCTGCCGGGCCACCAACGCGACGACGTCGGGATCCAACCCGACCTGCCCGCCGCCGAACATCTCACCACCGAGCTTCAGCAGCACCCGGGAGAACTTCGACGACGAGCCGTTGGCGCTGGTCGGTGGGGTCACTGAGCCGGCGGCTTGGGGCTCCCTGGACTCCGTCATCAGTCTCCTCGCATGAGAGTGCCATCCCGGTCACCACCCCGGGACGGCGCCTTTCATCCTGCCTCATTGTCCCGCTTTGGCGTGGGCGGGGTGCACAATCCGCCGCACATGTTTGACCGACAGACGAGCTGGGAATTCGCTGCACGCGGCGATGAGCGAGGTCTTGAGAAAAAGGACCCGCATCGCCATGTGGCAAGCCGGTCATTAGCCAGTCATTGTCTTCGACCGGAACTCAGCACTTGTGCCGTCGCCGATGCGACGGGCGATGAAAGGAACACCATGGCGGACAGCAACTCGGGCCCGGCTGAAGCAGTCAAGGGAATCGTCGAGGACGTCAAGGGCAAGGCCAAGGAGGCCGTCGGGACGGTAACCGGTCGAGGCGACCTGGTGAACGAGGGCGAAGCGCAGCAGGACAAGGCGGAGGCCCAGCGCGACGCCGCCAAGAAGGAGGCCCAGGCCGAGGCTGCCCGCGGGGCGGCTGAGGTCGCCGAGGAGCGCCAGAAGTCCAACCAGTAAGACTTGTTTCAAGGATGGGCCCGGTCTGTGCATACGGACCGGGCCCATCGAACTTTCTCGTCCAAGTGCCGGTTTCGCAGTACCCGCAGTAACAAAAATGGAATAATCGCATGCCGAACGGGGTATTCGGCTTTCGGCGCGCCATCTCCAGGTGGAGGTGACTACCGGGCCGGTGGCCGGGGGATGTCGGCGGGACGGTGAAGCAACCATCGTCAGAAACGTGGAGATGGCAGTTGGACGTTCTTCTGCTTACCAACGAGGCCGACTTCGAGTCCGCATTGCCCACGCTGGAGACATTCGCCCTCACCGTGCGCGTCGCGGCCCTGGGCGACGGCGACGTCGGGCCCACAGACGGCGCGGATGTCGCGATCATCGATGCGCGAACCGACCTGGTGGCCGCCCGGCGGGCGTGTCGGCATCTGACCGCGAACAGACCGGCGCTGGCCGTGGTCGCCGTGGTCGCGCCGGCTGACTTCGTGCAAATTGATGTCGACTGGAACTTCGACGACGTGCTGCCGGCCGCGGCCGGGGCCGTCGAACTGCAGGCCCGGCTGCGCCTGGCCGTCACCCGCCGGCGCAAGACGATCGGCGGCACGCTGCAGTTCGGCGAACTGATCCTGCACCCGGCCAGCTACACCGCGTCCCTGGACGGCAAAGATCTCGCCCTCACCCTCACCGAGTTCAAACTGCTGAATTTCCTTGTGCAGCATGCCGGCCGGGCGTTCAGTCGAACCCGCCTGATGCATGAGGTGTGGGGCTATGAGAGCAATGGCAGGGTGCGTACCGTCGACGTCCACGTGCGGCGCCTGCGAGCCAAGCTCGGCACCGCCCACGAGGCGATGGTGGAAACGGTGCGCGGAGTGGGATACATGGCGGTGTCGCCACCGCAGCCGCGATGGATCGTCGGCGAGCCGATGCTGAATCCGGTGTGGACCGAGCTCGACCGCGACTCCGTCGCCCAATGAGTCAGCCGAACACCGGCAGGGCTCGTTTGCGGGTCAACGCATCCATGCCGTGTTGGATGCTGTCCTGGACCTCTTGGTATTTAGCGGCAACGTAGTCCTCGTCCTCGGCGCGTTCCGGGTCCTGATCCAACTCGACCGGTGGCATGAACCGCGTCCTGATCTTGGCCGGTAGCGGGAACTGCGGAAGAGCCGCCGGCGCGATACCCCACGGCAGCGAGATGGCCACCGGGAAAACCTTGAGCCGCAGCAGCTTGTCCAACCGCAGCAGCCGCGACAGCCGATCGCCACGGATCAGCACCGGCATGGCGTCGGCGCCCCCGACAGTGGCGATCGGCACGATGGGGACCCCGGCGCGGATCGCCATCCGCACAAAGCCCTTGCGTCCGGCCAGGTTGGCGCAGTCGCGCTCGCGCCACGGCCGCAGCGAGTCCACCTCTCCCCCGGGCCACAGGGCCACGTCGCGGCCTTCGGCCAGCGCCGTCGCGATCGCGTCGGGCGCCGCCGGCAGCACCCCCATCGCGCGGAAGTACCGCCCGATTCCCGGAACGGCCATCAGTGCGTCGTGCGCGGTGCCGTGCAATGGGCGTTCGGGGCCGAACCGTCGCCACCATTGCAGGCCCACGGTCCACGCGTCCCACACGAAAGGCGCCCCCGAGTGGATCCCGATCAACAGCACCGGTGCCGGTCCGACGTTTTCCCAGCCGTCGATCTCCATGCGAAACCAGTAGTCCACCAACAGGTTCCATAGGAACTTCTGCCTGTGCATGGTGGCCTCATCCTGGCCGTCGAGGTCCCACTGACCGGCACGTTCGGCCACCCAGCCGCTCACGCCGCCGTCTTGTCGATCGCGTTTCTGCTGCATCGAGGCACGCGCTTCGTCGGCGTATCGCTGCGCCTGCTCGACAATTTCGCTGGGCCGGTGGTCGGTATGGGTCATAGCGTCGGCATACCCAGATCGGGCAGCGCCGACTCATATCGCATTCGCCTCGCGGGGTCCGGACAGCAACCTCCCCGCGCCTTGGCCGCGGCGCGGGGAGGGGTTGGCGGTGCTGCGTTAGCTCTGCTGAACCGGCTCGTTAACCGCCATGCCGGGCGCCGGGTTGGGCTGGCCGGGCATGGTGTTCGGTTGCTGGCCAGGCATGGTGTTCGGCTGGCCGGGCACGGTGTTCGGCTGCTGGCCCGGAATCGTGTTCGGGCCCGGGGCGTTCGCCGGGTTAGTGGACCACACCAGCACGTCCTGGATGCCGTCGTTGTAGACGACCTCGGTCGGGGCGGCACCGGTCACATCGAAGTAGAGCTTGCCGGTCGCGCTGGCGCCCTGAGTGAGCGGAGCGGGGCTGAGGCCCTGCGGGGTAGCCGGAACGCTGATCACCCGGTAGGTCTGGTCACCGGTGCGGGCGTTGAAGTTGGTCACGACGGGCGTCACCACGCCGCTGTTGGCCCGAACGTTGACGTCGGCCTGCCACAGCTGCCCGGCCGGGGTGTAACCGGGAATGGTCACCGTGGCGGGTTGCAGGCTGCTGACGGTGTAGTCGGTGATCCGCTGGCCGTCGACCAGGGTCTGCGGCGTGCCGAGTCCTTCGGGGACGCCGGGTGTGGCCGAGGCGGCCGCCGCACCGAACAGGCCTGCCGCGGCAATTCCTGCGGCAGCGATGGCAGTTTTAGCGGTGGTGGTTGTGAACTTCACGCTGAATCCTCTCCGTTGGTGTCGTTCGAAGCGGTACGCACCCTTCGTTGGGCACGCGACCGCATCCTGTTCGCATTACCCTCGCCGCACGGGCCCAAAACACCCACGCCGCTGAAAATTACCCCGCTAGCCTCCCTACCAGCGCAGACAACCCCAAATTTGATCTCGGCCACAAATTGTTCGCAGGCCCACTTGCGTAACACTGGTATCGGTTGTCACTGCGCAAATTGTCCATTCCGTCGAATTGTGCCGTGCCGAGCCGTGCCGCAGGATTACGAAACTCGAGAGTTGTTTCGGATACTTTCTGGCAATTAACGGGTGCCGGCAAAACGGATATCGAGAATTGTTCGGCGACATTTTCACCACTAGGGCTCGGTCCAGGGCGCGGGATATGTCAATATCCCTGATATGGAAACGGTCGGGGACGCGCCGCTGGGATATCTGTTGTACCGGGTCACGGCCGTGCTCCGGCCCGAGGTGTCTGCGGCGCTGGGCCCACTGGGCCTGACGCTGCCCGAGTTCGTGTGCTTGCGCAGTCTCTCCCTGACGCCCGGAGCGTCCAGTGCCGAGCTGGCCCGGCACGCCAGCGTCACCCCCCAGGCCATGAACACGGTATTGCGCAAGCTCGAAGACCTCGGCGCGGTGACCCGACCCGCATCGGTGTCATCTGGGCGCGCGCTGCCGGCGTCGCTGACCGGCCAGGGTCACCAGCTGCTGCACCGGGCCGAGGCGGTCGTGCGCGCGGCCGACGCACGGATTCTGGCCAGATTGACCGAGACCCAACAGCGCGAGTTCAAGAACATGCTGGAGCGGCTCGGGGCGGACTGACGTCGGATCGACTACGCGTCAATCCGTACCCACGGCCGGGCTTCCTCGAGTTCGTATGCCAGCTCCAACAGCCGCGCCTCGTGCCCGATATCGGCTGCAAACATCATGCCCACCGGCAGACCGTCCGCCGTCTGTGCCAGCGGCAGCGAGATCGCCGGGTCACCGCTGACATTCTGCAGCGGCGTGTACGCGACCCAGTCGATCAATCGGTCGATGACCTGGCGGAAGTCGGTCGGCGCCAGGTATCCCACCGACGGTGTCGGGTCGGCGAGGGTGGGGGTGAGCAGCACGTCGTAGCTGTCGAAGAAGCGGGCACTGCGCCGCCTCAGCCCGCGCAGCCGCGCAATGGCCAGCGGCAGCCGGTGGATGTTGCGGCGGGTGTGGCGGGCAAGTCCCAGTGTCAGGTTGTCCAGCCTGGTGCGGTCAAAGGTTTCGCCGAACAGGCGCTGCCCGGTACCGACCTGGGCGAATGCGAGAAAACCCCAGTACAGCACGAAATCGTCGACGAAACTGGACGGCACCCAATCGTTGTCGACGTACGCGACGTGGTGCCCGAGCTCCTCGAGCAACGCGGCCGACTTCAGCGTCAGGTCCCTGATCTCCGGGCTCGCCGCCCGCCGGACCGAGTTGGTCACTGCCGCAATCCTCAGCCGCCGCTTCCCCGGCCCCGTCACGTCGCCGATCGGTGGAAGTTTGGGGTTGCGCCACAGCCGCTCGGCCTCCCGGTAGAACGCCGCGGTATCGCGTACCGAGCGCGTCAGCACCCCGTTGGCCACGATGCCCACCGGCAATCGCCGATACTGCGGGTCCAGCGGCATCCGACCGCGCGACGGTTTGAGCCCCACCAGTCCGTTGCAGGCCGCCGGGATCCTGATCGAGCCACCGCCGTCGTTGGCGTGCGCGATTGGCACCACGCCGGCGGCGACGAACGACCCGGAGCCCGACGACGACGCGCCGGCGGTGTGGTCGGTGTTCCACGGGTTACGCACGGGACCCAGCCGGGGATGCTCGGCGGCCGCGCTGAACCCGAACTCCGACAACTGCGTCTTGCCCAGCGAGATCAGCCCGGTGTCGAGCACCACGCGAGTCACCGCGCTGTCGGCGCTGGCCGGATACGGGTGCCAGGCGTCGGTGCCGTTCATGGTCGGCTGCCCGACCACGTCGATGTTGTCCTTGATGAACGTCGGCACACCGGCGAAGTAGCCGCTGTTGGCCTGTCGGGCGGCAGCCCTGGCCGAGTCGAACGCCCGGTAGGCCAGGGCGTTCAATTCCGGGTTGACGGCCTGCGCGCGAGCGATGGCCGCCTCGACAACCTCGGCTCGGTCCACCCGACCGGTCCGGATCGCCTCGGCGAGGGCCACCGCATCGAGATCGCCCAGGGCGTCGTCACCGAAAGCGTGTACGCGGACCATGTGTCGGGCCTGACCCTGCTACGCCTGCCCCACCTCGAAGCGCACGAAGCGGGTCACCGTCACGCCCGCCTCGTCGAGCAGCGCCTTGACGGACTTCTTGTTGTCGGACACCGAGGGTTGCTCGAGCAGCACGGCGTCCTTGAAGAAGCCGTTGAGGCGGCCCTCGACGATCTTGGGCAGCGCCTGCTCCGGCTTGCCCTCGGCCTTGGCGGTCTCCTCGGCGATGCGGCGCTCGCTGGCCACCACGTCCTCGGGGACGTCGTCACGCGACAGGTACCGCGCCTTGAGCGCGGCGATCTGCAGGGCGACCGAGTGCGCCGCGTCGTTGTTCTCACCCTCGAACTCGACGAGCACACCCACGGCCGGCGGCAGGTCCGCCGCCCGCTTGTGCAGGTAGGTTTCGACGTTGCCGTCGAAGTACTGCACGCGGCGCAGCTCCAGCTTCTCGCCGATCTTGGCCGACAGCTCGGCGATGGCCTGCTCGACCGTCTTGTCACCGATGCTGGCCGCCTTGAGGCTCTCCACGTCGCTGGCCTTGGCCTCCAGGGCGGCGTTGACGACCTGGTCGGCCAGCGCCTGGAACTCCGCGTTCTTGGCGACGAAGTCGGTCTCGGAGTTCAGCTCGATCAGTGCGCCCTGCCTGGCGGCGACCAGACCTTCGGCCGTCGCACGCTCGGCGCGCTTGCCGACGTCCTTGGCGCCCTTGATCCGCAGCGCCTCGACCGCCTTGTCGAAGTCGCCGTCCGAGTCGGCCAAAGCGTTCTTGCAGTCCAGCATTCCAGCGCCGGTCAGCTCCCGAAGTCGCTTGACGTCGGCAGCGGTGAAGTTCGCCAATGCTCAGCCTTTCCTAGGATGCGTCTGGGGTTGTTTCGGGGGTGCCCGCCGCGTCGGTGGCGGCGGTTGCGGCGGCACCGGCGAGCAGTTCCTGCTCCCACTCGGGCAGCGGCTCTGCCGCCAGCGAGTCTGAAGCCTCGGGCTTGCCGTCGCCGCGGCCCAGGCCGGCGCGGGCCTGCAGGCCCTCGGCGACCGCGGAGGCGATCACCTTGGTCAGCAGGGCGGCCGAACGGATCGCGTCGTCGTTGCCCGGGATCGGGTAGTCGACCTCGTCGGGGTCGCAGTTGGTGTCCAGGATCGCGATGACCGGGATGCCGAGCTTGCGAGCCTCGCCGACGGCGATGTGCTCCTTGTTGGTGTCGACGACCCAGATCGCCGAGGGCACCTTGGCCATGTCCCGGATACCGCCGAGGCTGCGCTCCAGCTTGTTCTTCTCGCGGGTCAGCATCAGGATTTCTTTCTTGGTGCGGCCCTCGAAGCCCCCGGTCTGCTCCATCGCCTCGAGTTCCTTGAGGCGCTGCAGGCGCTTGTGCACGGTGGAGAAGTTGGTCAGCATGCCGCCCAGCCAGCGCTGGTTCACGTACGGCATACCGACGCGGGTCGCCTCGGCGGCGACGGACTCCTGCGCCTGCTTCTTGGTGCCGACGAACATGACGCTGCCGCCGTGGGCGACGGTCTCCTTGACGAACTCGTACGCCTTGTCGATGTAGGTCAGCGTCTGCTGCAGGTCGATGATGTAGATGCCGTTGCGGTCGGTGAAGATGAACCGCTTCATCTTGGGATTCCAGCGACGGGTCTGATGCCCGAAATGGGTGCCGCTGTCAAGCAGCTGTTTCATGGTCACAACAGCCATGGCTACGCCCAGCTTTCAATGTCGGTTGTCGCCCGGCATCGGTTGAAGCCGGGCCCTGGCGTCTGCTGCGTTGCCGAACCCGAGTCCGGGAATCCGGGCTGCGGGACCGCTCGGCATGCTGGTGCGGGTCCCTGGATCGCTGGGCCGCGTGCAGACGCGCGAAGTCAGCCCGCTTTCACGAGCTGCGTAGAGGAGTTTACACCGCTGTAGCGGGTGGTTTTTCCCAGCGGCTGGTTGTCCACAGCACCTCGCAGGTGACTGGCTGACCGTCCCCGCTCGCAGTGGACTGAGCGGGTGCGATGGCTGCTGCTGATCCTGGCCGTGACCTGGGTGCTGCTCAACGCTCCGCCCGCCGACGCCGGCGGCGGCAGGTTGCTGTGGCCGCTGCATCCCCCGCCGGCGGTCGTGCGGGTCTTCGACGCGCCGTCGCCGGACTGGCACGCCGGGCACCGCGGCGTGGATCTGACGGGTGATCCGGGCCAGCCGGTGTACGCCGCGGGTGATGCCACGGTGGTGTACGCCGGACTGCTGGCGGGCCGGCCGGTGGTATCGCTGGCCCACTCCGGTGGCCTGCACACCAGCTACGAACCGGTGCGCGCCCGGGTCCGAGCGGGCCAGTCGGTGGCCTCCGGTGCGCTGATCGGAGAGCTGCTGGCCGGCCACCCCGGCTGCCCCGCGGCGGCGTGCCTGCACTGGGGCGCGATGTGGGGTCCGGCGTCGCGCGCCGACTACCTCGACCCGCTGGGCCTGTTGGCGTCGACACCGGTGCGGCTCAAACCGCTGGCCGGTTAGGCCCGCGGGTGTGCCTGGTCGTGCACCGCCCGCAACCGGGACACCGCGACGTGGGTGTAGAGCTGGGTGGTGGCCAGGCTCGAGTGGCCGAGCAACTCCTGCACGACCCGCAGGTCCGCGCCTCCCTCCAGCAGGTGGGTGGCAGCGCTGTGCCGCAGCCCGTGCGGCCCCATGTCGGGCGCTCCGTCCACCGTCGCGACGGTCTGGTGTACGACGGTCCGCGCCTGCCGCACGTCCAGACGGCGGCCGCGGGCGCCCAGCAGCAGCGCGGGCCCGGACTCGGCCGTGGCCAGCGCCGGACGTCCGTCGGACAGCCAGGCTCCCAGTGCCTCGGCGGCGGGTTGGCCGAACGGCGCGGTGCGCTGTTTGTTGCCTTTACCCAGCACCCGCACCAGCCGGTGGGCGGTGTCGACGTCGTCGACGTCCAGGCCGCACAGCTCGCTCACCCGGATCCCGGTGGCATACAGCAGTTCGACGATCAGCCGGTCGCGCAGTGCCAGCGGATCCCCCTGCTCGGCCCCGGACTTCGCGGCCGTCATGGCCGCCAGCGCCTGATCCTGTCGCAGCACCGCCGGCAGGGTGCGGTGGGCCTTGGGCACCTGCAGTCGGGCGGCGGGGTCGCAGGACAGCAGGCCACGCCGGACCGCCCAGGCGGTGAAGGCCTTGACCGAGGAGGTGCGGCGAGCCAGCGTGGTACGGGCCGCGCCCGCCCCTGCGGCGCCGGCCAGCCAGGATCGCAGCAGCGGCAGGCTCAGGGCCTGCAGGTCCGCGCCACGCGCGGCGAGGAAGTCGAACAGTGACCGCAGGTCCCCGAGATAGGCGCGGCGGGTGTGCGCCGACCGGCCGCACTGCAGCGCCAGATACTCGTCGAACTCTTCGAGGACCGTTTGATCCGGCATCCCCGCACGCTGGCAGACGCGGCGCGATGTTCCTACCGGACTCGCCGCAGTGTGTCCGGGGTGAGATCTTTGAGCGCCGGATACCCGTCGACGGCCATCGTCAGGTCGGCCTCGGCGAGCAGCATGCGCAGCACGTGAACGAGCCCGTCGATGCCGCCCAGCGCCAGTCCGTAGGCGTAGGGGCGGCCCACGCCGACCGCCGTGGCACCCATCGCCAGTGCCTTGACCACGTCGGCGCCGCTGCGGATGCCCGAGTCGAAGAGCACCGGCACCCCGTCAGCTGCCTCTACGACGCCGGGCAGGCAATCCAGTGCCGGCAGCCCGCCGTTGGCCTGCCGGCCGCCGTGGGTCGAGCAGTAGATGCCGTCCACGCCGCCGTCGATGGCGCGCCGGGCGTCGTCGGGATGACAGATGCCCTTGATGATCAGCGGCAGGTCGGTCAGCGACCGCAGCCAGCCGAGGTCGTTCCAGGTCAGCGGATTGCCGAAGGTCTGCGCCCAGGCCAGCACCGTGCCCTGTGGGTCTTCCTCGGGCGGCCGCGGCAGGCCGGCGCGGAAGACCGGGTCGCTGGTGTAGTTGCTCAGGCAGTGCCCGCGCAGTTGCGGGAAATTGGCGGTGCTCAGGTCCCGGGGCCGCCAGCCGGGGATCCAGGTGTCGAGAGTGACGATGATGGCCTTGTAGCCCGCGGCTTCGGCGCGCTGCACCAGGCTGGCGGCCAGATCCCGGTTCTTGGGGGTGTAGAGCTGGAAGAAGCCGGGGGTGTCGCCGAACAACGCGGCGACGTCTTCCAGCGGATCGGCGGTCAGGGTGGAGACGGCCATCGGCACGCCGGTGCGGGCTGCCGCGCGTGCGGTCGCCAGGTCGCCGTGGCCGTCCTGGGCGCACAGGCCGATGACCCCGATCGGCGCCATGAACAGCGGCGACGGCAACGTCAGGCCGAACATCTGCACCGACAGGTCGCGTTCGGCGGCGCCGACGAACATGCGCGGCATCAGGCCCCACCGGTCGAACGCCTGGCGGTTGGCGCGCTGCGTGCGCTCGTCGCCGGCGCCGCCGGCGACGTAGGACCACACCGATGGCGACATCGCCATCTCGGCCCTGGCCTCCAGTTCGGCGAACGCCATCGGGAGCGAGGGCGCTACCCCGGCCAGACCTTTGAAATAGATTTCGAGCTGATAGTCGCCGAATGCCATGCCCTAGAGAATGCCAGCCGACGGCGCGCGCGGAATCTACCGCTCCGACGCTTCCGCCGCGGCCAGCTCCTTCTTCCACTGCCGGAACGACTCCTCGGTGCGCCCGCGCCGCCAGTAGCCCGAGATGGACGCCGCCTGCGCGTCGACGCCGTGCTCTTTGCGAATGTAGGGCCGCAGGTTGTGCATGACCGCCTGCGCCTCGCCGTGGATGAAGACGTGCACCCGGCCGGGCAGCCAGCGCGCCGTTCTGACCGCCTCGATCAGCGGCGCGTGATCACCGGCGCGGTCCTCGGGCACCAGGTCCGCACGGCCGCCGCGATACACCCAGTTGATCTCGACGCCCTCTGGCGCGGTCAGCGCAATCTCGTCGTCCGGACCTGCCACCTCGATGAATGCCATACCAACCGCGGAGTCGGGCAGCGCTTCGAGCGCGACGGCGATGGCCGGCAGCGCGGACTCGTCGCCGGCCAGCAGGTGCCAGTCGGCGGCCGGGTCCGGCGTGTAGGCGCCGCCGGGGCCCATCAGATAGATCCGCTGGCCCGGTCGGGCGCCGGCGGCCCACTGACCTGCCACCCCGTGCTCGCCGTGCACGGCGACATCCACCGTGATCTGACGTGCTTCCTCGTCGACACGTCGCACGGTGAGGGTGCGCACCGGTGGGCGCTTCTCGGGCGGCACCTCGGCGAAGCTGTCCAGCGTCAGCGGTCTGGGCAGCGCGCTCATGTCGATGCCGTCGTCGACGAACACCAACTTGACGTAGGAGTCGGTGAACTTGCTGGGGACGAACGTGTCGAAGTTGCTGGTTCCCAGCACCACTCTGACCATGTGCGGAGTCAGCAGTTCGGTGCTGACCACTTCGAAAGCCTGCAGAGGCCGGCCTGCCACTTGTCCTCCTGTCACGATCTGACCCCTACCCGACTATACGAGCCGGGCCCGGCCACGACGCTGACGCACGATGCGCCAGTAGCCGTCGCGGCTCTGGGCTAAACCCATCAATTCCAGCAGCGTCAGCGGCCCCAGCACGTGTTCGGGGACCAGCCCGGCGGCGATGGCGATCTCGTCGACCGTGGCCGCGCCCCGGCCCGGCAGCGCCTCATACACCTGCCGCTCCGCCTCACCCAGCCCGTCCAGGGCCGTGCCGGGCCGTGGCTCTTCATCCGCAAGCTCACCGATGTGCCCGACCAGCTCGACGATGTCCTCGGCTCGGGTGACCAGCTGCGCGCCGTTGCGCAGCAACAGGTGACAACCCGCCGACGCCGACGACGTCACCGGCCCGGGTACCGCGGCCACCACCCGGCCCAGCGACCGCGCCCAGGCGGCGGTGTTGGCGGCGCCGCTGCGGAGGCCCGCCTCGACCACGACCGCCGCCCCCGACAAAGCGGCCACCAGGCGGTTGCGGTTCAGGAAGCGGAATCGGGCCGGACGGACTCCCGGCGGGTATTCGGTGCACAGCAAGCCGTGCTGGGCGATGCGGTGCAGCAGCGCGGAATGCCCGGCCGGGTACAGGACGTCGAGCCCGCCGGCCAGAACTGCGACGGTGATCCCATCCGCGGCGAGCGCGGCCCGGTGAGCCGCCCCGTCGATGCCGTAGGCGCCACCCGAGACCACCGCGACGTCGCGCTGCGCCAGCCCGGCGACCAGGTCGCCGGTGACGTGCTCGCCGTAGGCCGTCGAAGCACGGGTCCCGACCAGAGCTGCCGCCCGCTCGGTTATCTCGTCGAGGCGCGCGGGGCCCATCGCCCACAACACCAACGGCATCGTGGCCCTGGATTGGACGCCGCCGAAGGCGGCGAACGCGAGCACCGGCCACTCGTCGTCGTCCGGCGTTACCAGGCGGCCACCGCGCCGGGCAGTCATCTCGAGATCCGTCGCCGCCCGATCGATATCACGTCTCGCCGCCGTGAGACGCGACAGGGCGTCGTCGACCAGCCCGCACCGGACCCGCTCGGCCGCCTCCCGGGGACCGACGCTCTTGACCAGGGCGGCCAGTTCCGCACAAGGCGGTTCGGCCACTCGCGACAGGTAGGCCCAGGCGCGCAGGTCCTTGTCCGCGTTGCTCATCGATGCGCTCCCGCCTGCCGGAAGCTCAGCGCGGTGGCGACCTCGGACAAACCGGGCGAGGTGAGACCGGCCAGATCGGCCAGACTCCACGCGACCCGCAGCGTCCTGTCTACGCCCCGGATGCTGAGCAGTCCGTCGTCCAAAGCCTTGCGCAGCGGTGCCATCGCGGCGCTGCCGGGACGGAATTTGCGGCGCAGCAACGGACCGCTGACCTCGGCATTGGTGCTGAAACCGTGCGGGCGCCACCGTTCGGCGGCCGCTTCCCGAGCCGCCGTCACCCGCCGGCGCACCAGCGCCGTCGACTCCCCGTCGGTGATCGTGAACGCGCCGGCCCGCACCGGGTTCATCTGCACTCGCAGGTCCACCCGGTCGAGCAGCGGCCCCGAGAGTTTGCCCAGGTAGCGGCGTTTGACCGCCGCGGCGCAGATGCAGTCCCGCGGGTCGGCCGGTGCGCACGGGCACGGGTTGGCGGCCAGCACCAGTTGGAACCGCGCCGGATAGCAGGCCACGCCGTCCCGCCGCGCCAGGCGAATCTCCCCGTCCTCCAACGGTGTCCGCAGCGCTTCCAACGCGCTGACGCTAATCTCGGCGCACTCGTCGAGAAACAGAACGCCCCGGTGTGCGCGGCTGACCGCACCCGGGCGGGCCATTCCCGAGCCGCCGCCGACCAGCGCCGCGACAGTTGAACTGTGATGTGGTGCCACGAACGGCGGCCTGCTCAGCAGCGGTGTCTCGGCGCTCAGCAGTCCCGCAACGGAGTGAATTGCGGTCACCTCCAGCGCCTCGCTGTGTGACAGCGGCGGCAACAAGCCCGGAAGCCGTTGGGCCAGCATCGTTTTGCCCACACCGGGTGGACCGGTCAGCATCAGGTGATGCGAACCGGCCGCGGCCACCTCGACGGCGAACCGGGCCTGCGACTGGCCGACCACGTCGGCCAGATCCGCCGGCGGCTCTTCGGCGGGGGCCGGCGCGGTGATCCGGTTGTCCAGGTCGCCCGATCCGCTGAGCCAGCGTTGCAGCTGGCGCAGCGTATGCACACCCCAGACGTCGATACCGTCGATCAGGCCGGCTTCGGCGAGGTTGTCGGCCGGAACCACGACGGCCGGCCATCCGTCGTGCTTGGCGGCCAGCACCGCGGGCAATATCCCGCGCACCGGCCGCACCCGGCCGTCCAGCGACAACTCCCCCAGCAACACCGTCTTCTCCAATCGGTCCCAGGGCTTTTTCCGTTGCGCCGACAGCACCGCTGCAGCCAGCGCGATGTCGTAGACCGAACCCATCTTCGGCAGCGTGGCCGGCGACAGGGCCAGCGTCAGCCGGGCCTGCGGCCAGTCGTTGCCGCAGTTGGTCACCGCCGCCCGCACCCGATCACGCGACTCCTGCAACGCCGCGTCCGGCAGACCCACCAGGTGGACGCCCGGCAGGCCGGAGGTGATGTCGGCTTCGATTTCCACGATCTGCCCGTCCAGGCCGCGCACCGCGACGGAGAAGGCACGCCCCAGGGCCATCAGCCGATGCCTTTGAGATGAGTGAGCTCCGGCCCGGGCCGACGACCGATCCGCACCCCGATCACGTCGATGCGGATCGCCGCCCAGCGCCCGTCCTGCCCGGCCAGCCACAGCCCGGCCAGCCGGCGCAGCCGACGCACTTTGGCTTCGGTCACCGCCTGGGCCACACCGCCGTATCCGTCCCCGCTGCGGGTCTTGACCTCGACGAAAACCAATGTGCCGCCGGTGTTGTCGCAGGCGATCAGATCGAGTTCGCCGTACCGGCAGCGCCAGTTGCGGCCGAGTATCCGCAGCCCGCTGCGGGTCAGATGATCTACAGCCAGCTGTTCGCCCCATGCTCCGAGCTGGGCTCGCGTCATCGTTCTTTGGCTCGTCATGCCGCCCAACCTGCACCCGATCGGCGACATCGGCGGGACCGTGTCCCGCGTTACCGCAGCCGGACCGGACGGTTATCCACAGTTATCCGCTGACCCACAAGGTTCAGCCTGCTGAGCGCGACCGGTCAGTCGCCGGTCCGGACGAAGGTGTCCTGGTAGTCGTTGCTGGCTGCGCACGGCGACCCCGACATTTCCTGGTGCCCGCGCCCGGACAGTTGCCCGATCGGGTCCTGCGGAGGTTGCGGCAGCGGGAAGTCGGAGGTATTCCGCACCGTTGACGTCCCGCCCTTGCGGCACTCTTTCGAGTAGGTACTGTCCTGGCTCCATTTGCCGTTCACGAACACCAGGGGGATGACGGTCTCGGGGTTGAAGAGGATGGTGATGCACCGTGTCGCATCGCGCAGGCAGTCCGTGGCGGAGGTGAGGTCGTGTTCATAGGTCTTGGTCTTGAACACCATCGTCTCGTGGTAGCGGCCCCGCAGGCCCCTGGCCGGCGAATTCACTTGCGCGGCAACCGTACTCGGGTCGGCGACACCGTCGGCCTCCCGGACGTCGCCGGTTCGCGTCAACGTGATGGACCGCTTGCTGGTACACCCGCCGGCGTCTTGGGTTCGTTGTTCTCCGGACAGGGCGCCGTCCGGACGGGGCTGCAGGGTGATCGCGGTGAAACCGTCGACATCGCGGCCCGAACACTTGGCCGGTGCGGCGAACACGGCGATCCACCGGCCGCCGATGTCGTCGAAAATCGCTGAGATGGCCGGCTGATTAGCGGTGGCTTGCCGGACAGCCGTCGCCACACAGCCCCCGCCCGGCCCACATTTCGATCGCACCGCCCACCGCCGCTTACTCGACGAGTCGGCGAACGACTCGCCCAGATACGTCGATGCCGGTCCGAATTCGACCGCGAAAACACCGGTGAAGGGCCCGCTGTCGGCGACCGCGGCCGGGGTCGGGCGGCCCGACGACGGGGCCGGCGTCTTCTTGCCGGTTGAACCGACGTCAAGAGCGATCACCGTGGCCACGACCGCGAGCATCGTGGCGGCGCCGATCGCCGCGACCGTCTTGACCGGAAAGCTCCGGGGCTCGGCCGCTCGAGGCGGGCCCGGGAAGCCGACCCGCTGGTTGTCGGCTCGAGCGGGCCCCGGCGTCGCGTGCCGCGTATCACCCTCCACCGCATCACCGTAATAGGCTGCACCGGAACTCATTTCGGGATGCTGCCGGCCGGCCGGCGCGGTGATCGCCGCGCGGGCGGCCGCAGCCAGGTCTGTCGCCGCCGCATAGCGGTCGTCCGGACTCTTGGCCATCCCGGTGGCGATGACCGTGTCGAGTTCGACCGGCAGGTCCGCGCGCAGTGCCGACGGCCGGGGTGGCGGCAGGGCGAGGTGGCCGCCGATCTGTTGCTCGATGCTGTTGCCCGGGAACGGCTGACTGCCGGTCAGGCATTCGTGCAGCACACAGGCCAGGGCATAGGTGTCGGCCCGCGAGTCCGACTGCCCGCTGGTCACCCGTTCGGGGGCCAGGTACGCCCAGGTTCCGATCACATTCCCGGTTCCCGTCATCTGCGTCTGCCCGGCCGCGCGGGCGATCCCGAAATCGATGAGGTAAGCGAAGTCCTGCTCGGCGACCAGGATGTTGGACGGTTTGACGTCGCGGTGCACCAGGCCGACCCGATGCGCGGCGCGCAGCGCCGAGGCCACCTGCGCGATGATGCCGATCGCCCGCGGCGGGTCCAGGGGGCCATCGGCAATGACAGACTGCAGGTCGCGGCCCTCGATCAGGCGCATGTCGACGTAGAGCCGGCCCTCGATCTCCCCGAAATGGTGAATCGGTACCACGTGCGGGTCGCTGAGCCGCGCCGCCGCGAGAGCCTCCCGGCGGAACCGCTGCTCGAACGCCGGATCACTGGCCAGATTCGGCGGCAGCACCTTCACCGCGACCACCCGCTCGGTCTCGGTGTCGAATGCGCGCCACACCTCGCCCATGCCGCCGCGCCCGATCAATTCGATCAGGCGGTAGCGACCAAAAGATGTCCCTTCCACGGCGCCTCCCCCGGCGGACTGTCGCGATGGGTCCGCAGACAGGTTAGCCGGGGGATACCCCGTTCCACCGGGTCTTCGACCTGCCGCTAGGGAGTAACCCGATCGGCCCTGGTGTAGACGTTCATCGAGTCCTCCCGCAGGAAAGCCACCAGCGTGATCCCGGAGTCCTCGGCCAGCGAAACGGCGAGCGAGGAGGGGGCGGACACCGCGGCCAGCACCGGGATCCCGGCCATCAGCGCTTTCTGGGTCAATTCGAACGACGCCCGTCCGCTGACCAACAACACCGACGCCGTCAGCGGCACCCGCCCGGCCTCCAGCGCCCAGCCGATGACCTTGTCGACCGCATTGTGCCGGCCGATATCTTCGCGAACGGCCAGCATGGTGCCGTCCACCGCGAACAGCGCCGCCGCGTGCAACCCGCCGGTGGCGGCGAAGACTTTCTGTGCGGCGCGGAGGCGACCCGGCATCGCCCGCAGCGCTGCCGCGTCGACTGTCGCGGGATCGCCGGCGGGCGCATGCCGGCTGATCAGTCGCACCGCTTCCAGTGCGGCCTTGCCGCACACCCCACACGACGAGGTGGTGTAGAAGTTGCGGGTGACATTCAGATCCGGCGGTCGCACACCGGGCGCCAGGGTCACGTCCAGCACGTTGTAGCTGTTGGCGCCGTCGTCGCCGCGCCCCTCGCAGTAGCGCATCGCCTGGATGTCTGCGCGCTGCGCGATGATCCCCTCGGTGAATAAAAACCCTTGTGTCAGTTCGAAATCCGAGCCCGGCGTGCGCATGGTCACGGAGCTGGGCGTGCCATTGAGGCGTATCTCCAGCGGTTCTTCGACGGCCAGGGTCTCCTGACGGGTGATCGCCTGACCGCCGGCCACATGCTGGGCCTGCCGGCGCGCGGTTACGTATCCCACTGGGTGTTCCCGGCCGCCACCGCAGTCTCGGCTGTCACGGCCTCAACGTACCTCGACCGTCGTCACACCGCTGACGCCAGCGCCTCCAGCGCCTCGGCCGAGGTGTGGGTCGGGTGCCAACCGAGGTCGCGTTGGGCGCGGCTGGTGTCCATGACCACCGACGCCCTTGCCACGTGCAGCCATTCCATCAACGAGGGCAGGAACGGCAGGTGCGAGATCGCCGCCGACGCCGCCGACGCCGCCGCGGCGGGGACCCGTACCGGGCGCCCGCCCAAAGCCCTGGCCACGTCGCTGATCGTCACCACACCGTTGCCGGCGATGTTGTAGGCCCCTGGCGGCGCCGGAGCGACAGCCGCCAGCGCGATCGCCGCCGCGACGTCGTCGTGGTGGACCAATTGCAGCGGGAATCCCGGATCCGGAATTACCGGCTTCAGCTTCTGCAGCACCTTCGACACGGCCCGCATCGGTGCGGGCAGCTGGTTCCACGGCATCGCGTCGGCCAGGGCGGGAGCCTCGGGCCCGGTGACGATGCAGGGCCGCAGCACGAAGACCTCCAGCGGCGAGTTCGCCGTGACTTCGGCGAGCATCGCTTCGCACGCCGCTTTCTGCCGGGAGTAGTAATGCTCGGCAGAGCCGCGCGTCGGCACCTCCTCGGTCAGCGGTACCGGGTTGTCGGCGTAGTAACCGTAGGCGGCCACCGACGACGTGTAGACCAGGCGGCGCGGCTTTCCGGACGCGTTCTGCGCCGCGACAGTCGCCTCGAAGACATTGCGGGTGCCCTGCAGATTGACCTGCTCGCTCTCGGCCCGGGACCCCATGATGATGAACGCCAGGTGCACCACGACGTCAGCGCCGGCGACCAGCGCGTCGACCGCCTCCCGGTCGAGGATGTCGCCCTGCAGATACGTGGTTTTCGTCCAGTCGCGCGACAGCGGGTCGAACGGCCGGCGCGCCATTCCGATGATCCTGCTGACCGCGGGTTCGCGTTCCAAGGCCGTGACGGCCGACTTGCCGATTTCCCCGGTCGGACCGGTTACGGCAACAGTGAGTCCCATTTGAACGAAACTTCCCCCGGGCGGCGACGGCCAAACTCTTCACGTCGTAGCTCACAAAGGTGTGCGAAGCGCGGCAGATGGTTACTCATAGCGAGTTCAGATCGGGCACGACGGCGAAAGAGGGACCATGCAGCTGATAGCACCCGCCGACTCGATGTTCCTGGTCGGCGAATCTCGCGAACACCCCATGCATGTCGGCGCCCTGCAACTCTTCAAGCCACCGGAGGGCGCCGACGGGGACTTCGTGACCGAGGCCTACGAGTCGATGCTCAATTGCACCGATGTACAACCCACCTTCCGCAAGCACCCGGCTTTTTTCGGTCCGGTGACCAACCTGGCCTGGTCCCAGGACCGCGACATCGAGCTCGACTATCACTTCCGGCGGTCCGCGCTGCCCCGCCCGGGTCGGGTGCGTGAACTGCTGGAGCTGGCCTCGCGGCTGCATGGCAGCCTGCTCGACCGGCACCGGCCCTTGTGGGAGGCGCATCTGGTGGAGGGGCTCAACGACGGCCGCTATGCGGTCTATACGAAGTTCCACCATTCGCTGATGGATGGGGTGTCCGCGCTGAAATTGATGCAGCGCGCCTTCACCGGAGATCCCGATGACGACGAAACCCGGGTGCCCTGGGAGCTGAAGCCGCGCAAGCGTTCCGGCGGCCACAAACCGTCACCGCTGCAGACCCTCACCGACGGTATGCGGTCGACGGCCGCCCTCGCGCCGTCGACGTTGGCACTGGCGCGTGCGGCGTTGCTCGAACAGCAACTGACCTTCCCGTTCCGGGCCCCCAAGACCATGTTCAACGTCCGGATCGGCGGAGCCCGACGCATTGCCGCGCAGTCGTGGCCACTGGAACGCATCCGGGCGGTGAAGACCGCCGCCGACGCATCCTTCAACGATGTCGTGCTGGCGATGTCCGCGGGCGCGCTTCGCGCCTATCTGATCGAACAGAACGCCCTCCCCGACGCCCCGCTAGTGGCGATGGTTCCGGTTAGCCTGCGCAAGGAAACCGACGCCGAAAGCGGCGGCAACGCGGTAGGCACCGTGCTGTGCAACCTGAACACCCACCTCGAGGACGCGGGCAGGCGCATCGAGGGCATCAGCTCCTCGATGAGCGAGCAGAAGCAGGTTTTCAATCAACTGCCCAAAGTCCAGCAACTCGCGCTGTCGGCCTTCATGACCGGCGGCCTGTTCCTCGGACTCATCCCGGGCTTCATCCGCACCGCCCCGCCGCCGTTCAACATCGTGATCTCCAACGTCCCGGGCTCCAAAGAGCCGTTGTACTGGCGAGGGGCGCAGATGGTCGGCAACTACCCCTTGTCGATCGCCCTGGACGGCCAGGCCATGAACATCACCGTGACCAACAATGCCGAGAACCTGGACTTCGGTTTGGTGGGCGCCAGAGGCAGCGTTCCGCACCTTCAGCGGATGCTGAGCCACCTGGAGACATCGCTGAAGGACCTGGAGCGCGCCGTCGGCGTGTGACTGGCGCAACGGTACGGCTACTCTACGGCGGTACGCATAGCGCCGGTGGGAGGAAGTGACGTGCCCGACGAACCCGAAGTGGAGAGTTCGACACCCGGTGCACTCACGGCCGACCCGGCCACGGTGTTCGCCGCCCTTGCCGAGATCATCTACCAGGGCTCGGACGCGACTCAGATGTATGCCGCGATCTGCGTGGCGGCCACCCTGGTGGTCCCCGGCTGCGACCACGCCAGCCTGCTGGTGAAGCGCGGTGATCACTACGTGACGGTGGGTGCCAGCTCCCGGCTCGCGCACCGCATCGACGACCTCGAACGTAGTTCCGGTGACGGCCCCTGCATCGATGCGATCGAAGAGGAAACCCCGCAGATCGAACCGGATCTGACCAAGCCCAACCAGTGGCCGCACTTCGCCGCCCGGCTGGTCGCGGAGACGCCGGTGCGCGGCGCCATGGGTTTTCGGTTGCTGATCGACAAACGAAAAGCCGCCGCGCTGAACCTGTTCAGCGAGACTCCCAATCTGTTCGACACCGAGGCCGCGGGCCGGGCGGCGGTGCTGGCCTCGTTCGCCAGCGTCGCCATCAACGCCATCGCACACGGCGAGGACGCCACCAGCCTGCGGCGCGGACTGCTGAGCAACCGCGAGATCGGCAAGGCGGTCGGCATGCTGATGATGCTGAACGACATGAACGAGGACGACGCCTTCGACCTGCTGCGGCGCCACTCGCAGGGCCTCAACATCAAGCTCGCCGACGTGGCGCGCAAGGTCATCGAGTCCCGGGGCAACCTGCCGGATCACTCCGACGAGAGTGCCTAGCCCGCCGGCTACTCGGGCAGTCGCAGTTCGGGTTTCTCGACTTCTTCGATGTTGACGTCCTTGAACGTGACCACCCGCACCTGCTTGACGAAGCGGGCCGGCCGGTACATGTCCCATACCCACGCGTCGGCGAGCCGCAGTTCGAAGTACACTTCCCCGTCGGCGTTGCGCGGCACCATCTCCACGCTGTTGGCGAGATAGAAGCGACGTTCGGTTTCCACGACATAGCTGAACTGACCGACGATGTCCTTGTATTCGCGGTACAGCGAGAGCTCCATCTCGGTTTCGTACTTTTCGAGATCCTCTGCACTCATCTGCCACTCATCTGTTCAGGCGTCTCTCTCCCGGAGCTGCTGCCCCATCTTCTCTCAACGGAAATCGTCGGTCTCGCCCGGAGGGCACTCGGCTACCAGCTCGGTCGTCCCGCCGCCGGCCACGCGCCGCACGTTGATGAACGAACGGCGGTGCTGCGGGCACGGACCAAGCTGCGCCAGCGCGCGGCCGTGCGCCGCGGTGCTGTAGCCCTTGTGGTCGGCGAACCCGTACCCCGGGTGCTCGGCATCCATCGCCACCATCAACCGGTCCCGGCTGACCTTGGCCAGCACACTGGCCGCGGCGATGCACGCGGCCGCCGCATCGCCGCCCATCACCGGCAGTGACGGGACCGACAGACCCGGCACGCGAAACCCGTCGCTCAGGACGTACCCGGGCCGCACCGACAGGCCGGCCACCGCCCGTCGCATGCCTTCGATGTTCGCCACGTGCACACCGCGCCGGTCCACCTCGACCGACGGGATGAACACCACGTGGTAGGCCAGGGCGTAGCGACGGATCACCGGAAACAGACGCTCCCGCGCCTTCTCCGTCAACTTTTTCGAATCATCAAGGGCGGCAAGGCTTTCGAGCCGTCCAGGCCCGAGCACGCAGGCCGCCACCACCAGCGGGCCGGCGCAGGCTCCGCGCCCCACTTCGTCCACCCCGGCGACCGGTCCCAGGCCACTGCGGTAGAGGGCGGATTCCAGGGTGCGCAAGCCGGAGGATTTGCGAATCACCGTCCGAGGTGGCCAGGTGGTGGCCATGGCTACTGACCCTGCTGGGGGTCAATAGATCCCACACCACCCCATCGCTTCGGCGGCCACACGATGAACCTGGCCTTGCCGATGACATTGGCGACCGGTACCGTGCCCGCCGTCGGGTCACCCGTGCACAGCATCGGGCAATGGGCGCGTGAATCCGCCGAATGGGTCCGGTTGTCGCCCATCACCCACAGTCGCCCGGCCGGCACGGTGACCGGACCGAACTCGCTGCCCAGGCACGGGTACACCGACGGGTCGGCCATCATGGTGTTCGGATCCAGGTACGGCTCCTTCAATGGCTTCCCGTTGACCGTCAGGCCGGTGTCCGCGCGGCATTGCACCGTCTGCCCGCCGACCGCGATCACACGTTTCACCAGGTCGTTCTCGTCGGGCGGCACGAACCCGATGAACGACAGCGCGTTCTGCACCCAGCGCACCAGGGTGTTGGAGGAGCGGATCGACTTGTAGCCGATGTTCCACGAGGGCGGTCCCTTGAAGACGATGACGTCACCGGGTTTGGGCGAGCTGAAGCGGTAGGTGATCTTGTCGACCATGATGCGGTCGCCAACGCAGGTGGAGCAGCCGTGCAGGGTGGGCTCCATCGACTCGGACGGAATCAGGTACGGGCGCGCGACGAAGGTCAACATCACGTAGTACAGGACTATCGCGACGACCGCGAGTGTGGTCAGCTCCCGCAGCGTCGACCGCTTTGCGGGCTCTTCCTTCTTGCGCTTCGCCTTCGTACCCGCGGCGGGCTCGCCTGACGTATCGGTCTCGCGCGCGGACGACTCCGATTTGCCGCCGTCCGGCGCGGTTGAGTCCTCCGAAGGAGAATCCTCAGTGTCGGTCACGAGATCAGCGTAGCCAGCACGGGGCGTGCGGCTGTGGACACCGGTCCCCTTTCGCGGTCAGCGCTTTTCCTTGATCTTGGCCTTCTTGCCCCGAAGCTCCCGCAGGTAGTACAGCTTGGCGCGGCGTACGTCGCCACGGGTAACCACCTCGATATGGTCGATGTTCGGCGAGTGGACCGGAAAAGTCCGCTCGACGCCGACGCCGTAGCTCTCCTTGCGCACCGTGAAGGTCTCGCGGATACCGCCACCCTGGCGACGGATCACCACACCCTTGAAGACCTGGATACGCTCCTTGGCACCCTCGATCACCTTGACGTGCACGTTGACGGTGTCGCCGGGGCTGAAGGCGGGGATGTCGTCGCGCAGCGACGCCTGGTCGACGAAGTCCAGCCTGTTCATTGAAAACTTCCTCAGGGTCGCGGCCTGGCCGACCACCCGCACGCAGGCGTGCGTCGGTTACCAAGCCGATGGTTAGGGCTCCTTGGGTGCATCTCGCAGCAGGCGGTAGGCACGGGCCCGCCGACAACCGCTGAAAGACAACTGGCCAATTGTGCCAGACAGGGCGCATGCAGTGAAAATCACAGGAAACTGTGGTGGTTCGCGCCCGCCCCGAACCGCCTGCAAGTGGTACATATAGCTGGGGTCAGACCGCATGGATCCGGACCCTTGCAGGACCCGTCCAGCCGGGTGCCCCCAGGGGAAAAGGCGACGCGGCCGCCCCCAACGCTGCATGATGCCTTGAGACGCCCGAGTATGCCGAAGGAGTGCAATGCGAGCCCGGCCGCTGACGTTGCTTTTCGCCGTAGTGGCGGCGACGTTGCTGGTGGTCGCCGGCTGCGAGGCGACGGTTCATGCCAAGGCGTTCAACTCGACCGATCAATCGGTGGCGCAGCCGCCACCCCAGCCGCAGCAGCAGCTGGTCGAACTGCTGCTGCGGACCATCACCCCGACCAATGCGCCGATAGCGCTGCCCACCCTGGCAACGAGCGGGCTGGCCGGCGTGCAGGCCCGCATCCAGCAGGCCACCGACCAGGCGGCCGCCCGGGGCGCCACCCTGTCGGTGGCCATCCTGGATCGGGCCACGCACCAGCTGGTCTCCAACGGGCACACCCAGATCATCGCCACGGCGTCGGTGGCCAAGCTGTTCATCGCCGATGACCTGCTGCTGCGGGAATCCGAGGGCCGTTCCGTGCTGTCCGCCGAGGACCGCCAGTCGCTGGACGTGATGCTGCAGTCCTCCGACGACGGCGCTGCCGAGCGCTTCTGGGGACAGGACGGCGGCGACGCCATCATCACGCAGGTGGCGAGCCGGTATGGGCTGACGTCGACCGCGCCGCCCAGCGACGGGCGGTGGTGGAACACCATCAGTTCGGCACCCGACCTGATCCGCTACTACGAAATGCTGCTTGACGGCTCCGGCGGGCTGCCCATGGACCGCGCCCGGACGATGGTCAACGACCTGGCCCGGTCCACCCCGACGGGCGTGGACGGCTACCCGCAGCGGTTCGGCATTCCCGATGGACTGTATGCCGAGCCCGTTGCGGTCAAGCAGGGCTGGATGTGTTGTATCGGCGCGGACTGGATGCATTTGTCGACCGGCGTGATCGGCCCGGACCGGCGCTACATCATGGTGATCGAGTCGCTGCAGCCCTCCGACGACGCCACCGCGCGCGAGACGATCACCCAAGCGGTCAAGACGATCTTCCCCAACGGCCGCATCTAGCTACTGCTATTGCTCCCCATACTCGCGGACTGATTCCCGGAAAAGCGGCGCGTGGTGGCGTATGAGACGTGGCGCTCCCCGCGATGGCCCGTAACAGGATAGGGGGCTGCGCCGTGGAAGCTTGCTGAGTCTTGGTGCCCACCCGCCAGCATCGCAGGGATGGCCGGCGGACTGAGACTGTGATGATCGCCGAAGTAATGCTTTCGAACTCCAGCCCATTGCGGGCCAGCTGCCGCGGCTTATGGTGTGCTGAGCTGCGCTTGTCGGGAGGCTCATATGGATGAAGCGCCATTCGGGCAGTACCGGCTGATCGAGTTGCTTGGCCGCGGCGGCATGGGAGAAGTCTGGCGGGCCCACGACACCGTCATAGATCGCATCGTCGCGCTAAAAGTCTTACCAGCACACTTTTCTCAAGACGCCGTGTTTCAGCACCGATTTCGTCGCGAAGCCCACGCGGCGGCGCGGTTGAACAATCCGCACGTGATTCCGATTCACACCTACGGGGAGATCGACGGGCGCCTGTATGTGGACATGCGGTTGATCGAGGGCCGCGACTTACAAGCCATCCTGGCCGCCGGCCCGCTGTCGCCTACCCGGGCGGTGCGGATCATCGAACAGGTCGCTGAGGCGCTGAATGCCGCGCATCAGGTCGGACTGGTACACCGCGATGTCAAACCGTCCAACATTGTGCTCGATGAAAACGACTTCGCTTATTTGATCGATTTCGGGATTGCACGCGCCGCCGGTGAGACGGGTTTGACCGGCACAAGCGGTGTCATCGGCTCCTGGCATTACATGGCGCCGGAGCGGTTCGGAGCAGGCGAGGTGGACCAACGCTCGGATGTTTATGCGCTGGCATGCGTGCTGTCGGAGTGCTTGACCGGGCAACATCCCTACCCCGGGGACAGTCTGGAGCAGCAGTACGCCGGTCACGTTGCAGCCCCGCCGCCACGGCCCTCCGACACCGGGGCGCCGGCGGAATTCGATCCGGTCATCGCGACCGGCATGGCCAAAAACCCTGAGCAACGGTATGCCAACACGCTGGAGTTGGCGCGCGCGGCTCGCGATGCGACGACAATGCCCCTAACGCACCCTGGGCCGGCGGTGCCTGCGTACCAGCCGATCCAGCCCGACCGGTTCACCGCGGGCCCCATCGACAGCCAAGGGCACGACCAGTTCGCCGCTACCCGCGCCGCGCTGGTCTCGCAACCACCAGCGGGACCATCACAATGGGAAGCCAAACCCACCCCGCAGCGGCCGCTGTGGCGACGCCCTCGCGTCGTGATTCCCGCCATGCTGGCCATCGCGTTATTGATCGGGGGCGTTCTGTTGGCGACCGCGAACGTCGCGCCGCGCCCCCAGCCGACCGCCGCGGCAGGTCCCTTCACCGGCACCTACAAGGCCGACTTCACCCCGGACACCACTTTCGACGGTAAGCCGTTTGCGAATGGGAAGCCGGTGACCGAAACGTGGGGCATCCGCTCTGCGTGTGGCTCCAACGGGTGCGTGGCCACAGCATCACGCCGGGGCGGCGACACCACGCTGGTGTCGGCGTTGGTGTTCGACGAAGTCGGCGGACGCTGGTTTGCCGTCGGCGTCGGCCCAGGAACGTGCAAGGGTGCTCCCGCCCAACGCTGGCAGGTGTTCACGTTGCAACCACGCTCCGATGGCACCCTTGTCGGCGAATACAGCTCGACCGCCAGCAATGCCTGCGTGAGCAAGCGGGACGTTACTTTCACCCGCACCGCAGACGTTGACGTGACCAGTCTTCCCGACCCGACCACCCAGGGACCGCGGGTGGTGTCGCCGGCCGAAGCACTGCACGGGCGCTACCGTCATGCCTTGCTCGGCGACGAGACTTCCGGTGCACCAGGGAACGACTTCGCGGTCCACACGGACTGTCTTCGCACCGGCGATCGGTGTATGAGCTATTTCCACTCACCCGAAGGCGCATTGCCGCTGGTATTCGACAAAGGGAGCTGGAGCTTCGACTTCGAGACCGACGGACAGTGCCCGCAAGGCGGCACGTCGCACGTGAAGGGCATCACGCATTTTCCGCTACCGGCCCCGCCGCAGGATCCGATCTTGCGGCTCGCCGGGCGCGGTCACCAGGAAGAGACCGGAACCAGCTGCGTCGGTGGTGACCGCGAAGAAGAATTTGTGCGTACCGGCGACTAGTTAGCCACTGCTAGCGGGACCCTTCCTCGCGAGCAGACGCGAAGTCCCACTGAACCGGCGCAATTCATGGGAGTTTGTGTCTGCTCGGCGGGGTCAGTCCAGTAGCTCGGGGCGACGGTCGCGGGTGCGCTGCAGCGACACTTCCCGTCGCCAGGCCGCGATCCGCGCGTGGTCACCGGACAACAGCACATCCGGCACGTCCAGGCCGCGCCAGCTGGGCGGCCGCGTATAGCTGGGTCCCTCCAGCAGCCGGTCCAGCGCCGGAGAATGCGAATCATGTTGTACCGATGCGGGATTGCCGAGGACTCCGGCCACCAGCCGCAGCGTGGCCTCGATCATCACCAACGCCGCCGACTCACCACCGGGCAGCACGTAATCCCCGATCGACACCTCTTCGACGCGCATCCGGCGCGCGGAGTCCTCGACAACCCGCTGGTCGATGCCTTCGTAGCGGCCGCAGGCGAAAACCAGGTGCCGCTCGGCGCTCCACCGCTGCGCGGTGGCCTGGGTGAACAGCACACCGGCCGGGCTGGGAACCACCAACAGCGTGTCACCCGAGCAGATTTCGTCCAGCGCCTCGCCCCACACCGGCGCCTTCATGACCATGCCCGGTCCCCCGCCGTAGGGTGAATCGTCCACCGAGTGGTGCACGTCGTGCGTCCACCGCCGCAGATCGTGCACCTGCAGGTCGACGAGACCCGACGCGATTGCCTTGCCCGGCAATGATTCCCGCAAGGGATCCAGGTACGCCGGGAAGATCGTGACGACGTCGATTCTCATCCCAGATCCAGCAGACCGTCTGGCGGCTCGATCTCGAGCGTGCCGTCGTCCAGCGACACCGAGGTGACGATCGCGCTGACGAACGGCACCAGCACTTCACCGGATTCGCTCTTGACCGAGAGCAACTCGCCGCCGGTGGTGTGCAGGACCTCGGCGACGACGCCGACCTCCTGACCCGAGCCGGTGCGGACCCGAAGGCCCTCCAGCTGGTGGTCGTAGTAGGTGTCCGGCTCGTCGATCGGTGGCAGCTCGTCGGAGTCGATGACGAACAGACTGCCGCGCAGCGCATCGGCGCCGTCCCGGTCGGCGACGCCGGCCAGGCGCACCAACAGTCGGGCCCCGTGCGGACGCGCGCTCTCGACGACGTAGCTGCGCGCCGGGCCCGGCTCACGGGGTTTCTTGGCGCGCAACGTGGCACCCGGCGCGAACCGGACGTCGGGATCGTCGGTACGGACGTCGACGACGAGTTCGCCGGTGACGCCGTGCGCTTTCGCCACGCGCCCGACGATCAGCTCCATGTGAGCGCTGCTACTGGTCGGTGTCCACCACGTCGACGCGGATGCCGCGGCCACCGATGCCGGCGACCAGCGTGCGCAGCGCGGTCGCGGTGCGTCCGCCCCGGCCGATCACCTTGCCCAGGTCTTCGGGATGGACGTGGACCTCGACGGTGCGTCCACGACGGCTGGTCACCAGATCCACCCGGACGTCGTCGGGGTTGTCGACGATGCCACGGACCAGGTGTTCGACTGCGTCGACCACAACGGTACTCACGGCGCCGATCAGCTTTCGGTGGCTTCGGACGGCTCGCCGGCGGCCTCAGCCGGCGCCTCCGCCGCGGCCTCGGAGGCCGGAGCCGCGGCGGCTTCCGAGTCGCCCTTGGCGGCCTTCTTCGGCGCGGCCTTCTTCTTCGGCTTGGTGGCCTCGGTGGTGGGTGCGCCGTCGGCAGCGGCCAGCGCGGCGTTGAACAGCTCCAGCTTGCTGGGCTTGGGCGGCTTCACCTTCAGCCGGCCCTCGGCCCCCGGCAGGCCCTTGAACTTCTGCCAGTCACCGGTGATCTTCAGCAGCTTGAGGACGGGATCGGTGGGCTGGGCGCCGACTCCGAGCCAGTACTGGGCGCGCTCGGAGTCGATCTCGATCAGGCTCGGCTCTTCCTTCGGGTGGTAACGGCCGATGACCTCGATGGCGCGGCCGTCGCGGCGGGTGCGCGCGTCGGCGACGGCGATGCGGTACTGGGGATTGCGGATTTTGCCAAGCCGGGTGAGCTTGATCTTCACAGCCATGGTTGAGCGATTCTCCTGTAAGTGTCACGCTGCGATTCAGCGACCGGGGCGGGATGCCCGGGTCCGGTTTCGCCTCGCGTGTGTGACCGCCCGGCGATCGTGATCGCGGAGCCGACAGCGGCCCATTGTGCCAGAACGGTGTCCCCCGCCGGAAATCGCTACATGACCTTCTGGAACGTCTTGGTCTCCACGCGGCGGGTCATCCGCCAGCCCTGCGGCGTACGCACGAACTCGTCGTCGTACCAGAGCCCGCAGAACAGGATCTGTTCCTTTTCGCCGCCCAGCACCATCGGGTTGAAGCAGATGACCCGCGACGACGCCGTGTCACCGTCCACGCGGACCGAGAAGTTGCCCAGCATGTGTGCATACACCGGGAAGTTCGGCAGCACCTCCGACAGCCACTTCTTCACCTCGGGATAGTGGCCGGCGATACCGCCGAGCGCCGTGTAGTCGATATAAGCGTCGCCGGTGAAGACGTCGTCCAGGTCATCGAATCGCCGTCGGTCGATCGCGGTGGAGTAATCCACCAGCAGCTGCTGGATCTCCAGGCGGTCGGAAATCTCTTCCAGGCTCAACATGGACCGATTTAACACCGCACCCGCCGAGGGGCGAGTCGCGCGGTGGAGTTCGGCAAACCCAAGAAGTTAGAATCTGCGCCCATGCGCAAGCTCATCGCTGCAGCCGCTGCGCTGCTCACGGTCACGTTCCTCGGCGCGCAGGCTCCGGTCTCGACCGCTGACACCGATGTCCAGCAGGCAGCGGGCTCGGTGCCGATCCCCGACGGCCCCGCACAGACCTGGATCGTCGCCGACATGGACAGCGGTCAGGTGCTGGCCGGTCGGGAGCAGAACGTCGCCCATCCTCCTGCCAGCACCATCAAGGTGCTGCTGGCGCTGGTGGTGCTCGACGAGCTGCCGCTGAACTCCACCGTCGTCGCCGACCTCGCGGACACCGCCGTGGAGTGCAACTGCGTCGGGGTGAAAGTGGGCCACAGCTACACCGCACGCCAACTGCTCGACGGCCTGCTGCTGGTATCGGGCAACGACGCCGCCAACACCCTCGCCGACATGCTGGGCGGTCACGATGTCGCGGTGGCCAAGATGAACGCCAAGGCCGCGTCGCTGGGGGCGTCGAACACTCACGCGGTGACGCCGTCCGGGCTGGACGGGCCCGACGGCCCCGGGTGGTCGACGGCCCATGACCTTGCGGTGATCTTCCGCGCGGCCATGGCCAACCCCACCTTCGCCGCCATCACCGCCGAGCCGTCGGCCATGTTCCCCGGCGACAACGGCGACCAACCGATCCTGAACCAGGACGAGCTGCTCTCCCGGTATCCGGGCGCCATCGGCGGCAAGACCGGGTTCACCAATGCCGCCCGCAAGACGTTCGTGGGCGCGGCCTCCCGCGGCGGCCGCCGGCTGGTCGTCGCGATGATGTACGGCCTGGTCAAGGAGGGCGGGCCGACGTACTGGGACCAGGCGGCCAGCCTGTTCGACTGGGGCTTCGCCCTCGGCCCGCAGACGGGCATCGGCACGCTGTGACGCCACGGCGCTGCTGCTCATCCCGACGGGTAGGGTAACCCTTCTTATGGTTGACAGCCTGCAGCCGCATTTCGATGACGTACAAGCGCACTACGACTTGTCCGACGAGTTCTTCCGGCTCTTCCTGGACCCGACTCAGACTTACAGCTGTGCCTACTTCGAGCGCGAGGATATGACGCTCGAGCAGGCGCAGATCGCCAAGATCGACCTGTCGCTGGGCAAATTGGGTCTGCAACCGGGCATGACTTTGCTGGACGTCGGCTGTGGCTGGGGCGCCACCATGCGCCGGGCGATCGAGCGGCACGACGTGAACGTCGTCGGCTTGACGCTGTCGAAAAATCAAGCGGCTCATGTGCAGAAGTCGTTCGACCAGATGGACAGCCCGCGCTCGAGACGCGTGCTGTTACAGGGCTGGGAGCAGTTCGACGAGCCCGTCGACCGCATCGTGTCGATCGGCGCCTTCGAGCACTTCGGTCACGACCGGCACGCCGATTTCTTCGCCCGCGCTTACCAGATCCTGCCCGCCGACGGCGTGCTGATGCTGCACACGATCACCGGCTTCACCAAACAGCAGATGACCGACCGCGGCTTGCCCCTCACTTTGCGGGTGATTCGTTTCTTCCACTTCATCAAGACGCAGATCTTCCCGGGCGGCGCTCCGCCGACCATCGAGATGGTCGAGGAGCATTCCGCTGCCGCCGGATTCACCTTGACCCGCAACCAGTCACTTCAGCTGCACTACGCCAGAACCCTCGACCTGTGGGCCGAAGCCCTGCAAGCGCACCGGGATCAGGCCATCGCGGTCCAGTCCGAAGAGGTCTACGACCGCTACCTGCACTACCTGACCGGCTGCGCCAAGCTGTTCCGCGAGGGCTACATCGACGTCAATCAGTTCACCCTGCAGAAGTAGGGCACCGCGTCTCTCCTTCCGCGAGCAGACGCAAAGTCGCACGGGAAAGCTTGCGCCAGTGCGACTTTGCGTCTGCTCGGCATCAAGGGGTCGGGTTCGGCCAAGCCGATGTGAGCAGCGTGCTGAGCACCGGAATCCTGCGCTCGGCGATCTCGGGCTGCGGCAGCACACCCTCCACCACCGCGGCCCCGTCGAAGACGTTGGTCAGCAACGCCACCAGCACCGGCAAGATGTCCTCCGGGATGTTCTCCGTCCCCGGCATCGCCCGCGCCGCGTCGTATATCTTCGCCCGGTACTGCCAAAGCTCATGCTGCAGCGTCGCCTTGAGCTTTTCGTCGGTGCGGGCGGCGATCAACAGCTCATAGAGCACCGCGTTGATCGGTCCGCTGGTGATGTCGCGCAGGATTGCCAGCGCCGACTCCAGGGCCGGCCGGTCGGCCGGGATCTCGGCGACCTGCTTGGTAAACGATTCCAGTTGCCGGCGCAACACCTCCGACGCGGTGACCGCCATGAAATCGCCCATGGTCTCGAAATGGCGGAACAGGGCGCCCACCGACACCCCGGCTCGCTTGGTGATCACCGCGGCCGACGTGCGGGCGTAGCCGACCTCGATGATGCTGTCGATGCAGGCCTGCAACAGCCGGCCGACAGTTTCCTCGCGGCGTTGCCGCTGAGTCCTGGCCATGTCAGGCGGACAGGCTCATGGGCGCCAGCCGGCGTTCGCCCGCGCGCAGGTACCGGCCCGACTTCACCGTCCGGCCGTAGCCCTCGCGGAACTCACCGTTGCGGAAGACGACGGCACCACCCACGCCCGTGGCCACCACGGTGGCGTCGTTGCGGTTGACCATGCGTCGCAGGCCGCCGTAGAACGGCACCGCCTCCTCGTGGTAGCCGTCCACCGAGTCGTCCAGGTGGGCAGGGTCGATCACGACGAAATCGGCGCGGTCGCCCTCGCGCAACGTGCCCGCGTTCAGGCCGAACCACTCGGCGACTTCGGCAGTCAAGCGGTATATCGCCCGCTCCGCCGTCATGAACGGCGTCCCCGCCCGCTGAGCGTCCTGAATTCGCTTCAGTAGTCGCAGCGGGAAGTTGTAGAACGCCATGTTGCGCAGGTGCGCGCCGGCGTCGGAGAAGCCCATGTGGATGCTCGGGTCAGCGGCCAGCTTGTCGAGCTGCCTGGGACGGTGGTTGGCGACGGTGGTGGTCCACCGCACGTTGCGCTCACCGTTCTCGACGAGGATATCCAGGAAGGCGTCAAGCGGATGCAGTCCCCGCTCGTCGGCGATTGCGCCAAAGCTCTTGCCGATCAGGGACTTATCGGGGCACTCGACGATCACCGCGTCGTGGAAATCGCGGTGCCAGAGCGACGGTCCGAGCTTGCGCCGGTCGAACTGGCGGCGGAACTCACGGCGGTAGGACTCGTCGGACAGCAACTCGTTGCGCTGCAGCTGATCCCGCAGGTGCAGGGCGGCGGTGCCCGCGCCGAACTCTTCGAACACCGGCAGATCGATTCCGTCCGAATACAATTCGAACGGCACCGGTAGGTGCTGGAAGCGCACGCTCGCGCCCAGCAGCTTGTTCAGGATGCGGGTGCCCCGCCCGAACACGTGCACCGCCAGCGGCATCGACTTGGCATCCGCCGACACCAGCATGCTCATTCGAACCCCCTTGCGCCGGTTGAGGAGCCGGCTGCTGGTGAGGAAGAACATCAGCGGGGACACCGTGCTGTTGACGTTGGGGGCGCTCTGCAGGATCCGGCCGCGCTTGCGCAGTACCTTGATCAGCCGGCGCCGCTCACGCCAGGTCGCGAAGGTGGACGGCAGCGCGCGCGACCGGAAGCGGTCGCCGTCGAGTTTGTCGATCGGCGCGTCCATGCCGGACATGCCGAGCATGCCGGCCTCCAGCGCCTCGTCGAGCAGCCTGGACATCTTGGTCAGCTCAGCCTCGGTAGGGCGCACGGTGTCGTCGGTGGCGCGCTCGAGGCCCAGCACCGCGGTCCGCAGGTCGGAGTGACCGAGCATGGAACTGACATTCGGTCCCAGCGGCAGCGCGTCGATGGCGTCGACGTACTCCGCGGGCGACGACCAGGTCTTGTTGTTCTCCAGCGCGCCCAGGACGAAGTCGCGCGGCACCGCCTCGACCCGGCTGAACAGGTCGGCGGCGTCTTGCGAGTTGGCGTAAACGGTCGACAGCGAGCAGTTGCCCAGCAACAACGTGGTCACCCCGTGGCGTACCGACTCTCGCAGGCCCGGGTCGAGCAGGATCTCGGCGTCGTAATGGGTGTGCACGTCGATGAAACCGGGCGCAACCCACTTGCCGGCGGCGTCGATCACCTCCGGGCAGCCGGTCTCGTCCAGCTGACCGGCCGAAACCGTGGCCACCACGCCGTCGCGAATGCCCAACGTCCGGATCTGCGGCTTGGCGCCAGTCCCGTCGAACCACAGGGCGTCACGGATGATCACGACGTAAGTCACAGTTCCTCCAAGTCGATGGGCTGACCCGAAGCTAACATAGATAGCGATCACTCGCAATCTTTCACGCGGTCAGCGTCCGGGCCCTGAGGGCCTGGTGGTCGGCGTCTCTGGTGTCACCGTCGTGGCGCGGGTTGTCGTCGGGGTGAGGACCGGGTCAGGCAACTGCACCCCCGGCGGTATGTCCCCGCTGCGGGTCGCTTCGGCCGGGATTCGGATGAGGCCGCCCCGCTGGCCACATTCATCGCTCTTGACCGTGATGTCCATCTCGCCTAGCAGCCGGCCCCCGGGCTGGGGTTGCAGGTTCAGCACCTGCACGGTGGTCTGCGCGCTCGTCTGCCCGGTGGGGCCGATGCACGGGAACTTCGTGGTCTCGGCCCGGGATCGCCACTGCCCGTCGATGAATTCCAGCAGCAGCGGATGCACGTCCGGAGATTTCTCCCGCGCGCGGTCGTCGTCGAGCAGGGTCGCCGTGGCCAGGCAGCGGGTAGGCGTGCAAGACGATCGGATCGCCCACCAGGTTTCGACGTCCGGCGGCTGCGGGGTGAACCGGTTGTTGAAGGTCTGCTGGGAGCGTTGCACCTCGATGCGGTACGTGCCTTCGAGTGGCGGCGGCGACGCGGGGGTGCTGCTGCCCGAAGACGGCGACGCGCTGGTCACCGGGCCGCCGGCCTGCGGGGTCTCGGTGTTGCGCCCGACCGCGAGGCCGGCCGCGAACAAGCCGGCCAACAAGACCAGCGCAACGGCACCGATCAGTATCCGGCGCGGTCCGAACCTCCTGCCTGTCGCGGCGACTATCGGCTGGTCGGCGGCCGGTTCTCGGACGGGTTGTGGAACCGGACCGGTCGCTGCCGGCCCCCCATAGGCGGGGTAGTCGACGACGTATGCCGGTTGCGCCGTCTCACCGGCCACACCGGCGGCCTGCGGGCTGCGGTCGGCGCGTCCGGCCCGCTCGATAAGCGCTGCGGCGAACTCGCCGCAACTGCCGAACCGATCCCCCGGGTCGTGGGCAAGCGACCTGGTGAGCACCTCGTCCAGCCGCGCCAGGTCCGGGCGCAGGTCGCTGAGTCTGGGCGGGGTCGCACCGGCGGGCGGCGTCCCGGTGAACAGGTGCATCGTGGTGGCCGCCAGTGCGTACTGGTCGGCCCGCCCGTCGATGGCCACGCCGGCCGGTTCCTCCGGGGCCGCGTACGCGGCTTCACCCGGCGGACGCTGCAGTCCGAAGTCGGACAAGAGGGTTCGCGGCTCACCCGGTGCGGTCAGCAGGACGGTGGCAGGCCGGACGTCGCGATGGAGCACGCCGCGCTGATGGGCGAAGTCAAGGCCGGCCGCCGCCGCGGCGATGATCGCGAGCACTTCACCGACCGGCAGCACCGCGGGAAAGCGTTCGGCCATCGCCGCGGCCACGTCGCCGGCGTCGACGTACTCCATCGCCACCCACAGTTGTCCGTCGAACTCGCCACGGTCGTGCACCTCGACGATGTTGGGGTGATACAGGCTCGACACGCTCCGGGTCTCCCGGTGAAACCGCGCGCGGAACGCGTCGTCTCGGCACAGCGCCGGCGAAAGGGTCTTCAGCGCCTGCCAACCGGGCAGATTCGGCCGCTGGACCAGGTACAGCTCGCCCGTCGCCGACGCCCTGAGCATCCGCACGACGGTGTAGCCGGCGAAGTCCGTGCCGCTGGCCAACGCCATTCAGCGATCGTATCCGCGTCGGCGCCGCCCGACGCGGCAGCGCCCGGCCGACACCGGGCGAACATCGGGTCGCGTCAGCCCGGCGCGACGACCGCGCCGCGCAGAATCACCAGGTCGGGCCGGTTCAGCACCCCGGGTCCCCGGCGGGGATCCTCGGCGTAGCACAGCAGGTCCGCCGGCGCGCCGTGGTCCAGCACGGGCCGGCCCAGCCAGCGCCGGGCATCCCAGCAGGCGGCGCCCAGCGCCTCCTCGGCCGTCATACCGATCCGGCGCAGCGCGTCCACCTCGTCGGCAATGCGCCCGTGTTTGATGGTGCTGCCGGCGTCGCTGCCGGCATAGACCGGCACGCCGGCGTCGCGCGCGGCGGCCACCCGCTGGTACCCGCGTTCGTACAGGTCACGCATGTGCGCGGCGTAGGTCGGATAGCGCACGGCGGCGTCGGCGATGCCTGGGAAGTTCTCCAGGTTGATCAGGGTGGGCACCAGCGCAGTGCCGCGTTCGACCATCAGCCCGATCGTGTCGTCGGTGAGGCCCGTGCCGTGCTCGATGCAATCGATTCCGGCCGTGATCAGGCCGGGTAGGGCATCCTCGCCGAAGACGTGGGCGGTGACGCGGGCCCCGTGCGCGTGTGCGGTGTCGATCGCGGCCCGCAGGACGTCGTCGGACCACAGCGGCGCGAGATCGCCGATCCGCCGGTCGATCCAGTCACCGACCAGTTTGATCCAGCCGTCGCCGCGCCGGGCCTGCTCCGCCACCGCCTCCGGCAGCTGGGATTCGTCTTCCATTTCGACGGCGAATCCGGGGATGTAGCGCTTGGGTCTGGCCAGGTGACGTCCGGCCCGGATGATGCGCGGCAGGTCGTCGTGGTCGTCGAGGCTGCGCGTGTCGGTCGGTGACCCACAGTCGCGCAACAGCAGCGCGCCCACGTCCCGTTCCGCTTCGGCCTGGGCGATGGCCTCATCGAGTTCCACTTCGCCGTGGTCGCCCAGCCCGACGTGACAATGGGCGTCTACCAGGCCCGGCAGGATCCAGCCACCGTCGAAGACGGTGTCCGCGTCGGACACCGGTTCGGAGCTGATGTGGCCGTCCACGATCCAGAGTTCGGTCGCGATACCGCCGGGCAGGCCCAGCCCTCGCACGTGCAGGCGCACCGCGCGGCTACTTCTGGCCGGGGAACTTCAGCTTGGACAGGTCGAAGTCGGCCAGGCCCGGCGGCAACTCGTTGAGTCCCTCCGGCATCTGCGAAAGGTCGGGAAAGCCCGCCGGCATGCCGGGCATCCCAGCGCCGAACGGGCTGCGCGTCTTCGGCGGAGTCGGGCCGCGCGCGCCCTTCTTGCCCTTCTTGCCCTTGGCGCTCTTGGACTTGCGCGTCGCCGACTTACGGCCCAGCCCTGGTATGCCCATGCCGCCGAGCATCGACGACATCATCTTGCGGGCTTCGAAGAACCGGTCCACCAGCTGGTTGACCTCGGAGACGGTGACGCCGGAGCCGTTGGCGATCCGCAGCCGGCGGGAGGCGTTGATGATCTTCGGATCGGCCCGCTCCTGCGGCGTCATGCCGCGGATGATCGCCTGGATCCGGTCGAGGCTCTTGTCGTCGACCTCGGCCAGTGCGTCCTTCATCTGCGCCCCGCCGGGCAGCATGCCCAGCAGGTTGCCGATCGGGCCCATCTTTCGCACCGCCAGCATCTGCTCGAGGAAGTCTTCCAGCGTCAGCTCACCGGCGCCGATCTTGGCGGCGGCATCCTCGGCCTGCTGGGCGTCGAACACCTGCTCGGCCTGCTCGATCAGGCTCAGCACATCGCCCATCCCCAGGATGCGGCCGGCCATCCGGTCCGGGTGGAAGACCTCGAAGTCCTCGAACTTCTCACCGGTGGAGGCGAAGAGGATTGGCACGCCGGTCACTTCGCGGACCGACAGGGCCGCGCCACCGCGGGCGTCGCCGTCCAGCTTGGTCAGCACCACGCCGGTGAATCCGACGCCCTCGCCGAAGGCCTGGGCGGTGGCCACAGCGTCCTGGCCGATCATCGCGTCCAGGACGAACAGCACCTCGTCGGGCTCGACGGCGTCGCGGATGGCCGCGGCCTGGGCCATCAGTTCCTCGTCGATGCCGAGCCGGCCGGCCGTGTCGACGATGACGAAGTCGAAGTGCTTGGCCTTGGCCTCGGCGATACCGGCCGCAGCGACGGCGACGGGGTCACCCGGGCCCGACTCCGGTGAGGCGCCGGGGTGCGGCGCGAACACCGGGACGCCGGCGCGCTGGCCGACGACTTGAAGCTGGTTGACCGCCGCCGGGCGCTGCAGGTCGCACGCCACCAGCAGCGGCGTGTGCCCCTGGTTCTTCAGCCGGAACGCCAACTTGCCGGCCAGCGTCGTCTTACCCGAACCCTGCAGGCCGGCGAGCATGATCACCGTGGGGGGGTTCTTGGCGTAGGCGATCTCACGGGTCTCGCCGCCGAGGATGCCGACCAGTTCCTCGTTGACGATCTTGACGACCTGCTGCGCCGGGTTCAGGGCGCCGGAGACCTCGTGGCCGCGGGCCCGTTCCTTGATCCGGTGGACGAATGCCCGGACGACGGGCAGCGACACGTCGGCTTCCAGCAGCGCGAGCCGGATTTCGCGGGTGGTGGCCTCGATATCGGCGTCGGTCAGACGGCCCTTGCCGCGCAGCCCCTGAAGGGCACCGGTCAAGCGATCGGACAGCGATTCAAACACGACCGCCAGCCTAGTGGTGAGTACCGGCTCGACGTACTCGGGCGCAGCGCGAAGCGATCCGGATGCAACCACTCACTCGCCCGTGCGGCCCGTTACACCAGCATCTGTGGCCTTCAGAGCCTTCTTCGTCGGAACACGACGCGAAGTGTCCGCCCCGAAAATCCACCACACGAAGTTTGTTCGGGGTGACCGCGGGTAGCTGGATGGCTAATGCGCTCTATCGACATAGGGTCAATACGACGAAAGGTGCCACGATGACCGCTCCTGAACGGCAGACGCTCGGCACTTCGAGCGCACAGATCGGCACTTCAACGTCGAAGACCGCACGGTAGTCGCAGGCCGCTTGATCGCATGACAACCGCAACGCCGCTCGGCAGCCGCGCCACGCCCGCGTGCGCGACGATCGATCACATCTACCGCGCCGGGGCTATCGGCGCGCCGTGTTGGGTGCGTAACCATCGGGGACAGCGACGAGAACTGCCGATGACGCGCTGGATCGGCGGCCCCGACATCACCCCGCATGACCGTCTGGCCGACCAATACGTGCTGGCTCACTGTACGAGTGGGCCAACCCTGGATGTGGGGTGCGGGCCAGGTCGTTTCACCGCGGCGCTGCAAAACCGCAGTTTGCCCGCGCTGGGAGTGGATAGTTGCGCCACCGCCGTGGAGTTGACGCGGTCACGGGGTGGAGCCGCGATCCGACGCGACGTTTTCGCGCCGCTGCCCGCCGAGAGATGCTGGCAGCAGGTGTTGCTGATCGACGGCAACATCGGCGTCGGCGGTGCTCCGGCCACGATGTTGCGGCGCGTCGCGAAATTGCTGGCCCCGCAAGGAATTGTGATCGCCGAAATTGACGCCCCACCGACGCCGCTGAGTCGCGAGATGGTGCGCTGGGAAACCGGCGATCATGTCTCACAATGGTTTCCGTGGGCACGGGTTGGCGCAGTCGCACTCGGTGAGATCGCCGACGCCGCCGGCTTGCTGATCCGAAGCGTTGTCGACATCCACGGCAGGGTGATCGCAATTCTGACCGGCGAGCCCCCGGTAAAAGCAGACCGCTGAGTATGTTCGTAGCGGGCATGGCATCGGTGGAGTGCTTGACCCAGTACTGGATCCGACCCGGTAGTCGCGCACGATGCGTCTGAAACGGGACCGAAGCTCCGACCAGAATGGGTCCGAGCACGACGCCAACTCGTCGGCTCGTTGGATGCTCACACTCCCGCTGCCAGAGACGTTCGCGGTCGCGGCCGGGGTCGTGCTATTGGCTGTCGCTTTCGTGGTGCCGCACCTGAAGCTGAGTGTGACGCCGCTGATCAATGCCCCTCCCGAGCGATTCGCCGCGTTTGCGGGAATGGCGCCCATCTTCGGCTGGTGGCTG
Organism: Mycobacterium sp. NGS49; assembly: GCF_059812565.1. Classification (NCBI taxonomy): domain Bacteria; kingdom Bacillati; phylum Actinomycetota; class Actinomycetes; order Mycobacteriales; family Mycobacteriaceae; genus Mycobacterium; species Mycobacterium sp. NGS49. The sequence continues at coordinate 12,265 of NZ_JCALCX010000029.1, read as the reverse complement.
CCGCACATCGGGTGGGGCACCGGACCGGCCATCGTCATCGGCGTTGCCGCCGTGCTGTGGGCGCCGGCGGTCGCTGTGCGCTTGTCGTGGCGCGCGTTGATCATGACGACATGGGCGACGGCAAGCGCATGGGCCTTCTCGCTCGCGATGATCGACGGCTGGCAGCTGGGCTTCGCCGGCCGGCTCACGGCACGCCACGAATACCTACAACAGGTGCCCACCGTCACCGATATCCCCGAGGCGGTGCAGCACTTCGCCGACAGGATCCTCGACTTTCGTCCTGATTCCTGGATCACTCACGTGTCCGGGCATCCGCCCGGTGCGCTCCTGACCTTCGTGTGGCTGGATCGAATCGGTCTGACCGGCGGCGCCTGGGCCGGGTTACTTTGCCTACTGGCGGGATCGAGTGCCGCAGTCGCGATCATCGTCACGATGCGGGCGTTGACCGACGAGCGAACGGCCCGGCTGGCGGCCCCATTCGTCGCCGTGTCACCGACGGCGATCTGGGTCGCGGTAGCGGCGGACGGCTACTTCGCCGGTGTGGCGGCCTGGGGCATCGCGTTGTTGGCACTGGCCGCGCGCCGGACAGTGCGGATGCCGGTGCTGGCCGCCACCGGTGCGGGTCTGTTGCTGGGCTGGGGCATCTTCCTCAGCTACGGCCTGGCGCTGCTGGCGCTGCCCGCAATCGCGGTCGTGGTCGCCGCGATCGACCGGCGTGCCGCATTTCAGACGCTGGTACCGGCGGTGCTTGCCGCTGTGTCGGTCGTGCTGATCTTCGCGCTTGCCGGATTCTGGTGGTTCGACGGCTACGAGCTGGTGCAGCAACGGTACTGGCAGGGAATTGCCAACGACCGGCCGTTCCAGTACTGGTGGTGGGGCAACTTGGCGTCAGTGGTGTGTGCGATCGGGCTGGGCAGCGTGGCCGGCATCAGCCGGGCGCTCGACATGTCTGCGCTCCGGCAGCGCTCAGGCCTGCACCTCGTCATCGTGGCCATGTCGGTGGCGATAGTGCTGGCCGACGCGAGCCAGCTGAGCAAGGCCGAGGTGGAGCGCATCTGGTTGCCTTTCACGATGTGGCTGCCGGCCGCGGCGGCGCTGTTGCCGTGTCGATCACATCGCTGGTGGCTGGCAGTAAACGTCGTCGGCGCTCTGGTGCTCAATCACCTCGTCTTGACGAACTGGTAAACACTGGGCCGGTCGCGGCGTGCGGCTCGCCGCAGCGGATGACAACGGGTGAACAGGGCGAATCATGTCGCAACTGCACCCAAAAGCGTTGGCGTGCTAGATTTCACAGCCACTACGTCGTCGGGCTGATCGGCGCAGAGACCGCGTCACGCGGCCGAGTTGCTACGGGGGGATCGTGTCGCTGCAGCCAGTCAGCCACTTCCCCGCCGACACCACCCGGACGTTGCGCGGCTGGCAGCGCCGCGCCTTGGTGAAGTACCTGGGCAGCGAGCCCCGCGACTTCCTGGCCGTCGCCACACCCGGCAGCGGCAAGACCGCGTTCGCCCTGCGGATCGCGGGCGAGCTGATCGCCCACCGGGCCGTCGAGCAGCTGACCGTGGTGGTGCCCACCGAGCACCTCAAGATCCAGTGGGCGCAGGCCGCCGGACGCCAGGGACTCTCCCTGGACCCGAAGTTCTCCAACTCCAACCCGCAGACCTCGCCTGAGTATCACGGCGTGGTGGTCACCTACGCCCAGGTGGCCGCACATCCGACGCTGCACCGGGTACGCACCGAGCAACGCAAGACATTGGTGGTCTTCGACGAGATTCACCACGGCGGGGACGCCAAGACCTGGGGTGACGCCATCCGGGAAGCCTTCGGCGACGCCACCCGCCGGCTCGCGCTGACCGGCACGCCGTTCCGCAGCGACGACAGCCCCATCCCGTTCGTCACCTACGAACCGGACCCGGACGGCTTGATGCGGTCCAGGGCCGACCACACCTACGGGTATGCCGAGGCCCTGGCCGACGGCGTGGTCCGACCGGTGGTGTTCATGGCGTATTCCGGGCAGGCACGCTGGCGGGACAGCGCCGGCGAGGAGCATGAGGCGCGCCTGGGCGAGCCGTTGTCGGCCGAGCAGACCGCGCGGGCCTGGCGCACCGCGCTGGACCCGGCCGGCGAGTGGATGCCCGCGGTGATCGCCGCGGCCGACCAGCGGCTGCGCCAGCTGCGCGAGCACGTCCCCGATGCCGGCGGCATGATCATCGCCTCCGACCGAACCGCGGCCCGTGCCTACGCGAGCCTGCTAACCAGGTCGACGGGCGAGGCGCCCACCGTCGTGCTGTCCGACGACCCCGGATCGTCGGCCCGCATCTCCGAGTTCGCGGCGAGCACCACCAGGTGGCTGGTGGCGGTGCGGATGGTTTCCGAGGGTGTCGACGTGCCGCGGCTGTCGGTCGGGATCTACGCCACCAGCGCCTCGACACCGCTGTTTTTCGCGCAGGCCATCGGGCGGTTCGTGCGGTCCCGCCGTCCGGGCGAGACAGCCAGCATCTTCCTGCCGTCGGTGCCCAACCTGCTGCAGCTGGCCAGCGAGCTGGAGGCACAGCGCAACCACGTCCTGGGCAAGCCGCACCGGGAATCCGAGGGCGATCCGCTCGACGGCGACCCGGCCACCAGGACGCAGAACGAACCAGGCGAGGACAAGAGCTTCACCGCCCTGGGCGCCGACGCCGAATTGGATCAGGTCATCTTCGACGGCTCCTCGTTCGGCACCGCCACCCCCGCCGGCAGCGACGAGGAGGCCGACTACCTCGGCATCCCCGGTCTCCTCGACGCCGAGCAGATGCGCGCACTGCTGCACCGGCGCCAGGACGAACAGCTGCAGAAACGGGCGCAGGCCGGAACACCGGCGGCGCCGGCGACCACCCACGGGCAACTGCGCGAACTGCGCCGCGAACTCAACGCCCTGGTATCGGTCGCCCACCACCGCACCGGCAAGCCACACGGCTGGATCCACAACGAGCTCAGGCGCCGCTGCGGCGGGCCGCCGATCGCCGCAGCCACCCGCGACCAGCTCAAGGCCCGCATCGACGCGGTGCGGCAGCTCAACGCCGAGCAGTCTTAATCGCCGACCGGCTCGTCCTCGAGAACGACGGCGGGCGCACCCAGCACGGCGAGCAGGTGCTTTTCCACCGCGGCACGCGCATCGTGTTCCGGCGGCACCGCCACGCAGAACACATCGGCCGCCGTCGACCCGAATGTGTTGACTTTCGCCCACACGATGTCGGTTTCGGCCCGCTCCAGCGCCCGTGCCAGCAAGGCGAGCAGACCCACCCGGTCCATCGCTCGGACCTCCAGTAGCAACTGGCCCGGGGTGTCGGTCTCGAGCCAAAGGATGCGGGGCGGTGCGGTCGACCGGGTAACCGGAACTCCGACCTGCACCTCGCCGGCCCGGGCGGTGGCCGAACTGGTGGCCTCGATGTCCCGCTTTTCCAGCGTGCCGCACACGTCGATGTCGCCGTGCAGCGCACCGACGAATTGCTGACGCAGCAACTCCGCGGCGGGCGGCGAACCGAACAGCGGCGACACCACGAATTCGGTGATCACCACGCCCTCGTGGATGTTCACCGAAGCCGAATGCACCCGCAGCGAATTCAGCGCCAGCACCGCGGCGGCCTTCGATACCAAGCCCCGCTGGTCGGGGGCCACCATCACCGCAGACAACCGCTCGCCGGCGCCGGCGTTGACCTCGACATGCACGCCTCGTCGCGCCGCCAACGAAAGATAATGCGGCGCAGTCGGTTCCGCTTGCGGCAGCGCCTCCCCGGCCATCGCAAGCCGGCAGCGACGTACCAGGTCCTCGACCAGAGACGCCTTCCAGTCGCTCCACACGCCCGGTCCGGTCGCCTTGGAGTCCGCCTGCGACAGGGCATGCATGAGTTCCAGCAGCTGGGGGTCGCCGCCCAGGGCCTCGGACACGGCCTCGATGGTCTTGTGGTCGTTCAGGTCGCTTCGGGTAGCCGTGATGGGTAGCAGCAGGTGGTGACGGACCATTTTCGACACGGTGTCGACGTCGGCGGGCGCCAGCCCCAGCCGCTGGGCGATCGGGGTCACCAGATCGGCCCCGAACACGCAGTGGTCGGTGCCGCGGCCCTTGCCGATGTCGTGCAGCAGCGCGCCCAGGGCCAGCAGGTCCGGTCGGGCCACGTTGGTGGTCAGCGGCGCCGCGTGCACGGCGCACTCGACGGAATGACGGTCCACGGTCCACTTGTGCGAGACATCGCGCGGCGGCAGGTCACGGATCGCGTCCCACTCGGGCAGCAACTGACCCCACAAGCCGGTGCGGTCCAGCGCCTCGATGGTCGGTACCGCGGTGGGCCCGGCCAGCAGCACCACCAACAGGTCGTCCAGGGCCTCGCGGGGCCAAGGCGTCGGTAGCGGAGGTGCGCTGTCCAACCGGCTCAGGGTGGCGGCGCCGATGGGGATGCCGGTGTCGGCCGACGCGGCGGCCACCCGCAGCACCAGACCGGGGTCGGTTTCCGGGTGGGCCTCGCGGGCGAGCACGATCTCCCCGGCGTATTCGACGACGCCCTCGTCCAGCGGCCGCCGCTTCGGCCGTCGCATCAAGGCGGTGATGCCGCGTTTGGGCAGCGCGTTGGCGGCGGTACGCAACCCCGTCACGGCGTGGAAGCTGATGGTCCGGCCGGCGCTGGACAGCATGCGCGCCAGATCGAACCGGTCACCGACCCCCAGCGCCTCGCTGATCTCATCGGCGAATTGGGCCAGCAACTGGTCACGCCCGCGGCGGGAGACCACGTGCAATTCGGTGCGCACATCGAGCAACGTCAGATACGCATCGTCCAGCGAGCCGACGGCGGTATCCGCACGGGCCATGCCGTGCCGGTCGATGAGTTGTGCCAAAGCCAGGGCATTGAGTAGCTGGACATCGCGCAGGCCGCCGCGCCCGGACTTGAGGTCGGGCTCCGCACGGTGGGCGATGCGCCCCAGCCGCAGCCACCGGGCGTGCGTCATCTCGACGAGTTCGTCCATGCGCGAACGGATTCCGGTGCGCCACTGCCGCCGTATCCCGTCGATCAGTTCGGCCGACAGGGCCTCGGTGCCGGCGATGTGCCGGGCTTCCAGCATGCCCAGGGCAGCGGTCAGATCGGCACCGGCGGTGCCCAGCGCCTCGCTGACCGTGCGGACGCTGTGGTCGAGCCGGATGTTGGCGTCCCACAACGGGTACCACAGTTTGTCGGCGATCGGCGCCAGGATCTCGGGCGGCTTTCCGTCATGCAGCAGCACCAGGTCGAGGTCCGAGTACGGCAGCAACTCACGCCGGCCAAGGCCGCCGACGGCAACGATCGCGAAGCCGCTGGCGTCGGTGATGCCGATCTCGGAAGCCTTGGCCCTCAGCCAGGATTCGTGCAAGTCCAGCACCACCTGCCGCATCTCGGCAGGTTCGAGGCCGCGAAGTCCGTCAGACAACAGTTCGCGCCGCGCGGCAGCCAAATCGACTGCCGCAACGGCGCTTCCTGTTTGCCTTCGTTCCGATTCCGGCGATTCAGAGGGGTCCAGTGGGTCTTGTGTCACACCCGGCCGGCCCATCTGCCCTGGTGGGGCAACGTGCTAGAGGGCGTCAGAACCGCGCTCACCGGTGCGCACCCGCACGATGGTGTCCACGGGGCTGACCCACACCTTGCCGTCGCCGATCTTGCCAGTGCGTGCCGCCCGGACGATGCTGTCCACGACCTTGTCGACGATGGAGTCGTCGACAACGACCTCGATCCGGACCTTGGGCACGAAGTCGACGGAGTACTCAGCGCCGCGGTAGACCTCGGTGTGGCCCTTCTGCCGTCCATAGCCCTGGATCTCGCTGACCGTCATGCCCAGGACGCCGGCGTCCTCCAGGCTGGTCTTGACGTCGTCGAGGGTGAACGGCTTGACGATCGCGGTGATCAGCTTCATTTCTATTCCGCCTCAACTTTCTCGGCCACTCGCGCCTGCAGGCCGTTCGGTGTGTCCGGCAGGCTGGCGCGGGGAAGAACCGAACCGCTGGCCACCGCGAAATCGTAGCCGCTCTCGGCGTGCTCCGACTCATCGATGCCCGCCGCTTCCTGCTCTGCTCCCAGCCGCAGCCCAATGGTGTACTTCAGGATAAGCGCCAGGATCAGCGTGACGACGCCGGAGTAGGCCAGTACGGCGAACGCGCCGACCGCCTGGCGTTCCAGCTGGTCGATGCCGCCGCCGTAGAACAGCCCCTTGGACACACCGGCCACGCCGTTGATCGCGACACTCTCGGGCGCGGCCACCAGGCCGACCATCAGGGTGCCGGCCAGCCCGCCGACCAGGTGCACGCCGACCACGTCCAGCGAGTCGTCGAAGCCGAGCTTGAACTTCAGTCCGACGGCCAGCGCGCACAGCACGCCGGCGACCGCACCGATGACCAGCGCGCCCAGCACGTTCACCGACGAGCAGGACGGCGTGATCGCGACCAGCCCGGCGACAATGCCCGAGGCCGCACCCAGGGTGGTGGCGTGGCCGTCGCGGATGCGCTCGGTGAGCAGCCAGGCCAGCATCGCCGCGGCTGTGGCGATAGTGGTGGTGATGAACGTCGACCCCGCGGCGCCGTTCGAACTGGTAGCCGAACCGGCGTTGAACCCATACCACCCGAACCACAGCAATCCGGCGCCGAGCATCACGAACGGCAGGTTGTGCGGACGGAACAGGGTCGTCGGCCAGCCCTTGCGCTTGCCCAGCACGAGCGCCAGCACCAGGCCGGCCACACCGGCGTTGATGTGCACGGCGGTTCCACCTGCGAAGTCGATCGCGTGCAGCTTGTTGGCGATCCAGCCGCCCTTCTCGGCAGCGATCTTGTCGAAGGAGAACACCCAGTGCGCGACCGGGAAGTACACCAGCGTCGCCCACAGACCGGAGAACACCAGCCAGGCGCTGAACTTCATCCGGTCCGCCACCGCGCCCGAGACCAGCGCGACGGTGATGATCGCGAACATCAGCTGGAACGCCACGAACACGGTGGCCGGCAGGGTGCCCACCAGCGGGATGTTGGTCGCCGCTACCCCGGTGCTCGCGTCCGCCGCGACACCGTTGCCGCCGATCAGTCCCTTCAATCCCAGGAATTCGGTCGGGCTGCCCACGACGTTCGCGGTGTCGTTACCGAATGCCATCGAGTAGCCATAGAGCACCCAGAGCACCGTCACGACGCCCATCGCGCTGATGCTCATCATGATCATGTTGAGCACGCTCTTGGCACGAACCATGCCGCCGTAGAAGAACGCCAGGCCCGGCGTCATCAACAGCACGAGCGCGGAACTAGCCAACATCCAGGCCGTATCGCCGGTATTCGGCACACCCATGGTCGGGAAATCGCTCACTCGCTATCACCTCCAGTCAGCGTTGGGAGGGCCCCAGAATGATGACTGGTGACCTGACGAGAACCATGCGCATAAGTTGTTGCAGCAATGGAGCCGCCGTGTTTCGTCAGGATTAACGTAAAAGTTGCTGTGTAAGTGCTTTCAGCCCAGCAGCGCGTCGACAAAGGCCGCCGGCTCGAACGGCGCGAGGTCGTCGGCCCCCTCGCCCAGCCCGACCAGCTTCACCGGCACGCCCAGTTCCTGCTGGACGCGGAAAACGATGCCGCCCTTGGCCGTTCCGTCCAGTTTGGTCAGCACCGCGCCGGTGATCTCGACGACCTCCGCAAACACCTTGGCCTGAGCCAGGCCGTTCTGCCCGATGGTGGCATCCAGAACCAGCAGCACCTCATCAACAGCGGCACGTCGGCCGACCACTCGTTTGACCTTGCCCAGTTCGTCCATCAGGCCCACCTTGGTGTGCAACCGGCCGGCCGTGTCGATGAGGACGACGTCGGCACCGGCTTGGATCCCCTTGTCCACGGCGTCGAACGCCACCGACGCCGGATCGGCGCCCTCGGCGCCGCGCACCACCTCCGCGCCCACCCGCGACGCCCAGGTCTCCAGTTGGTCGGCCGCTGCCGCCCGGAAGGTATCGGCCGCGCCGAGCACGACCCGACGTCCGTCGGCCACCAGCACCCGCGCCAGCTTGCCGACCGTGGTGGTCTTGCCGGTGCCGTTGACACCGACGACGAGCAGCACCGATGGATGGTCGGCGTGCGGCAGCGCCCGGATCGAACGGTCCATCTCCGGATGCAACTCCTTGATCAGCACGTCGCGCAGTACCACCCGGGCGTCGGCTTCGGTACGGACGGTGCTGGTCGCCAGCCGCGTCCGCAGCTGCGACACCACCGCTTCGGTGACCACCGGGCCCAGATCCGCGATCAGCAGGGTGTCCTCGACGTCCTGCCACGAGTCCTCGTCCAGGTCGCCGCCACCGAGCAGGCCCAGCATGCTGCGGCCGAGCGCGTTCTGTGACCGGGCCAGCCGCCCGCGCAGTCGCTCCAACCGCCCTTCCGGCGGCTCGATGGCCTCGATCTGCGGCGCCTCGGGCTCGGGCGCCGTTTCTGGCTCGGCTGATTCAGGTATCGGCTCCGGTTCGACCTCCGGTTCAGGGAGGTGAACCTCGGCGATGGGACGCTTGGGAGCGTCGCGCGGGATGGTGGCGTCGTCGCCGACTGCGGGCAGCCCGGTCGCGTCGATCCGTTCTCGTGGTTGCAGCGTCGGTGTCTGGCTGAACGTGATCCCCGACGACGCGGTATAGCCACCGGAGCGGTCGACGGCGTCGGGGGTGGCCTTGGGCGCCAGCCTGATCTGGCGCTTGCGGTAGCGCGCCAGGCCGAAGACGAGCGCGGCGACGATGACCAGGGCGGCGGCGACCGCGATGGCGATCCATAGTCCTTGCGACACCCTGACATCCTTCCAGGGATCGTGTGCCGCGATTACAGGCCCCGCGGGAGCAGGCTCCGACTGACCTCCTCGCGCAGCGTGTCACAGCTTCGGACAGGCAGCTGGCCCAGCCCTGTTCAACGTTGTCGACGGTCAGTCCGTTGGCTCCGTTCGAGCATCACCGTTGGTCTTGACTCCGTCTCTACCGAAAGACTCGGGTGCCCCTCCAATCCTCAATGGCGATGAGATGTGATGCGTCACGCATATCCACACCCAGGATCGGGGGCGTCGTTGGATAACGGGCTGCCGTGTGGGTCGATGTAAACGACCTGCATCACGACCGGCGTTAACCCTAGGTTGCGACCGATATGAGCGTGGTCGGAGCCGCTGAACTCGGTGATGGCATCGCCGGCGCCGTAGATCCCGTCAGTGCTGCAGTCAGCGAGATTGTGGGTAAGTGTGCCCTGCCTGATGACGCCGAACAAGTTGCCCTGGTGCCAGTGCCAGCCTGTGCTACCGCCCGGGGAGATAGTGATCTCACGCAGAATGTAGTCGAGTTCTTGACCGCTAACTGTGGTCTGCGACAAAACGGCCGCCGCTATTCCGCGATCAGGTGTTGCGAAGGCGAGGTGTGTAGACGTCACCGGCAACACCATCGCGATCGCCGCCAGGGCCACCCGGAACATACTCGGCCTTTTTACCGCCGCCATGCGTCTAAACCGACTGGCACCATAGGCAAAGAACTTCGACACTTTGGTGGAGTTGCGCCGACCAGTCGAATCCAATCTGCGATGCCGGAGACTATCCACCGAAGAAGCCAGAGATTCCATTGCCCGAGTTCCAGCCACCCGAATTGCCGCCGCCCGTATTCCCGAAGCCGGAATTGCCTCCCGCCGTAAGCCCGCTGCCGGCGTTGAAAATGCCGGCGTTGTTAGAAACCGAGTTCACGATGCCGGTGTTGAATACTCCACTATTAAAAAATCCCACGTTGAACCCACCGCCCGAGTTTCCGACGCCAACGCTATCGAAACCCCTGTTGAATAATCCCACGTCGGCGTCACCGGTATTTCCAATTCCAGTGGCCAAAAGGCCGGAATTAGAGAAGCCCACACTGGCCTGCTGAGCATTGCTGAAGCCAGCACTCAAAGCGCCCGCGTTCCGGTAGCCGGAGCTACCATTCCCGGAGTTGAAGAATCCCGAGCTTCCGGTGCCGGAGTTGCCAAATCCCGAGCTGGCTGCAGCGGAATTATTCACGTAAAAAAGACCCGTATTGACATCGCCGGAGTTGAAGAGACCGGTATTGATACTTCCGGAGTTGAACAAGCCCGTGTTGACATCGCCTGAGTTAAAAATACCAGTGTTTAAATCGCCCGAATTGAAAGCACCTACATTGGAACTTCCCGCGTTGAAATAACCGAGATTCGCGCGGCCGGAATTGAAGCTGGCAAAGTTACTGTCCCCCGAATTGAAGCTGCCCATGTTAAAGTCCCCCGAATCAAAGAACCCGACATTTGCGTTACCCGCGTTGAACCCACCCACATTGTTACTGCCGACGTTGTAAAGGCCGACGTTGTGATCACCCGCACTGCCCCAACCAGCGTTCGTCGAGCCAGAAATTGTTAAACCGGTATTTACCGTGCCAGAGTTCCATAATCCGGTGTTAATATCTCCCGAATTAGATAGGCCTGTATTCTGGTTGCCAGAGTTGAGTACGCCCACGTTGCCGTTACCGGAATTAAAGAACCCAACGTTGTTATCGCCCGAGTTACCGAGGCCGATGTTGCCGCCTCCGGAATTCAGCGTGCCGATACCGACCTGATTATCGCCGGTCAGGCCGAATCCAACATTGTTATTGCCGTGATTTCCGATACCGATATTGTTGAAGCCGAAGTTTCCCCATCCTATATTACCGTTGCCACGGTTGCCGCCACCGAAATTATTGCTGCCAAGATTTCCGGCGCCCAGATTACGGCCGAGGGAGCCTTCGACACTCCCGCCGTTACCGAATCCTATGTTCGCATCGCCGATATTCCCGCTACCAAGATTGAAGCTCCCAAGATTTCCGTTGCCGTAATTTGATTCACCATGGTTACCATTGCCCCAGTTGGTATCGCCGATGTTGCCGCTGCCCTGATTCGCATACCCAATGTTTCCGCTACCGACATTTTGCGAACCGCTAATTCCGTCGGTTCCCTTGTTACCGCTACCTATATTTTGGTCGCCGAGATTACCGCCCCCAATGTTGAAGGCTCCTCCATTTCCAGAACCGATATTCCCGTCGCCAAGATTGCCACTGCCAAGATTCAGATGACTGAGCACCGTGGCCAAACCCGAGTTTCCGCTACCCAAGTTCAGATTTCCGATGTTGCCGCTGCCGAAATTGACGTTGCCGAAGTTGCCGTCACCGATATTGACGTTACCTATGTTCCCGCAGCCCAAGTTGGCGATTCCCGAATTTGTAGGATTCTGAGTCAGAAAATTGCCGATGCCCGGCAGACCTGAGACGCTGTCAAGCAGATCCCCTGCCGCTAACGGAGCCGCTGCCGCGGTCGCCGCCGCGTGATAACTGAACATCGCCGACACATCTTGTGCCCACATCTGCTCATAGCCGCTTTCGGCGGCCATGATCGCGGGCGCGTTCAGACCCAACCAGTTTGACCGCACCAGTTGGCCAAAGGCGGCGCGGTTAGCCGCCACTGCCAGCGGATGCACAGTGGCAGCCTTGGCGGACTCAAACACCCGGACCATCGTGCTGAGTTGGATAGCCGCTTTCTCCGCATGAGCGGCGGCGGCGCTCAAGAATCTCGCGTAGGGAATGGCCGCGCCTGTCATCGCCTCCGCCGCCGCGCCCTGCCATGACTCGGCGACTAACGCCTTTGTCACTGACGAGAACGACGACGTGGCCGCACCCAACTCGCGCCCCAACCCTTCCCAGGCAGTGGCCGCTTCCAACAGCGGCGCCGAACCCGCGCCGCTGAACAGCAGCGATGAGTTGATTTCCGGCGGCAGCGCCGCAAAATTCGCCATGGTTGACCTCCTGACACGTGCCACCGGTGAACCGGCCGGCAGACGGACCGCTGAATAATTCTTCAGCACGCTACCAAGCCAGATCCCTCTTCTGTGATGTTTTCTTCACAACTGATTGTGGATGGCGTTGCGCACATGGAGCTATGAAGATCCATACGTAGGCGGGGCCCGCTTTGGCCTCGACCTGCCCAGGCATGCGAAGCACTGAAGGCCGGCTGTGCGACTGAACCAAGTGGCCACTTCGTCTGCGCCGCACTCCGCGGGCATGTGGTAGCCCCCGCGAGCCGCGTTTGGGCCGGGCTATGTCTTCCCGAGTCGCACGTGCCGGCACATTTCTTTAGGTGTGAGGAAATCCTCACTTAGTTGACGAGTCAGTATTCATAGGTGAATATTTATTCACAAATGAGAGCTTGGAGGTAGCCCGTGACTAACCGCACCCAACCACCAGACACCCGACCGCACTCTCCCGC
>NZ_JCALCX010000028.1:0-79160 GCF_059812565.1 Mycobacterium sp. NGS49 | reverse complement strand
CGGCGCGGCCGGGACCGCCGGTGACGGCGGCACCGGCGGAAAGGGCGGGCAGGGGGGCATCGGGGCCACGGATGCTCCCGCCTTCTACGCCGTCGGCGGGAATGGAGGCAACGGCGGTACCGGCGGTTCCGGTACTCACGGCGGTGCTGGCGGAGCCGCGGGAGACGGCGGGGCCGGAGGTGTCGGTTGGAGTGTTGGTGGTGGCACTGGTGGCACCGGGGGTGTCGGCGGCGCAGGCGGTTACGGTTTCATCAGCGGAGGGGCTGGCGGCGCGGGAGGAGCCGGCGGCGCGGGCGCACCAGCCTACGACCGGGGCACGGGAGGTAACGGCGGGAATGCTGGTGCCGGTGGGGCTGGCGGGGACGGCGGGGTCATCGGCGGCTACGGCGGAAACGGCGGCCATGGGGGACGCGGTGGGGCGCAGCTAGAAGGCGGTTTTGGCGGCAGCGGCGGCAACGGCGGTAACGGCGGCAACGCCGGCGCCAGCAATGGGACGCCGGGCGGACCACCCGGGGCAGGCCAGCCCGGGCAGTACTTTTTGCTGGCGAGTCCGGGGTACTACGCCGGCGGGCAGGGTGGCGCCGGCGGAACCGGTGCCGTGCCAAGTACGGCGTTGTGACGCCGCCGAGATTGTCGGCCGCTGTGGACTCGGCGTGCGGTTAGTGGTCCGTGTGTGAACACGCTCGATGACGGGCTCAACACGTCAACATGACAAGAACTCGCTGTGGCGTCACTTAACTGGTTGCCCTGACCACTCGGCGATCCGCCGCTCGCGATATCGGCGTTCCGGGGCCGCGACCGCCCCGGTGAGCGATGCCCGCGTTACAGCCACGGCCTCGGCGAACCGGCCCGCCCGGGAAAGCAATTCACCACGCACGGCGTACCATCGCTGGTCGGCCTCCAGCTGCTCCAGCGCCTGCAATCCCGCTGCCGGCCCGTCTCGTTCGGCCAGCGCCACAGCGCGGGCCAGTGCCGCGGGACCACTCGGCCGGACCGACATCAGCAGGTCGTAGAGCCGGACGATCTCGGCCCAGTCGGTGGCCTGATACGACGCGGCCCTGGCGTGCTCGGCAGCAATGGCCGCCTGTAGCTGGTAAGGGTCCGCGACCGCGCCGGTGCGACGCAGCGAGTCATCGAGCAATCCAAGCGCTTCGGTTATCGCATCGGTGTCCCACCGTGCGCGATCCTGGTCGGACAGCGGGATCGGCTCCCCCGCCCCGTTTACGCGCGCGGCCCGCCGGGATTCGGTCAGCAGTTGCAATGCCAGCACCGCCATCGGTGCGGGTTCGTCGGGCATCAGATCGTGCACCAGGCGCGACAGGCGCAGCGCCTCGCGGGTGCCGTCGACGTCCACCAGACGATCGCCACCGGCGGCGGTGTGCGCGATCGTGTACGACGTATGCAACACCGCGCACACCGCCGCCAGGCGCGCCGGCAACTCTTCGTCGCCCGGCACCCGGTACGGGATCGCCGCGGTGGCAATCTTTTTCCGCGTCCGGGTCAGGCGCTTGGCAACCGCCGCTTCACTGGTCAACAGCACCGCCGCGATCTGCGCCGGCGACAGACCGCACAGGGTGCGCAGCGCCAGCGTCACCTGGGCCTCCAAAGCAAGCGCCGGATGGCAACAGGTGAAGATGAGCCGCAGCCGGTCGTCGGCCACCACACTGTCTGGCGGCAGGTCGGGAACCGCGAGTTCCACGCTGGCACGCTCCTTGTGCGCCCGGGCGCCTTCGCGGCGCAGCAGGTCGATGGCGACCCGGCGCGCGGCCACCGTCAGCCAGGCCCGTGGTTCGTCGGGCACCCCGGTGCGGGGCCAGTCCCGCAGAGCGCGCAGTGCGGCTTCCTGCACCGCGTCTTCGGCGATGTGTAGCGAGCCAACCGTCCGGATGAGGGTGGCCAGGATGCGCGTCCCCTCGATCCGGACGGTTTCGGCGAGTGCGGCGTCGGTGTCCATCAACCGACTCAAGGATCAGCCGAATTCGATGACGGGACGCACTTCGACCGCACCGTCCCAGGCCGCCGGGATGTCGGCCGCAATACGCAGGGCCTCGTCCAGGTCGGCCGCCTCGATCAGGTAGAAGCCGGTCAGGGCCTCCTTGGTCTCGGCGTACGGGCCGTCGCTGGTGACGACGTCGCCGCCGCGCGCCCCGCTGACCCGCACGGTGGTTGCGGTGCCGGTCGGGTACAGCGCGGCGCCGCCGCGGATCGCGGCGCCGTGTTCTTGACCGAACTTCTGGTATTCGGCCATGTCAGCGGCCTGTTCGGGGGCCGACCAGTCGACGTCCCTGGTGTAGGTGAGTGCGGCGTATTGCGGCATGGTGTCCTCCTGTACTGATCATGATCGGGGCAGTTCCCCGGTCTCACCAAGAGGACGATTGCGGAACCGCCATCAGGACACCCCAGTCGGATCAATCTGAGCAATCGCCCCAGAACCAAAACCTATCCCTCAAGCGCAGCCAAGCTGGGCACCGCTTCAAAATCGTCACTCCCGCCATGTTGGAGCACAACGGCAGCCCCACCAGGGCCGGAATGCCCTAGCCCGAACCGGCCCGAGGATCAGATGGTGAATTTCATGATTCGTGCATCAGCCGTCACAGCGCCCGGCGGTGCTGCCGCGATCGGTGCAGGTTCTGCGCCCGCAAGGGAAAAGTTCGGGTTTTCCTAACCCGACCGGACGACGCGGGGAGGTACGGCGACGATCTGCGCGAATTGGTGATCGCACTGAATGGAGGGAACGGGTGTCCATGTTGTCCATGCCGCCAGGGGTCGGCGAGGAGTTCGCGGGATACACCATCTTGCGAGTGCTCGGTGCCGGTGCGATGGGGACGGTATACCTGGCGCAACATCCGCGGTTGCCGCGTCACGACGCTCTGAAGGTGCTTTCGGCCGACTTGACCGCTGATCAGGACTACCGGGTGCGCTTCCTGCACGAAGCCGACGTCGCAGCGAATCTGTCGCACCCCAACATCTTGAGCGTCCACGATCGCGGTGAATACCACGGCCAGTTCTGGATCTCGATGGACTTCGTCGACGGCGTGGACGCGGCCACACTGTTGCGCGAGCAATACCCCAATGGGCTGCCCACCGATGAAGCGCTGCAAGTCATCAGCTCGGTTGCGTCGGCGTTGGACTACGCACATCGGCTGGGACTGTTGCATCGCGACGTCAAACCGGCGAACATCCTGCTGAGCGAACCCGACGCCGGAGAGCGGCGGATCTACCTGACCGACTTCGGCATCGCGCGCAGCATCGACGACCCGGCGGGGCTGACCGTGACCAATATGACCATGGGGACGGTGGCCTACGCCGCCCCCGAACAGCTGCGGGGTGAGCTCGTTGATGCGCGCGCAGACCAGTACGCGCTGGCCTGCACGGCGTATCACCTGTTGACCGGCGCTTTGCCATACGACCATCCCAACGCGGCGGTCGTGATCACCCAACATGTGACGGCGCCACCACCGTCGATCGGCGAACGGCGCCCCGAATTGGCGGCGCTGGACACGGTGTTTGCCAAGGCGATGGCCAAGACGCCCGCCGACCGGTTTGGCAGCTGTAAAGAGTTCGCCGGAGAACTGCGAAAGCGCCTCGCCGCAGGACCGATCGACATTCTCGACACCCAGCCGGGCCCGATATGGACCGCCGTCACCGCACCCGCGGCCGCCCCCGGCCGAAAGCGCATGGTCCGGCGCCCGAAGGTCCTGCTGGGTGTCTTGCTGGGCATCGTCGTGCTGATCGGCGGTGGCATACTTGCCGCGGTTACGGTCCCGAAGCAGCACAACCCGACAACCACCCCGACACCCGCCGGCCCGCCGCCCAACACCGGCCCTTTCACCGGCACCTACACCGCCGCCTACGACGCAGACACCGATCTCGACGGTAAACCGACTGAGGGTTCGACGCCGTACACAGCCACTTGGGGCGTCCGCTCGGTGTGCGGCCCCACTGGGTGCGTCGCCACTGCGGCGCGTCTCGACAGCCGCCCCACGCAGTTCCCCAAGCTGGTGTTCGACAATGTCGGCGGGGGCTGGGTAGCCGTAGCCCTCGGCTCTGACAAGTGCCGTGACGCTCCCATCGAAGTCTGGGCGGTGATCACCGTGCAGCCGCGGCCCGACGGCACCCTTGCCGGCGAATACAGCGCCACCACCGCCAATGGTTGCGCCGCAAAACGAACGGTGACCTTTACCCGGACCGGAGACGTCGACGTCAACAGCCTTCCCGACCCGGCCGCCCAAGCACCCCGGGTGGTGTCCCCGGCGGAAGGCCTACGCGGCCGCTACCGTCAGACAATGACGACCGCCAAGGGAACGAAACTCTCGCCGGACGACTTTGCCGTCCGTACGGCATGTCTTCGCACCGGCGATCGGTGCATGAGCTACTTGCATAATCCCGAATCTGCAATGCAGCTGGTGTTCGGCGGCGGGAACTGGATCTGGAACCGCGAATTCGACGACAAGTGTGAGGCCGGCGACCCGTCGCACTACAAGGCGTACGCACAGTTCTCCCTACCGCAACCGCCACAGGATCCGATCACCCTGCTCACCGGCCGTGGTCACGTGGAAGCTACCGGGTCTTGCGGCGTGAGCTTCGATATCGACGTGAGAACTGAACGCCTCGGCGAATAGATCAGAAAGTCACCTCGCGCAGCACCGGCAGCGATGTCGGCGATCCCTTAGCCGACGGGATACCCCACCGACTTGATCTCGGTGTACTGGTCGAATCCGGCGATGCCGTTCTGGCGTCCCACGCCGCTTTGCTTGTAGCCGCCGAACGGTACGTCGGCTCCATACGGCGCGCCGCCGTTGACGCCCATGAAGCCGGCCTTGATCCGCCGTGCCACTGCCAGCGAGCGCTCCAGCGAACCCGACATCACGTTGCCCGCCAGACCGTAGACGCTGTCGTTGGCGATCCGGATGGCGTCCTCCTCGTCGTCGAACGGGATGACCGACAACACCGGGCCGAAGATCTCTTCTTGGGCGATCGTCATGGAGTTGTCGACATCGACGAAAAGTGTTGGGCGGACGAAGAATCCCTTGTCGAAGCCGGTGGGGGCATCCGGTCCGCCGACCAGGGCGGTGGCGCCTTCCTCGACGCCGTTGCGGATATAGCCCATGACGCGGTCGCGCTGACGCTCCGAAATGACCGGTCCGCAAAGGGTTCCGGGATCCTGGGGATCGCCGCAGGTGACGTTCTCGTAGATGCTCTTGAGGATCGCGACGCCTTCGTCGTAGCGCGACCGCGGCAGCAGCATCCGGGTCGGGTTGGCGCAGCCCTGGCCGGCGTGCATGCACGGCGCGATGCCGATCGCGCAGGCCAGCCCGAAGTCGGCGTCCTCGAGAACGATGGTGGCCGACTTGCCGCCCAGTTCGAGGAACAACCGTTTCATGGTCGCCGCGCCCTTTTCCATGATCCGCTTGCCCACCACCGTCGAGCCGGTGAACGAGATCAGGTCGACCTTGGGTGAGAGCGTAAGTTCCTCTCCCACAAAGTGATCGGACGCAGTGACGACGTTGACCACACCGGCGGGGATGTCGGTCTTCTCGGCGATCAGCCGGCCCAGCCGGGTCGCGTTGAACGGGGTGTTGGGGGCCGGCTTGAGCACCACGGTGTTGCCGGTGCCCAGTGCCTGGCCGAGCTTGTTCAGCGTCACCTCGAACGGGAAGTTCCACGGCACGATCGCACCGACCACGCCGACCGGCTCCCGCCACACCTTGATCGACGTGTTCGCGCCGGTGAGGCTGATCACCCGGTCGCCGAGGTCGGTTTCCCAGGCGTACTCGTCGATGAGCCGTGCGGGGTACTTCAGGCCGTCGGCCAAGGGCGCATCCAGCTGGGGGCCGAAGGTGATCGCGCGCGGCGACCCCACTTCCAGGATGAGCTCCTCGCGCAGCTCCTCTTTCTCCTCTTCGATCGCGTCGTGCAGCTGTAGCAGACAGCGCTTGCGCAACTCGCGGTTGGTCGACCAGTCGGTCTCGTCGAAGGCGCGCCGGGCGGCGTCGATGGCCCGGTGCATGTCCTCCTTGGAGGCGTCGGCGACCTCGCCGAGGGATTCCTCGGTGGCCGGGTTGATATTGGTGAACGTGCCGGCCTGGCCGTCGACGAGTTTGCCGTCGATCATCATCTTCGGCTCGAAACGGACCTTTACAGTGTCAGCCATATGTGTTCAGCTCTCTTTTGACAAGGCGCTGGTGAGAGCGCCGGGACGTAAACGGCCACCCGTTAGAAAGTAACTCTACGGTGAGCCTTACCGGAAAGCACCCAGTCAGCTACTGAGCGTCGAAGAGCACCGGCACCGACGTCGGCGACCGGAACACCTGACCACGGATGTGCGGGTCGTCGGCATCGGGATCGAGCCGCAGGTTCGGCAACCGGTCCAACAGGAGGTTGATCGCGGTGCGCATTTCCAGCCGCGCCAGGTGCATGCCGAGACAGACGTGCACCCCGTGCCCCCAGCCCAGATTCGACCTGGCCTGCCGGTGAATGTCGAACTTGTTGGGGTCGGGATAGCGATCTTCCTGACGGTTCGCCGAACCCAGCATCGGCATCACGGTGGCGCCGGCCGGGATCGCCACCCCGCCAAGTTCGGTGTCGCGGGTGGCCACCCGGGTGATGGTGAGCAGTGGGGGTTCCCAGCGCACACCCTCTTCGATCGCCTGCGGCAGCAGCGACCGGTCCGCCCGGATCGCCGCCAACTGTGCGGGATCCGACAGCAGCCCCAGCAGCAGACTGCCCAACGACCGGTAGGTGGTCTCCACTCCGGCGGGCAGCAGCAGCCGCAGAAACGAGAAGATCTCCTCGTCCGCGAGCTTTTGTCCGTCGATTTCGGCCGCGCCGAGGGCGCTGATCAGATCGTCTTTCGGTTCGGCGCGCCGGGCTTCGAGGATCGGTGCGAAGTATTCGCACAGCGCCGCCGCGGCGGCGAGCCCGCGTTGCGGGTTCATCAGCCAGCTCAGCAGCGAGATCGACCACCGCTGGAACTGTGGGTAGTCCTGCTCCGGCAGGCCCAACAGTCCCGCGATGATCTGGCTCGGATAGTCGAAAGTGAACTCCTTGACCAGGTCCGCCTTGCCGTTGGGCGCGAAGTTGTCGATCAGGCTGTTGGCCACCCGGGCCACCAATTCGTCCTGCCACCGCGCCAATGACTTCTGCGAGAAGGCCTTTGACACCAGCGACCGCAGCCGGCCGTGCACCGGCTCGTCCATCCCGAGCATCACGCCTTCACCCAGCACCGGGCCGAAGGCGGCGATGACAGCCGCCGAGGAGAACGTCTCATTGTCCCGCAACATCTGCGTGATGTCCTCGTGGCGATACACGATGAACATCGGCAGCGATTCCTCGTGCGGCAGCGCGCCGGAGGTCTCCAGGCGCTGCACGGGTTCCTCGCGGCGCAACCGCGCCAACTCGGTGTACGGGTCGCGCACGTCACCGGAAATGGCGTCGTCGAAGGCGCCGAAGGCTTCCAAGTCGTCGAATAGCTGTTCCATCAGTACCTTTCACTCCCCTTGTTTGCGCCGCGCCGACAGCGCGGCCAGGCGCTGCAGTATCGGCTGCGGCAGGACCCGCGCGGTCAGGACCATCGCCCGCTGTGCGGCCGTCAATGGATAGGCACCGCCCCGCATCGACCCCTGCCTCGGTATGCCCAGCACGATGCGCGAGACGTGGTGCATGCCCGCGGCAGGCAACATTCTGTTGAGCGCCAGCAACATTGAGGCATCCGGCCCCACACCGCGGCGACGGAACGCCTTCGTGTCAGCAAGCGCCTTGACCAGTCCGTCGGTGAACCGCTCCGGGGGCCTGGCGAGTTTCATCGCGAACCTCCCCCGGGAGTTCATGGTGTTGTGCAGCCGGACGTACGGGCCCTGGAAGTTTCGGTTATCGGTCGTGCCCGCGTCGGTGATGATGTCGGTGTCATACGTGCCGGCCACCAATACGGTGACGCCCAGTCCGAAGGGCGCGATCTCGCACGCCATCGACTCTCCCCACCGCTCCAGCGCCCCCTTGGCGGCCGAGTAGGGCGCGGTGGCAGGCTGACCGCGCACCCCGGCCGCGCTGGAGACCAGCACGATGCGTCCCTCGCCCGCCGCCCGCATCGCGGGCAACAAGGCCTGGGTGAGCGCCACGGGCCCCAGCACGCTGGTGTCAAACATGTTCTGCCACAACGCCATATCGGTTTCTTCGACCACTCCCGCCGCGGAGATGCCTGCGTTGTGCACCAGCGCATAGGGCGCTCCCACAGCCTCTTCGATCGCCTTTGCCGCGGCGGCGATCGACGTGGGGTCGGTGAGGTCCAGCTGCACGGGAACCACCCGCCCGTCGTCCACACTGGCCCCGGTCGCCTGCCGTAGCAACGGAACCCCGCGGTCGGGTGTGCGCATGGCCGCGACCACGCGCCACCCTTCGTGATGCAGGCGCACGGCAGAGGCGAACCCCAGTCCGCGCGACGCACCGGTGATGACAACCGCGCGCGGTTCAGCCATTCTTGCTCGCGGTTGCGCAGGCCCCTTGACCCGGCGGCGGCGGATCGACGTGCGGGCGGCCGTTCGGCTCACCGCTCGCCCAGGTCGACCAGATGCCGACCGAGTAGGGGCCCGGGGCACCCGCCTTCTCGTAGAAGCCCTGCGGGTCATACACTTTGGCTTCCGGGTAGGGCCACGGGCAGGCCACAGAGGTGGCGGCATGGCTGACCTTGATCGCCCAGAACCATGCGCCGTAGGCAAAGTAGGACACGTTGATGATGGCGAACATCACCAGGAACGTGCCCAGCACCGGCCGGCTCGGGAGGATCTTCGCTTTCGCCGCCAGCTTCTCGGCCACCGATTTGCCGGTGTCATCGCGGTAGCAGAGGATCGCCGCCGGCACCATCACGAATGTCACCGAGAACGACTCCCAGATCAGCGGGAATTGGAATGTCGTGCCGGTGAATACCGAGCCCCACGGAATCACCTGCGAATAGATGTACATTCCCCAGTGGATCAACGTGTTCTCCAGAAACGCGTCCATGACGAAGCCGATCGCACAAGTCACCAGGCCCAGGCAGATCAACGGATGCCGTGATACGAACGCCTCCGGCCCTTTCCGTGCCTGCAGTTTGCGCAGGATCCAGACCGCCGGGAAGTAGGGGCCGAAATAGAACATCACGTAACCGAACACCACGAACGGTTCGACGGTCGGTGACAATGACACCAGCGGCCAGGACTCCGGCCAGTGGGTGAGGTCGGGGTTGTAGACCGCGAACGGAGCCCAGTTCATGATCGGGTCCTGCCACACGATCAAAGTGGTGCACAGGAACATCAGCATCACCGGACTGCCCGGATTGCGCCGCCAGCCCCTGATGAACACCACCAGCAGCACAACCAGCGTGATCGCGGTGGCAACATCCAGGAAGGTGATGTAGTCCAACCCGAAGGTGAACCTCACCGGGCGCGGCCGCCCTTGCACATTCGGGTTGGCGACGCGCGGGTCGAGGGCGGTGCGGCAGTTCACGATGAAGAAGAGCGCAAAGGCCGCCAGCGCAGCACCGGCGATCCAGCCGCCCCAGCCGCGTCTGGCACCTTGCGGCGGGGAAACCGATTTCTGTTGCGCGACAGCCGATTGGTCAGTACTCATGCCGGCAACCTCACTCTCCGAAGCGATCAACCAGGTGCGAGTTGACCCCGTCGGCATCAAGAGTCCGTGCCACCAGATAGCCGGCGCCCATCCACGCCCGCCGGGTCCACTTGCCGAAGGACACCCGGGTGCCGGGCGCACCCGACGCGGCCGGCATCATCTTCACCCGCTCCAACGCCTCTTTGACCCCGCGCGGGCTGAGCGGGTGCGCGTCGCTGAACGCCCGCACCAGCGTGGCGGCGACATCGCGGTTCACCACCGTCACGCAGAACTCCGGGCGACTGCCGTTGTACTTTGTCGCGTAGGTGTCCAGGAAGTCCTGGCCGATCCGGTTGGCCTCGTCGTACTGGTCGACACCGGTCCAGCCCATGAACGCGTTCCACATGATCGGGTTCACCCAGGCGTTCTGCCACGCGGTGGTGCTGAACCGGGGCGGGTCCCAGCCCAGTGCTTCGAGCGCCGGGTTGATGAAGACGATTCCGAATCCGAAGCCCAGGTGCACGATCGCCTCGGCCTTCGCCTCGTGCAACGTTGACACCGCCGTGTTGATGTCCTGAGCGGTCTGCGCTATGGAAACCTCCGCGACGATCCGAATACCCTTGCGCCGGCAGGCGCTTCGCAGGTTCTTCAGGTAGCTCTCACCGATCAGGCTCTGCTCCACCAGAACACCGATCTCGGCGAGGCCACGTTTGGCCACCAGATCGGCGATGAAGATCGGCTCGTCGGTCATCGATCCCTGCGGGAAGGCGAATGTCCACTCGCCCAGCCAGTCGTCGGTGCCGGTCACGCTGATCGTCGGCACCTTGAATCTTTCCTCGATCGCCTCACGCAGCGGCACACAGTTGTCGGTGATGTTCGGCCCGAACACCACCAGGCAGCCCTCGTCGACCAGTTCGCCGTACGCGTCGATCACCGCCTTCACCGAACCCTTGGGCAGCCCCTCCACCTCGCGATAGATCATCTGCACGGGACGGTCCATCAAGCCCTGCTGGACCGCCTCCTCGAAGATGAGGTCGAAAGTTTGGGTGAACGAAGCGAACAGCTCCTCGGGAAACCCTGGCGGAAGCCGGAAGTCCATCAGGTAGCCGACCTTGATCGGTTCTGCCGTGCTTTCGTAGGACATCGGACCTCCCCGTGGACGAGCACGTCGCTTGGCTGCTTGCTCGACCTAATATTTGTTCAGACCCTAGCGGTGGCTAAATGCAGCGTCAATCATCGTGGCCCCGCGCCGAGATACACATCGACCATCTCGTCGAGCGCCCGGCCCACCGCTACATCGTCGGTGAGCGCTCCGGCGATCGCCGCCCGCGCCGCCTCAGCGATCGGCAGACCCTCGGCGACGAGCCGGCCCGCCGCGATGAGCACCCGGGTGGATGCGACTTCGCGCAGGCCGCCGGTCTCCAGTCGCCGGATGGCTTGACCGAAGCGCACCAGCTCGGCCGCGGTCGACCCGTCCACCCCGGCCTCGTGACACACGATCTCCTGCTCGAGATTTTTTGCCGGGAAACCGAATTCGATGGCGACCAGGCGCTGACGGGTGGAGTCTTTGAGGTCCTTGAGCACGCTCTGATAGCCGGGGTTATACGACACCACCAAGCCGAATCCGGGTGCGGCGTCGAGCGTCACACCGAGACGCTCGATCGGGAGTTGGCGCCGGTGGTCCGCGAGCGGATGCAGCACCACCGTGGTGTCCTGCCGGGCCTCGACCACTTCGTCGAGATAACAGATCGCACCCTCGCGCACCGCCCGGGTCAGCGGGCCGTCGACCCAGACCGTCTCGTCACCCCGCAGCAGATACCGGCCGACCAGGTCTGCGGTAGTGAGGTCGTCGTGGCAGGCGACGGTGATCAGCGGCCGGCCCAGGTCATGCGCCATGGCCTCGACGAAGCGGGTCTTGCCGCAGCCGGTCGGGCCCTTGAGGACCAGCGCCAATCCCTGACGGTAGGCGGCCTTGAAGATGGCCTCTTCGCGGCCAACCGCCGTGTAGTAGGGCCGCACCGTATCCGCCACTTCAGCGACCGCACCGTTCCGGTCGGCAATGCCGGACTCGTCGGCCATGACTTCCCCTCTGCCACCGCGTTGCACGCAGCCTATTCGGAACAGATCTTTGTTTCAAGTCCGGTGGTCCGATCCGCCGCGCCTCTACTCCCCAACTCTGTTCTGGGACAGGGCATTACTCATGACACCCGGCGCCGGACCTCGGCCGAGCGCAGCGCCGATCTGAACAGCGGTCCGATCACACCGGCGAGTTGATCCGGCCGTCCGACGGTGGCGTGTGCGGTGCTGCCGAACACCCGGCGCAACGAGGGCACGTCGGTTCCGGCGCCGATGGTCAGGCACACGCAGCCGCTCCCCCGCCGGCGGGCTTCGGTCAGCGCGCGACGCGCATCGGCGGCACCATAGGCCCGCTCGTAGCCGTGGTCGTATGCCAGCCCGTCGGACAGCACCACCAACAGCCGCCGGGATGTGCCTCCGCCCGTCTCCAGCACCGCCGAACCGTGCCGGATCGCCGCCCCGAGACGGGAGTACGCACCGGGTTCCAGACTGTTCAGCCGTCTCATGACGCGAGTGTCGAGGTGGTCGTCGAATCGCTTGACGGGCACCATGCTGACCGCGCGGCGCCCCTGAGAATAGTAGGCGTACAGCGCAATTCGGTCGCCGAGGTCATACAGGGCAACCATGAGGTTGGCGACGGCCGTCCGCTGCTGTTCGTGCACCGTGCACCCCGCCGTTCCCGGCTCGGCGGCCGACCCCGAGATGTCGAGGAGCAACAGCACCGACAGATCGCGCCGCCGCCGTAAACTGTCGAGGTATACCGCCTCGTCGGGTACCGATCCGGCCCGGACCTCGACGCGGGCCTCCACCGCCGCGTCAATGTCGATGTCGTCGCCCTGCGCCTGGCGGTGGCGACGATGCAGACCCAAGCCGAGCCGCGACAACGGGCGCCGCACGCCGATGGCGGCGTCGATCCCGGGGGTGGCCGACGCTTTGATCTTCGGCTCCACCTCCTGCACGGTGCACCACTGCGGCCGATAACTCTTGCGCGCCGCGTCCCACTCCGGATAGGTCACGCCGTTGGAAACTCGTCGAGATTGCGCATCCTCGACGTCCTCGCCGGACATCGTGGCCATTGACGACACCGCGTGGAAACCGCGATTGGCCGCGCTGGTGCGGTGCGTCGGCGCATCCGCGCCCGGGGGGCCACCGCCGCTGCCGGCTTTACGTGCGGACGACAGCATCTTCTTCAACCACTTACCGATGAAGCCGCCACCGCCCACCGGGCTGGTGAACAGATCGGGATCGTCGCAGTCGTCGACTTCACCGTCGTCCAATTCGGCAAACTCTGCCGCGCCCCGCCTCCGCGCCATGTGTTGGGGGTTCGCTTCGTCTTGCTGCTTGTCCGCCCGCGAGCAGGCGGCAAGCACCTTGGCGGCGCGGATCACCCCGAACTCGGGCGGGACCTCGTCGAGTGCCCCGCGCCGTTCGGCAAGTTGTAACGAAGCCGACGACGACGCGCTGCGGCCGGCGATTTCCCGATCGCCCAGCCTCGCCAGGATCGGCGGCAGCAGGCCGCTGTTTGCAACGAGCGCACGGTGGGCCTCGATCGCCAGATATCGTCTGGCCAGCCGAGGATGGCGGACCAACGGGCGCACCACGTCGGGATCCAGGCTGCCTGCCGCGATCAGGGACGCCTGGACTGCCACGGTCTCCAGCCTGGCTCGCGGCGCGGCAGCGGCGTCGAGGTAGATCGTCTGACTGTCCGTCCAGGGCGAGTCCCCCGGGGGCAACTTGTCGACTGCCACCGGCCGGCCCGCGAGAGCCGAGGCGAGCATGCTGAGGCCGCGGAGCTGATCACCGGGAGCGCCGTCTCCCAAGTCCGACCCCCGAATCCTTTTTTGACCAAATATCTGTTCCAACGTAGAGTCCGGCTTGGCTGCAGTCAATCGCATGAGGTCGAATAGGAAACGTGGACTTCTCCTACCCCGCGGAAGTGGAACGGTTCCGCGACGACCTGCGTGGCTGGCTATCGGAACATCTCACCGAGGAATTGATCGCCGCGCGCCGGCCCTCCGGCCGCAGTGAGGCCGTCTTCGAAAAGCTCCGCGCGTGGAACGCGACCATGGCGGATGCGGGCTGGGCGGCCGTGTCGTGGCCACGTGAGTACGGCGGTCGCGGGGCGACAGTACTCGAGCAGCTGGTCTACACCGAGGAGACCACGCGGGCACGGGCGCCGTTGCCGCTCAACGTCATCGGGATGAACAACATCGCTCCCGCGATCATGCAGTACGGCACCGAGTCGCAGAAGACGACACTGCTCCCCCGGATGATGCGCGCCGACGACATCTGGTGCCAGGGTATGTCCGAGCCCGAAGCCGGGTCCGATCTCGCCGCGCTGCGGACCAGGGCGGTGCGCGACGGTGACCACTTCGTCGTTACCGGACAGAAGATCTGGACGTCGCTGGGCCACAAGGCGAACTGGTGTCAGCTGTATGTGCGCACCGATCCGGAAGCCCCGAAGCACAAAGGGATCTCCTGCTTGATCGTGGACATGAGCCTGCCGGGGATCGAGGCATGCCCACTGGTGACGCTCAACGGCGACACTGACTTCGCCGAAGTGTTCTTCCATGACGTCCGGGTGCCGGCCGACGCCCTGCTCGGTCCCCTCAATGCCGGTTGGCGGGTTGCCACCACGACGTTGAGCCACGAGCGTGCCGGCGCCGCGCGGCTGTACGCAGAAATGCAGGTCCGGCTGGAAGAACTGGTGGCCGACTTCGCGGAGACCGATGGTGGCGACGCGCTGGATGACCCGGTGACCCTGCGCCGGCTCGGCGAGATATCGGTCCGGATCAAATATCTGGAAGTTCTTTGCCAACGCGCGATCTCGGCAACATTGCACGGCGGAGACCCACTCGGCTCGGCAAGCCTGGCGAAGACGGTATGGGGTGAGATCGGACAGGATCTCGCAGCCCTGGCGTTCGACGTACTGGGCACCCGCGGCGTGCACGGCCGCTGGGCCGATTACCGCCTGACATCGCGGTCGCTGACCATCGCGGGCGGTACCAGCCAGATCAACAAGAACATCACCGCCCAACGGGTCCTGGGGTTGCCACGCTCATGAATCTCGAACTCTCCGCGGAACAGGTCGCCCTGCGTGACACGGTGCGACGCTTCCTGGCCGAGCGGGCGCCGGTGTCGGGGCACGCGCGCGCGCTGCTCGACGATCCCACCGGCAACACCGAGACCGTGTGGCGCGGCCTGGCGGATCTGGGCGCGACCGGCCTGCTGGTACCGGAGGCAGCCGGTGGCGCCGACCTGACCATGGTTGAAGCCGGCATCGTCGCCGAAGAGCTCGGTGCCGCTTTGTACCCGGGCCCCTGGTTGTCCACTGCCGTCGGCGCCGTGCGGGCATTGACTCGTCTCGGCGGTGAGCCTTCGACGAATATTCTCGCCGAAATCGCCGCCGGAACATCGATAGTGACCGCCGCTATGCTGGATGCCGGCACCGTCGCGGCGATCGAACGCGGCCCGCACGTCGTGCTCAAGGGTGAGATCGCCCTGGTGTCTGACGCGGCGGCCGCCGACGTCATGCTCGTCCTGGCCCAAGACCGCGACGACACCGGGCTTTTCGCGGTGAAGACCGCGGATTCGGGCATATCCGTGACGCATGAAAGCGGAATCGACGCGACCCGCAAGCAATTTCGAGTGGAGCTCGACCGCGTGCCCGCACAGCGACTGGGCACGCCCTCCGCCGACACCATCCGGGCCACGGCCGACGACCTGCTGATCGCGACCGCCGCCGACGCGCTGGGCGCCGCGCGCGCCGTGATGTCCATGGCGATCGAACACGCAAAGACGCGAGAGCAATTCGGCCAGGCCATCGGATCTTTTCAGGCGGTCCAGCACCTCTGTGTCGACATGTTCGAGACGGTGGAGTTGGCTCGTAGCGGGGTGATCCATGCATTGTATGCCGCTGATGCCGCCGATCCCACGGAGCACCACATGTCCGCGGTCCGGGCCAAGGCCTTCGCCGGGCGGCTGGCCGCTGTGGGGGACAACGCCATCCAGGTGTTCGGCGGCATCGGATACACCTGGGAGCACGATGCACACCTCTATCTCAAGCGCCTGCTCAGCTGGAGCGCACTCGGTGGTGGACCCGACCAGTATCTGACCGAAGTCGGTGCGCGCCTTGCCAAGAAGCGACAGCGATGATTGAGTTCGCGGGCCGGCGCGCAACGCGGCATTGATCTCGGGGCACGACTCGCTCGGCGCGCAAGTCGCTGGACGTGGACGCGACCGTCGACCCCGACGAATCCGTGACCGCCTGCGCATCGGCCTGCAGGCCGCCAACGGCTCCAACCAGCAGACCTGGCGATGGCTGTAGGTGACCGACCCGGCGTTGCGGGGCAAAACCGGCGGCCCGCGCGTCGGCTGCCCGTCGACGAGCGGTCGACCATTGGTCGTCCCCGCCCGGCTAGGATGGGTCAGCGGGGCCGCACGCAGCGCGTTTGGCGCGGCGATTCTGGTAATCTCTGACAAAGATTTGGTTCAGCAGGAGGGCGGGACTCGCATGTTGCCGAAGCTGCGATTCGCCACGTCCAGCCGACCATGACCGACAGCGCAACCGAATCCAAAACGCGCCGGACCGAGATCCTCGAGACCGCGGCAACGTTGATCGCTTCATCCGGACTACGCACCTCGCTGCAGGAAATCGCCGATGCGGCAGGCATTCTCCCGGGCAGTCTCTACCACCATTTCGAATCCAAAGAAGCGATACTGGTGGAGCTCATCCACCGGTATCAAGCCGAGCTGGACCGGATAGGGCAAAGCGCCCAAGTGAAATTGGACGAGCCGGACTCCCGGCCGCCGGCCGAGCAGATCATCGAGTTGGGCTCGGCGATCGCCAACTGCGCTGTGCGGCACCGCGCCGCCTTGCAGATGTCGTTCTACGAGGGACCGAGCACGGATCCCGAACTGATGAAGCTGACGCAGCAGCGGCCCACCGCGATCCTGGAGGCAATGCTGCAAACACTGCGTGCCGCCAGATGGAGCGGTTACATCAGGGCCGACATCGACCTGCCCACGCTGGCGGATCGCATCTGCCAGACCATGCTGCAGGTCGGTCTCGACGTGATCCGGCACAATTCCTCTCCCGACCAGGTCGCCGCATTGATGTGCCGAATCATCCTGCAAGGGTTGGCGTCCCGGCCTCCTGATGATCGCGCGCTGGACCGGTCCCCGGCATTCGCCGCTGCCGGCCAGGTCATCGCGACCTGGGCCGACGACCGCGAGGCCGACCCCAGCGACAAGGCGGCACACCTGCGATCGGTGGCACGAACCGAATTCGGCCGCAAGGGATATGAAGTCACCACCATCAGGGATATCGCGTCGGCGGCCGGGCTGGGCACCGGAACCGTGTACCGGGTGATCGGATCCAAAGACGAACTGCTGGCCTCGATCATGCGCTCCTTCGGCCAGAAGGTCGAAGGAGGCTGGGTCGATGTGCTGCGATCCGAAGCGACGCCGATCGAGAAGTTGGATGCCCTCAGCTGGGTCAATATCAATGCGTTGGACCAGTTTTCCGATGAGTTCAGGATTCAGCTCGCCTGGATGCGCCAATCGCCGCCCCGGGACACGGTGAACCCGGGATGGTCTTACACGACCCGGCTGCGTCAGATGAAATCCCTGCTCTCCGAGGGAATCCGGTCGAAGGAGATCCGTACCGATCCGGCGTCGGCCACCATGTTGGCCCGGTGCATCATCGGCATGCAGTGGATCCCGGAAAACATTCTGCGCGCGGTGGGCACCCGAACTTCGCTGCTCCTGGCCCGCGACACGGTATTGCGCGGCGTGGCGGTTCGCGGCAAGTAGCAACCAAATTTATGGTCCGACGACCGCTTGGCGATTCGCGTAGCGTGACGTGCATGGCACACATCATCATCGTCGGCGGGCACGGCAAGGTGGCGCTGCATCTGGCCCGGATCCTCCACGAGCGCGGCGACCGGGTGAGCGCGGTTTTCCGCAATCCCGATCACAGTGCCGACGTCGCGGCGACCGGGGCCGAACCGGTGACGGCCGACATCGAGCATCTCGGTACCGATGAGTTGGCCGATCTGGTGGCAGGGCATGACGTTGTGGTTTTCTCCGCCGGGGCCGGTGGCGGCGACCCGTCCCGGACCTTTGCCGTCGACCGGGATGCCGCGATCCGGGTGATCGACGCCGCCGAGCGGGCGGGCGTGCGCCGGTTCGTAATCGTGTCCTACTTCGGCGCCGGGCCCAATCACGTTGTTCCGGAAGATGATTCGTTTTTCGCGTATGCGGAGGCCAAGGCGGCCGCAGACGAGCACTTACGGGCCAGCGACCTGGACTGGACGGTGCTCGGACCTGGCCGGCTGACGCTGGAGCCGGCGACGGGACGGATCGCGATCGGCGAGGGAAAGGGTTCGGTCGCTCGCGAAGACGTCGCGCTGGTGGCGGCCGCCGTCGTGGCCGACGACTCGACCATCGGCCGCACCATCGAGTTCAACAATGGTGACGTTGCGATCGCCGAGGCATTGGCCGGCTGACCCGCTGGCGTGACCCGTCAGTGATGGCCGCCGGATCAGAAGCCGCCCTGCCCGCCTTCACCACCGTCGCCGCCTGCGCCGCCGTCGAATCCCTGGGGCGCTAAGCCGCTCTTGCCGCCGAAGCCGCCTTGCCCAGCGCCTACGGGGAGCGGGGCGGAACCGTTACCCCCGGTGCCCCCGGTGCCGCCGGTACCGCCTTGGCCGCCCGGGCTTTGCCCGGTGACGCCGCTGTCAAAACCTCCGCCCCCGGTGCCACCGGACCCGCCCTTGCCACCGGTGCCGCCACTTCCGACGAGTCCGGTACCGCCATTGCCACCGTTGCCACCGGTACCGCCGACGCCTGGGTTGAGGATGAAGTCCGCCAGGCCGCCCGTGCCGCCTATGCCGCCGGCACCACCGTCGCCTCCGTTGCGGCCGTCGCCACCAACACCACCGGTGCCACCGCTCCCGCCGATTTGGCCATTGCCGCTCGCACCGCCGTTGCCGCCGGCGCCCCCCGTACCGCCGTCGCCGTAGGTGCCGCCCGCACCGCCCACACCACCCGTCCCGCCGGCGCCGCCCTCGGCACCGCCGCCGAGCGCGAAGGAGCCTGAGCCCCCATTTCCGCCGACACCTCCGGTGCCGCCGCTGGAGGCGTCGCCCGACAGCCCGGCCGTACCGCCGGGAGCGCCGGCGCCTGCCGCGCCGCCCGACCCACCTGCGGCCGCGGCGCCGCCGATGCCGCCCTGACCGCCGTCACCCGGCGAGACGACCGGAATCAGCGACAAGTCGCGACCGTCCCCTCCCCTGCCACCTGTCCCCGCTGTCCCGGCGTCGCCCCCGTCGCCCCCCCTACCACCGGCGCCCTGGTCGCCCGCCGTGCCGAACGGATTCCCCGCGCCGCCGCCGGCCCCGCCTGCCCCGCCGGATCCGCCGTCGCCGCCCTGCCCCGCGTCTCCGCCGTCGCCGCCCGTCGACCCGTTCGGATTGGCCTCGGTGCCGTTGGCGCCTTGGAACCCGTTTGCGCCGTTGCCGCCGGTACCACCTCCGCCGCCGTTGCCGCCCGCACCGCCGGTTCCGCCGTTACCGGCAATGCTTCCACCGGTGCCGCCCGCCCCGCCGGCACCACCGGCTCCGCCGGTTTGTCCGGTGCCGCCGTCAGCGCCAGCTGCGGTGGGCGAAGTCCCAGCCTTCCCCGCCATTCCGGCGCCGCCTCTGCCGCCGGTTCCACCGTCACCGACGAGTCCGGCGTCGCCCCCCGCCCCGCCCGCCGCACCGGCACCGCCGGGCGTTGTCGCGTCGGCGCCGGCGCCGCCGGTACCCCCGTTGCCACCGGTGGTCGGGCGATCGCCCACTGCGCCCGGGGAGCTGGTGCCGGCGCCGAGGCCGCCGGCTCCGCCAGACCCGCCATTGCCGGGGTCGCCGCCGTCGCCACCTCTGCCGCCGACACCGTCATTGAGGCTCCACGTGCCGGCCGCGCCGTTGCCGCCATATCCGGCGGCCCCACCTGTTCCGCCTCTGCCGCCGGTTCCGCCTGCGCCCTGGTCGCCGTGCGTGCCTGCCGGACCGGCGCCACCGCCACCGCCCGCGCCACCGGTACCACCGCCGCCGCCGTCTCCGCCGTTGCCGCCGACCTCGCCGTCCGCGCCGAGCGTAGCGCCGTTGGCGCCTGCAGTCCCCCTGCCGCCTGATCCTCCGGTACCGCCGACACCGCCGGCGCCGCCCGTTCCGCCGGCCCCTTGACTGCCTCTGATGCCAGCCGGCGCGTCCCCGCCGGCCCCACCTGCGCCACCGGTGCCGCCGCTGCCGCCGGCGCCGCCGGAACCACCAACCTTGCCGTCGGCACCGAAGCCGGAGCCGTCGGCGCCGGTCCAACCGTCTCCTCCGACGCCCCCGATCCCACCGACCCCTCCGGTGCCGCCGTTACCGCCGCGCCCACCGAGGGCGCCGCCGCTGCCGCCGGCACCGCCGACTCCCCCGGCGCCGCCGTCTTGACCGGTGCCGCCCGACGCACCCGGCAGCCTGATCGTCAGACCGCCGAGTCCCTCGCCGCCGGCGCCACCGGTACCGCCATCGCCGCCGTTGCCGTACAGACCACCATCACCGCCTCTGCCTCCGGCCGCGCCGGTACCGCCGAAGACAGCATCCGCGCCCTGACCACCGGCACCACCGTGGCCACTGCTGCCTCCGAAGACGACCACAGAACCACCGTCCTGACCCCGCATGGATCCCTCGCCGCCCGCCCCGCCGACCCCGCCGGCACCCGCATCACCGCCGCGACCACCGTTCCCGCCGACCCCGTTGTTGACGCTCCAGGTGCCGGTGGCACCGTCGCCACCGTTACCCGCGATACCACCGGAAACGCCGTTACCGCCGGCACCGCCGATGCCTTGCCGGCCGTCCTGCCCGGAGGTCGCCAATGCGGCGCCGCCGGCACCGCCGTTACCACCCGCGCCCCCATTGCCTCCGTCACCGGCGTGGCCCCCAGATCCGCCGTTCCCACCCAAGGCGGTGGCGGTGACGCCGTCGGCGCCATCACCACCGACGCCGCCGTTTGCGCCTCGACCGCCGGCACCCCCGTCACCTCCGTTGCCGGCGTGCAATCCGCCGTTGCCCCCCGCGCCGCCATCGCCGCCGGCTCCGCCGTGGCCGCCATCTGTGCCCGAAGCACCCCAGATCTGCGCCGACGTGCCCGCGGCACCGGCCAGACCGTCCCCACCGATACCGCCGGTGCCACCGTCGCCGACCAATCCAGCGTCGCCACCGCGACCGCCGGCAGCACCATCGCCGCCCGCAACCACGGCGTCGGCGCCACTGCCTCCAGAGCCTCCGTTGCCACCGCTGGTCGGTGTTGCGCCGTCGGCTCCGGCCAAGCCATGGCCATTGCCGCCGTGAGCTCCGCCCGCCCCGCCGGCTCCTCCTTTGCCGGGGTCACCACCGTGGCCACCGGAGCCGCCCACACCACCGTTGACGCTCCAAGTGCCGGTTTCACCGCTGCCTCCGTCGCCGGGCACTCCCCCGGCACCACCGGCGCCGCCCGCTCCGCCAATGCCATGGCTACCGACCCGACCGATCAAGCCGCCCCGTCCGGCCACGCCACCGCTGCCACCCACACCGCCCGCACCGCCGTCGCCACCGTCGCCACCAGCTTGGCCGTTGCCGCCCCGTACCACGGCGTCCGCACCGGCAAACCCGGCACCGCCGGCACCGCCTCCACCACCGACACCCCCGTTGCCGCCCGCTCCGCCGATGCCGATCAAGCTGCCGCCGGCACCGCCCGCTCCACCTGCGCCGCCAGATCCGCCGGCCGCGCCGGCCGCGCCGGAATCACCTGATGCGGTCGCAGAAAGGCCGGCCGTGCCGGCCAAGCCGTCGCCGCCGGATCCACCGGCGCCGCCGATGCCGACCAATCCCGCCCGCCCGCCATCCCCACCGGCGCCACCGGACCCGCCGGCGATCGTGGCTGCTGCTCCGGCACCACCGTTGCCACCGTCGCCGAGGAGCAAACCGCCGCGGCCACCGGCACCGCCCGCTCCGCCGGTACCTCCCGTGTTGATCGCTCCCGTGCCGCCAAGACCGCCGTTACCGAAAAGCCCGGCGGCCCCGCCCGCACCGCCGATCCCGCCGCCGGTTCCTCCCTCGCCACCAGCGCCGCCGCTACCCCACAACCAGCCTCCGGCGCCGCCGCTACCGCCTGCGGCGCCGGCGCCGCCGGTCCCGCCTGCGCCGCCGCTTCCGAGCAATCCCGCCGAGCCACCGGCGCCACCGACCTGCCCCGCGGCACCCGAGCCACCGGCACCACCGTTACCGAGAAGTAGACCACCCGGCGCTCCGTTCGTCCCGGTACCGGCGAGTCCATCGGCCCCGTCACCGATCAGCGGTCGACCGAAGTGGGCCATGGTCTGTGAATTGACAGCGCCCAAGAGATTTTGTCCCGCGTTGGCCGCTTCGGTGGCGACGTAGGAACTCGCGCCGGCGCTGAGCGTCTGCACGAATTGGTCTTGCAACAGCGCCACTCGCGCACTCAGCGCCTGATATTGCCGACCCTGTCCGCCGAACAGCGCCGTGATCGCCGCCGACACTTCGTCAGCGGCTGCCGCTGCGATCACGGTCGTGTGCGCGGCCGCCGCGGCATTGGCCGCGCCGAGCGTCGTACCGATGCGCACCAGATCAGCGGCTGCCGCTGACACGAACTCAGGCATCGCGATTACAAATGACATCTCTAACCTCCGGACCCCTAGCGGCAGGTCGCAATTGCAGACAAATGCCAGTGGCGCACTGTCATTGACATAAGATAAGGATTTCGATAGCTGGGGCCAGAGCAGTTCAACCAACGCCGCAGGTACCGATCGTGCAATTTGCACAAAAGCCTTAGACTGCCGTCGTGACCTGGCGGGAGCCTTCCCAGCGTGTGCAGGAGCTGATTCGAAAAGGGGCCTGGCTCGCGCTCAACCCGAGCCGCGAGTGGCTGGAAGAGTTCGACCGCGTCACGCTGAACGCCAGTGCGCGCATCTCCGAAGACCCCGGCTTGGCAGCGGTCGTCAGTCGCTCGAACCGGGCCACGTTGGTGTATTTCGCGTCGGCCATGCTGCAAGCACCGGGAGCACCGGTCGAGCCGTACCTCAACGCCGAAACATTGCGTATGGCAAGGGATTTGGTGCGTCGCGGGCTGGACGCGTCCGCGCTGGAGGTCTATCGCATCGGGCACAACGTGGCATGGCGGCGCTGGACGGAGATCGCGTTCGAGCTCACGTCCGACCCGGAGGAGCTCCGCGAACTGCTCGACGTGCCGTTCCGTTCGGCCAATGAATTCGTGGACGGCACGCTGGCCGGCATCGCAACACAGATGCAGACCGAGTATTCCGAACTAACCCAGGACATCAGCGCCGAGCGTCGCAAGATCGTCGAACTCATTCTGGATGGCGCTTCCATCGACCCGGAGCGCGCCGAAGAGCGATTGGGCTACCGACTCAACCGAACTCATACCGCGGCCATCCTGTGGTCCGACGAGTTGGACGACCCGGAGGATCGGCTTGACCGCGCCGTTGAGGCATTCAGTCGAGCGGTCGGCTGCGAGCGCCCCCTTACCGTCGTCGCCAGCGCGGCCACCCGCTGGGTGTGGGTCAGAGATGTCGCCGCCCTCGACCCCGACCGGGTCCGCGAGGTCCTGAAGGAAACCACGGGAACGCGGATCGCGGTCGGCAGCACGGCGCCGGGAATCGACGGGTTCCGGCGCAGCCACATGGATGCTCTCACTACGCAGCGAATGTTGGTCCGGCTCCGCTCACGACAGCGCATCGCCTTCTTCGCCGATGTTCAGATGGTTGCATTGCTGACCGAAAGCCCGGACGGCGCAGACGATTTCATCAGCGCCACGTTGGGTGATTTCGAGACGGCCAGCCCGGTCCTGCACACCACAGTGCTGACCTACATCAACGCCGAGTGCAACGCGTCGCGCGCCGCAAAACTGCTCTACACGCACCGCAACACGCTGGTGTATCGGCTCGAGGCCGCGCAACGACTCCTGCCGCGCCCGCTCGAACACACCCTCGTCGAGGTCGCCGTCGCGATCAAGGCACTGCAATGGCGCGGCAACCCGTCCGATGGTCGGGCCGGAACGCCGGACGACAAGCCGGACCGCGACACCGTCGTTGTACGCGGCGACCACCAGCACTAGTACGCTCGGTTGTGCAGCTGGTCTGCTGTCGCCGCATCCCGCGGCGCCGGCATCGAGCGAGGCACCACGCTTCGTGAGAGGGAACCCGGTGAGAATCCGGGACTGTCCCGCAGCGGTATGCAGGAACGAAAGCCGTCTTTAAGCACTGGTCTTGAGAAATCAAGACTGGGAAGCGACGGTCAGTAGGAGCACCGAGGGTGCGCGCCCGCAAGTCCGAAGACCTGCCAGCTGTGCCGGGCGCGCCGCGCCCGGCGGCACACCGCCTCGTGGAATGGGCGTTTGGCCAGCCAGCCGTGGTGGTACGCGGGCTCCGGAGAGCACCAGCGCATCGCCCCGACTGTCGGCTGCGCGTCCGCGGGCGGTGTCCACACCGTCGACATGAAGGACCGCTTCGTGACCGCTCAACCATTCACCGCCACCATCACCGGTTCCCCCCGCATCGGACCGCGCCGCGAACTCAAGCGCGCGACCGAGGGATATTGGGCCGGCCGTACCAGCCGCGCCGACTTGGAATCCGTCGCCGCCACCCTGCGCCGGGACACCTGGGCAGACCTGGCCGCCGCCGGCCTGGACTCGGTGCCGATCAACACCTTCTCCTACTACGACCAGATGCTGGACACCTCGGTGCTGCTGGGCGCGCTGCCGGCCCGGGTCGGCGGCATCTCCGACGAACTGGACCGCTACTTCGCCGCCGCGCGGGGCAACGACGACGTGGCACCGCTGGAGATGACGAAGTGGTTCGACACCAACTACCACTACCTCGTCCCCGAGATCGGCCGGTCGACGCGGTTCTCGCTGAATCCCGACAAGGTGCTTTCCGAGTTGAAAGAAGCTCAGGAGCAAGGCATTCCGGCACGCCCGGTGATCGTCGGGCCCGTCACCTTCCTGCTGCTGAGCAAGGCGGTGGACGGCGCGGGCGCACCGATCGAGCGGCTGCAGGAGCTGATGCCGATCTATTCCGAACTGCTGTCGCTGCTCGCGGACGGCGGGGCACA
Organism: Mycobacterium sp. NGS49; assembly: GCF_059812565.1. Taxonomy (NCBI): domain Bacteria; kingdom Bacillati; phylum Actinomycetota; class Actinomycetes; order Mycobacteriales; family Mycobacteriaceae; genus Mycobacterium; species Mycobacterium sp. NGS49. Next base: position 54,342 of record NZ_JCALCX010000028.1, on the reverse strand, counting down.
GTGGGTGCAGTTCGACGAGCCGGCGCTGGTCACCGACATCTCCGCCGATGCGCCCGCGCTTGCCGAGGCCGTCTACAACGCGTTGGGTGCGGTGGCCAACCGCCCTGCCATCCACGTCGCGACCTACTTCGGCGATCCCGGCGCCGCGCTGGCGGGGCTGGCCCGTACGCCGGTCGAGGCGATCGGCGTCGACCTGGTCTACGGCCCCGACACTGCGATCGCGGCCGTTCCGGAGTTGGCCGGAAAGATACTGGTGGCCGGCATCGTCGACGGCCGCAACATCTGGCGCACCGATCTGCACGCGGCACTGGGCAAGTTGGAGACCCTGCGAGGAGCGGCGGGGGCGATAGCCGTCTCCACGTCGTGCTCCACCTTGCATGTGCCGTACTCCCTGGAGCCCGAGACCGATCTGGACGACAACCTGCGCAGCTGGCTGGCGTTCGGGGCCGAGAAGGTGCACGAGGTGGTCGCGCTGTCCCGGGCGCTACGGGACGGACGCGACGCCGTCGCCGAAGAGATGGCGGCGTCCGACGCCGCGGTGGCCGCGCGCCGCAACGACCCGCGCCTGCATAACGACCGGCTCCGGGCCCGCGTCCAATCGATCGTCGCGTCCGGCGTCCACCGCGGGGATCCGGCGCAGCGCCGTGCGGAGCAGGAAGCCCGCCTGCGACTGCCGGTGCTGCCGACCACAACGATCGGCTCCTACCCGCAGACCGCGGCGATCCGCGTCGCCCGGGCGGCCTTGCGCTCCGGTGAGATCGACCAAAGCGAGTACGAGCGGCGGATGAGACAAGAGATCGCCGACGTCATCAAGCTGCAGGAACAGCTGGGCATCGACGTGTTGGTGCACGGCGAGCCCGAGCGCAACGACATGGTGCAGTACTTCGCAGAACAGCTGGACGGCTTCTTCGCCACCCACAACGGCTGGGTGCAGTCCTACGGCAGCCGCTGTGTGCGTCCGCCGATCCTGTTCGGCGATGTGGTACGCACCCACCCGATGACGGTGGACTGGATCAACTATGCGCAGTCGCTGACCGATAAGCCGGTGAAGGGCATGCTGACCGGACCGGTGACCATCCTGGCGTGGTCCTTCGTCCGCGACGACCAGCCGCTGGCCGACACCGCCAACCAGGTGGCGCTCGCCATTCGCGACGAGACGGTGGATCTGCAGTCCGCCGGTATCGCGGTGATCCAGGTCGACGAGCCGGCCCTGCGGGAGTTGCTGCCGCTGCGCCGCGCCGACCAGGACGAGTACTTGCGTTGGGCCGTAGGGTCTTTCCGGTTGGCCACCTCGGGTGTGGCCGACTCGACCCAGATCCACACCCACCTCTGCTACTCGGAGTTCGGCGAGGTGATCGGCGCCATCGCCGATCTGGACGCCGACGTCACGTCCATCGAGGCTGCGCGCTCGCACCTGGAGGTGCTCGACGACCTGAATGCGATCGGCTTCTCCAACAGCGTGGGCCCGGGTGTCTACGACATCCATTCCCCGCGGGTGCCGAGCACCGAGGAGATGGCGGCGTCATTGCGAGCCGCGATGAACGCCGTTCCAGCGGAACGCCTTTGGGTGAATCCGGACTGCGGGCTGAAGACCCGCGACGTCGACGAGGTGACCGCGTCGCTGCGCAACATGGTCGCCGCCGCACAGCAGGTGCGGGCCGAGACCTAAGCCCACGGCGAGCTGGGGGCACGCCCCGCTCGCGAGCAGACGCAAAATCGCGTTCCGGCGCGCCGGAACGTGCGATTTTGCGTCTGCTCGCGGCGTTAGCCGGCCCTAGTCGGAATCGACGTGGACCGGGACGTCGTCGGCCCAGGGCTGGCGGGTCACCATGTCGGCCACGCGCACGTAGCCACGCTCGAATTCACCTGTCGCAGCATCGACTAACCGATACCGCTGGATCTGCCGGTGGATCGGCTGCGCATCGAGCAGGACGATGCGCACCTCCCCTGGCTCGAATCGGCACCGCCGCTGCATCGCGGCGATCAGCTGCTCGTTGTGCATGTGGCCGTCGCCGAAGTTCCACCCGATGGCGGTGCTGCAGATGCGTTCCCCGTCGGTGATGACGTAGTCGTCCTCGTTCTGGCCGGCCATCGCGCGGTGCGCCAACGTGAACAACGCCCTGCCGTGCGTGTTCATGGCGCGGAACGCATATCCGAGATACATCGGGATCTGCGCGCGGTCCTTGCCGTAGAACCGCTCCAGCTGGGCCTGCGGCATGCTGGCGATCGCCACGATGCCCCGCGCGATCTTCTCACTCGCCGACGGCTTGATACACCACAGCGTGGTGTCCCAGTTGCCGGCGTAGTAGCGCATGCCGGGCAGGAAGGAGATCTTGCGCGGGAACATGTTGCCCGCGATCACGGTGCCCACCAGCACGGCGATCAGAATCGCCACTGGCACAGGGTGTTTCACGTCGCTGATGCCCAGCTGGGCGTGGCCGACGAACAGCGTGAGCACGCCGAAGATCATGAAGACGTTCCACTCCAGCGGCACCCCCATCGGGATCGCTGTCAGGATGCCGAGGTGGAAGCACACCATCACGATCGCGGCCACGGTGGTGGGCCAGCCGCCGTGGGAGAAGAACAACGCCAATGGAACCAACATCTCGATGAGCGTGCTGACGTGGGCGAACAACCGCGACAACAGCCCGGGCCGCAGGTCGTCGGGGAACTTCTCGAAGAACATCCGCTTGATGAAGCGCGGCCGGAACAGCGGGTTGTTCGACATCATGGTGGAGATCACGAACGGGAAGTGCTTGTTGAGTTTGGACGTCGCCGCCCCCATCCAGATCACCAGGAACACCAGCTTGGCCGCCACGATCATGTCGACGGCGCCGAACAGGAAGGTCACGGTCAACGACCCGTAGACCTCACCGCGGGCTGCCAGGAAGATCACTTTGTCGCGCAACCCCGCCGCGGCCAGCACCAGCAGGATGGCCACGATCTCCCACGTGGGCAGCACCCCGACCTTGCTGCCCAGCGCCGGTATCGGCCCGCTGCCGTCGGTGAACAACGCCGTCACCAGCAACACCAGCAGCAGCGCATATAGGGCGACGTCCACCGGCTTGCGCTTGGTGCCGAACGTCAGCGGGACGCGATCCGGCCACGGTGGCAACCGGATGGTGCCGAAGCGCATCCAGTACAGGATCGATCCCATCGGCGGGAAGAACCGGTTGTTCAGCGGCCCGAAGCCACAGCCCAGCCCGACCACCTCGAACAGCATCGTGTACAGCACGACCTTCTCGAAGACGATCGGCTCGGCGTACCACGCCCGGACGTCGGTGAACCCGGCCAGCCCTCCCAGGCCTTTAGTGCTCAAGACGATCAGCCACGCAACCAGGATGTACAGCAATATCTTGACGACATAGAACAGGTGCATCACCACCGGCGTGCCGAAGCCGACCTCGGCCCAGTGCCGGGCCATCGGTCGGATCTTCTCCGCACGGGTGCCCTTGCTCCATTCGGCGATGTCGACCTCGGGCAGTTGGGGCTTGAGAAATCCCATGGTTTGACAGACTAGAACGTGTTCTAGCCGCGTGGACAGCCTCCTGCTCCGCGAATCCCCCTTCGCCTCGCCGCGACCGGTAAAGGACGGCCCAAGGAAGCGCCTGCGTCCGGCAGGCTGTCCGTACTGTGCGATTCATGCGCCTTCATGACGTCCGGGTCCGACGCAGTGCCGAGGAGTTTCCCCGCACCGAACACCTGGCCTGGAAGATTGCCGAAGTAGCCACCGACCCGGTAGCGGTGCCTGCTGACACCGAGTCCATGCTGATCAACCGCATCATCGACAATGCCGCGGTGTCGGCGGCCGCGGTGATCCGGCGGCCCGTCAGCGCCGCGCGTGCCCAGGCGCTTGCGCACCCCCGCTCGGTCAGGGGTGCGAAGGTCTTGGGAGTTGAGGGCGACTACTCGCCGGAATGGGCCGCGTGGGCCAACGGGGTGGCGGCCCGCGAACTGGATTTCCACGACACGTTTCTGGCTGCCGACTATGCCCACCCGGGTGACAACATCCCACCCCTGGTCGCGGTGGGTCAGCATCTTGGGCTGGGCGGCCCGGACCTGATCCGCGGGTTGGCGACCGCCTACGAGATCCAGATTGCCCTGGTGAAGGGAATCTGCCTGCATGAGCACAGGATTGACCACGTCGCGCACCTTGGCCCATCGGTGGCGGCGGGCCTGGGAACGATGCTGGGCTTGGACAGGGAGACGATCTACTCCGCGATCGGTCAGGCGTTGCATCTGACAACCGCCACCCGGCAATCGCGTAAGGGCATGATCTCGAGTTGGAAGGCCTTCGCTCCGGGGTGGGCCGGCAAGGTCGCCATCGAGGCCGTTGATCGTGCCATGCGCGGCGAGCAAGCACCCGCTCCCATCTGGGAGGGCGAGGATGGAGTGATCGCCTGGCTCCTTGCCGGGCCCGACCACACCTACCAGGTGCCGCTCCCCGAACCGGGCGAGCCCAAGCGCGCCATCCTGGACAGCTACACCAAGGAACATTCCGCCGAATATCAGAGCCAGGCACTGATCGATCTGGCCTGCCGCATGCGCGAGCGGATCGACGATCTGGAGCAGATCGCGAGCATCGTGCTGCACACCAGCCACCACACGCACCGCGTGATCGGCACCGGGTCGAATGATCCGCAGAAACTCGACCCGGATGCCTCGCGCGAAACATTGGATCACTCGGCGATGTACATCTTCGCGGTCGCTCTACAAGACGGAACCTGGCACCACGAAAGGTCTTACACGCCGGAACGATCGCACCGGCCCGACACCATCGAACTGTGGCACAAGATCTCCACGGTCGAAGACCCCGAATGGACCAGGCGCTACCATTGCCCCGACCCCGCGGAAAAGGCGTTCGGCGCACGTGCCGAGATCAGCTTGAAAGCCGGTGCGGTGATCGTCGATGAGATCGCGGTAGCCGACGCACATCCCTTGGGCGCCAGACCTTTCCAGCGCAACGACTACCTGGCGAAGTTCGCCGTCCTGGCCGGCGGGGTGATCGCAGCCGCCGAACAGCGGCGGTTCGTGTCGGCGGCCGAGGGTCTTGCGGACATTGCCGACGGTAAGCTCGGCGCTCTCAACCCGCTCGTGGCCCCGTCCGTCTTGGACATGGCGCCGACCATTGCACCGGGAATCTTCCGCGCCGGTTGATCGAGGCGTTCCTGAAGAAGATCTTGTGCCGGGCAACGGAATTAGGCGTGGCGCAGTGTTCTCCGGAGGAGGTTTCCCAGGCACCGGCTCCCGTCCACCGGCAGCAGCATCCCCTCGAGCCGACGGAACTCTTTACGCTGCAGTCAATTCGATGTGCGCGAGGACGTTCGGCGCACTCTCGGTGCGATCCGCTGAGCGGGCACCCAGTTCTTCCCGAACCCGCATCAGCGCCGCCATGATCGGTGTAGCTTGCAGCTGGGGGCCACGGGGGCACCGAGGAGCTGCGCATGAACGATGTCGACTGCTGCGTTGTCGGAGCGGGGTTCGCGGGGCTGACGGCCGGGCTGCGTTTGAAGCAGGCTGGTCACTCGGTGGCGCTGCTGGAAGCCCGCGACCGGGTCGGTGGCCGCACGTTCACCGTCACCCGCGACGACGGGGTGTGGATCGACCGCGGCGGCGCATGGATCGGACCGGGCCAGGACCGGATCTATGCACTGATGCAGGAATTCGGCGTGCCGGAATACAAGCAGCACAACGACGGTGACGCCATGATGATCGTGGACGGAAAGAAGCACCGCTATGGCGGCAAGCTCCCGTGGTCGATGAGTCCGTGGGCGGTCGCCAACCTGGGCCTGGGCCTGATGAGCATCGAGCAGATGTGCAAGACGATCCCACGCGATGCACCGTGGCAGGTCAGGGAGGCCGCCGAATGGGACCGGATGAGCGTCGGCGACTGGCTGGAGCGCAACGTGCCGTCCAAGCCCGCCCGCGAGATGTTGGACATGGTGCTCGCGGGCACCTACACCTCGAGCGCTGCCGAGGTGTCGTTGTTGTGGATGCTGCTGCAGATGTCCTCGGGCGGTGGCCCGACGTTCGTCATCTCGGGCAAAGGCGGCGCGCAGGATGCCCGCCCGGTGGGCGGCATGGGCGCCATCTATCGCCCGATGGTGGCTGAGCTGGGCGATGCGCTGCACTTGTCGCGGCCGGTGCGGACCATCATTCAGGACGTCGACGGCGTCACGGTCCAGTCGGATGGCTTCGCCGTGCGTGCCCACCGGGTGATCGTGGCCATCCCGATGGCGATCGCCGCCTCGATCGGCTACGAACCCGCACTACCGGTGGACCGGGCGATGCTGAATCAGCGGATGCCGAGCGGTGCCGTCGTCAAGACCTCCGTCATCTACGACGAGCCGTTCTGGCGCGCGGACGGATTGTCCGGCCAGTCCGCAGCGCCGGGAACACCCGCCACGTTGACCATCGACGCGTGCACCGACACCGGAAGTCCGGGGATCTTGTGTGCCATCACCGAGGGTCCCGCCGCCCGGCGGCTGACCGACCTCGACGAAGAGCAGCGCAAGGCGACCATCATCGGTGAGCTCGTGCATCGGTTCGGTGAAAAGGCAAGTGCACCTGTCGAATTCCATGAACAGAACTGGACGCTGGACCGGCACTCCGGAGGCGGCATGATCAGCCATACGCCGACGGGGGTGCTGACGGAGTTCGGTCATGCGCTGCGCCCGCCGTGCGGGCGGATCCATTGGGCGGGCACCGAAACCTCGGCCGTGATGTGCGGTTGGATCGACGGCGCGATTCGCTCCGGTGAGCGGGCAGCGGCCGAAGTGCTGGCGGCGCGGACCGCCGACTGAGGCCATCTGCCGGCTCCGCCTGGCACCCACCTTGCTGGACAGTCACCGCCCGGACTCGGCAGCACCGCTGCGATTTGCCCCGGCCATAGGTCGGTCATCGATCGACAGCCGGTCGCGGTGACTTGCGGTGTCGTCTGAGGTGTCGGTCACGATGGCGGTGCCCGAGATCTTGGATCCCCGAAGCACCTCGGGTTACCTGGTCATGGCTAGTCGGTCTGTTTCACCGGTGGCCGGTAGAAGATCAGCAACTGACCGATGGCCCCGGCCAGGCCCAGGCCCAGCGATATCGCCAACCCTGCCCAGCCGTCGAACCAATTCTTGCCAAAGATCAGGTAGTCAACGCTGAGCTTCCCCGCGCCCAAGGTGGCGACGACAACGGCGCTGACTGCCAGCACCAGGTTGTACTCCCAGCCCTCCTTTACGATGAAGAAACCGTTGGCCCGATGTACGGTCCAGGCCGCCACCAGCATGAGTGAGACGAAACCCGCCGCCGGGATCGGTGTCAGCAACCCAACCGCCAGACCGAGTCCGGCCGCCGTCTCGGTAGTGGCCGCGACGGCGGCGTGGAACCTGCCCGGCTTCATCCCCATGCTTTCGAACCAGCGCGCGGTACCGGGTATCCGACCGCCGCCGAAGAATTTGTTCAAGCCGTGTGCGGCCAGCGTCAAGCCCAGTACCAGTCGCAGAATCAGCAACCCGACCTCGTAGGGAGTCATAGGCTCAAAACTAGAGCATCGGGCGCCGCGCAGGGCGGTGAGCAGCCGTGTCCGGTGTCCCGTGTGGGACCATTGCGGGCGTTCCGGCAACGACGAGGGGGTGCAACTTGACCCGGCCCGCGCAGTCCTCAGTGGGCTCGCTGCGAAACGCGGTGGTGGTGCTGGACGGCCGGTCGAATCACCCGCGAGAGGTGCTGGGCAACAAGGGCCACGGCATCGACACCATGCGACGGCACCACCTGCCGGTACCCCCCGCATTCTGCATCACCACCGAGGTGGGCGTCCGATATCTCGCCGAGCCGGGGCGCACCATCGACGCCATCTGGGCGGACGTGGTCGACCGGATGAGCTGGCTGGAAGACCAGACCGGGCGCACCTTCGGACGCGGGCCACGTCCTTTGCTGGTCAGCGTGCGCTCGGGCGCCACCCAGTCGATGCCGGGCATGATGGACACGATTCTGGACCTGGGCATGAACGACGAGGTGGAACAGGCCCTGGCTGCGCAGTGCTCCGCGGAATTCGCCCGAGACACCCGGCGCCGCTTCACCACCATGTACCGCCGCATAGTCGCAGCCGGCTCCGCCCCGTCCGAAGACCCGCACGCACAGCTGCGGGCCGGCATCGAGGCCGTGTTCGGCTCCTGGAACTCGCCGCGCGCACTCGCCTACCGCGAGCACTACAGCCTCGACGAGTGGCAAGGCACCGCGGTGGTGGTGCAGGCCATGGTGTTCGGCAACCAGGGGGCGAAATCGGGCGCCGGCGTGCTGTCGTCGCGCAACCCGATCACTGGAGCCAACGAACCGTTCGGCGAATGGTTGCCCGGCGGTCAGGGCGACGACGTGGTGTCCGGCCTGGTCGACGTCGAACCGATCACCGCACTGCGCGATGAGCAACCCGCCGTATTCGACGAGCTGATAGCGGCCGCCCGGCGGCTCGAGCGGCTCAATTCCGACGTCCAGGAGATCGAGTTCACCGTCGAAGACGGCAAGCTGTGGCTGCTGCAAACCCGCGGTGCCGAGCGTTCCGCGCAGGCGGCAGCGCGCCTGGCACTGCAACTGCGCCACGAAGGACTCATCGACGACATTGAGACACTGCGCCGGGTGACCCCCGCCGACGTCGAGGCGGTGCTGCAGCCGTCGCTGCAGCCGGAAAGCCGGCTGAGCGCCCCCCTTCTGGCCAAAGGACTACCAGCCTGCCCGGGCGTGGTGACGGGCACCGCCTACACCGACGTCGACGAGGCTCTCGATGCCGCCGATCGCGGCGAGCCGGTGATCCTGGTACGTGACCACACCCGCCCGGAAGACGTCCTGGGCATGCTGGCCGCCCAGGGCATCGTCACCGAGGTCGGCGGGCCGGCGAGCCATGCGGCGGTCGTCAGCCGGGAGCTCGGCCGCGTCGCCGTGGTGGGCTGCGGTCACGGCGTCGCCGCGGCGCTGGCCGGCAAGCAGATCACGGTCGACGGTTACGAAGGCGAAGTGCGGCAAGGGATTCTCCGCCTGACAGCCTGGTCGGAGGACGATACCCCGGAGCTGCGCGAACTGGCCGAGATCGCTTTGCGCGCCAGTCCGCTGCGTGCGCACGCCAGCGGCGACCATCCGCGGCTGGACGATCTCTCCGACGATTCGCTGCGGGCGGCCATCGCCGCCGGACACACCGACGTCGTCTCGCCGACTCCGCTGATCGCCATGCTGAATGCCGTACGGGTACAGGCCGACTCATGATCGACTTGCGGGTACTGCAGGCTGTGCGATTGAAGGGCCGGGTCAGTGCCGCCGATCTGGCGACGACTTTGCTGGCCGACTCCGCCGAGGTCGATGCCACGGTGCGCCGACTCACCGATGCCGGGCTACTGATCGCGGCTCCCGCCGTCCGGATCAGCCCGGCCGGGCGCGCCCGGCTCAGCGAGTTGCTGGCGGCTGAGCGCCACGGTGTCGATTCCGCCGCGATTGCCACCGCCTATGACGAATTCCGCGCCGTGAACACCGATTTCAAGGCATTGGTCACCGACTGGCAGCTCCGCGACGGCCGGCCGAATGACCATCAGGACGCCGAACACGACGCCGCGGTGTTGGGCCGGCTCGAGGATGTGCATCAGCGGGTGGCGCCGATCATCGCATCGGTCACCACGCAACTGCCGCGGCTGGGCAGTTACCACGTGAAGTTGACGGCGGCGCTGGATCGGGTCAAGGCCGGCGAGATAGTTTGGCTGACCAGGCCGCTCATCGACTCCTACCACACCGTGTGGTTCGAACTGCACGAAGAGCTGATCCTGGCCGCCGGCCTGACCCGCGAGCAGGCGGCCAGATCCGGTGATGCGCAGTAATTCACAGGGCCGTGTCCAGTAGCCGCAGATAACCGTCCACGTCCGGCACCGCCGACTCCGCCGCGTGCACGCTGATCGCGATGGTGTCCCCGATCCCGTGCACGCCGTGGGTCAACCCCATCACCGGCGAAAGCCCCGGATAGCCCGCCGTCAGTACCACGGGTGCGCCACCGAAACTCAGGTCGGTGGCCCCCCGGTGCACACTGGACAACACGGTGTTGCCGGAGACCTGCTCGGGCCGCACATCGGCATCGAATTGACTGACGCCCCAACGCAACAGCGCTGCAGGAACCGTGGCGAAGGCGCGATCGGCAGCGCGGGTGGCCGGGTGTTCGAAACGGCGCCGGCCATTGGCCAGGTCGGTGCTGATCCGTCGCAGCCGTTCGTCGTGGCCGAGTTCCGGGTACAACCCGACGACAACGTTGCCGAAGTGGTTGAAGGCCAACGGTATTCCCGGTTTCGCCATGGGCACCTCCGCCGCCAGTGCGGCGGTGGGCGCGCCGAGCAGTTCGGATAGCGCGGTGGACACCGCGGCCAGCACGGCGACGGTGACGGTCGGCCCGCGGAGCTGCCCCCGGCCGCGCACCAGCGTGCGCAGCACCCGCGCGCCCGCAGGCCGGGAATTGGTCGCCTGCAGCGGCCGCGAGCCCAGTCCCGGCGCCAACCGTCCGGCCGCGGTGTCGCGGACGAATCTGCGATGGGTCCGGGCCGCAACCGCCCCCCGCCACGGAAGAAAGCCCGGGCGCGGTCGCACGGCGGGCACCGGCGCAGCACGCCCGAACAGCAAGGCTGCCATTGCCGACGCCCGAGCACCGTCAGCCAACGCGTGCCCGATCTGCAGCACGGCGACGGTACCCGCCCCCCGAGCACCGGGGATATCGCGCACGGGCGCGAAAAAGTGCAGCTGCCAGGGCTTCTGGCGAATGTCTAACGGATGGCCGGCCAGTGCGGCGACGGCGTCCAGACCTGCCGCCCAGCCGTGGTCGGACAGCTCGTGTCGCACCGCCCGGCCGGGCTCGACCGGCGCCCGCACCCAGCGCGGATAGGTCAGGGGGCTGCCGTCCTCGACGACCAGTCCCAGCTCGGCACAGGTGCGGGCACGCCGAAGAACCTGAGCGAGCGCGGCGTCCATATCAGCGGGCACACCGTCGAAGGCGTACAGCAGGAACTCGTCGTTGGGAATCTTGGCCGACATCCAGTAGAACTGCGCGTCGACGGCCGCCATCCGCTGCCCGGCCAACACCTCAGGCTGGTGCGCCGATGAACGCCAAGACCAACTCGGCTATCTTGTCCGGTCGCTCGAGCTGCAGAAAGTGACCGGCACGGGAGACGATGGACACCTCGCTGCCGGGCGGCAGAATGGGTTGCACCCAATGCGCGAAAGCCGCTGTCATGCAACCGTCGTCGTCGCCATGCAGGTACAGGGTGGGCAGCTTCGGCGCCTCGGTCCAATACCGGTGCAACTCCGCGTACTGCGCGGGCGGGCGGGTGTTGCGGATGGTGGCCCGGTACGGGCCCAGTGCCGCGCGCCAGCTTTCCGGCGTCCCGATCGCGGCGTCGACATGGCGCAGATCCTCCTCGGCGCGATAGCCAGGCGACCACCGTCGCCACAACAGCGGTACCACCCAGGACGCTGAGCGCTCTGGCAGCAATGGCAGCTGGAAGTAGCTGACGTACCAACTGCGCAGTAGTTGACGCGACACCTGCGCTGCCAGCCGGGCGCGGTCGGGAAGCCGGCCCAGCGGACGCAACGCCCCGACCGGCGGCACCGACATGATCACCGCTTTGGTGAAGGGGCTGCCGGGCATGGCGGCCAGACCGGTGGCGGCGATAGCACCCCAGTCGTGGCCGATCACCACGTCGTGCTCCGATCCCCCCGCTGCTGTCCGAACCCGCAGTGCGTCGTGCATCAGGGCACCGATGTGGTAGCTGCCGTCGGCGGGAATCGAGGACGGCGCGTAGCCGCGCATGAACGGCGCCACCACCCGCCAGCCGGCCTCGGCCAGGGCCGGCGCGAACTTTCGCCAACCGTAAGCGGTGTCGGGGAAGCCGTGCAGGCACAACGCAATCGGGCCGTCAGCGGGTCCCCAGGTCAGGGCCTTCAGATCACCGTTGGCGCCCTTGACGTCGATCCAGCGTGGTTCGGACAACTCGACTCCTGTTCGCCATGTACAACCCGCACCGTCCAACGTATCCGGCCGCACGGGGGACAAGAAGACCGTCGATCGGGGGACACGGATTTCCTCCCCCGGTGTAGCCGCTCGGTCGACAGACTTCGGACCCTCGCCACGGGAGGCTTATCACCAGGGCGCAGAGGGAGGAGCTGCAACAATGATGTTTGCCGCCTTACCACCGGAGATCAACTCCATTCGTATGTACACGGGACCGGGTGCCGGTTCCCTGTTGGCCGCCGCGACGGCCTGGCAGCAGCTGGCTGCCGACCTGGACTCCACCGCGGTTTCATTCGAAGCGGTGATCAGCAGCCTTGTCGCGGGGCCGTGGCTGGGCCCCAGCGCGACGACCATGGCCGCCGCCGCGGTGCCGTACCTGGTCTGGCTCAACGCCACCGCCGGCCAGGCAGCTCAAACGGCCGGCCAGGCGACGGCGGCGGTTGCCGCTTACGAGGCGGCCTACGCGATGACGGTTCCCCCGGCCGTTGTCGCCGCCAATCGCGCTGAGCTGGCTGTATTGACCGCCACCAACTTTCTCGGCCAGAACTCGCCGGCCATTGCCGCGACGGAGATCCAGTACGGCGAAATGTGGGCGCAGGACGCGACCGCGATGTGCACCTACGCCGCCGCGTCGAGCGCCGCCAGCACGCTGTCCCCCTTGACCGAGCCGCCGCTGCCCACCAACCCCGCCGGCCTGGGCGCCCAGGCCGTCGCTCAGACGGGCGTGTCCGCGGCGGTCTCCGAGGTCGTCAGCGCACTGTCCCAACTGATCAGCGCCATCCCCAACACCTTGGCCGGCATCGGGTTCACCACGTTGCCGGATTGGGTGAACGACCTGCAGACCGTGATGAGCATCTTCGGCACACCGTTCTTCGCGTCCACCGCCCTGGCCGGCCTGGGAATGTCGATGATGTCGACGCTCAAGGGTCTGCTGCCGGCGGCCGCCGCAGTCGGCGGCCAGATCGCGTCGGCGGTGGCACCGGCTCTCACCGGGGCGCTCGGTTCGGCGTCGGTGACCGGCGCGGTGTCAGCCGGCCTGGGTAAGGCAGCCACCGTCGGTGCGCTGTCGGTGCCGCGGACCTGGGCGTCGGCGGCCCCGGCGGTCAGCGAGGTCGCCGCACTGCCGGGCACCCGGCTCAGTGCCGCTGTCAGCGCCCTTGACACCGCACGCCCGGAGAGCTTGTTGGGCGGGCTGCCGCTGGCCCAGATGTCGGGTCGCGCGATGACAACGTCCGAGTCCAGACTCGAACTCCCAACCCTGCGAATCCTTCCGGAGGCCGTCGGCTGATGACAGACCTGACTTCAACAGTACGTGCCCGTCGCTGGGCCAAAACCGATGCGACCCAACGCCGAATCCTGGATGCCGCGACCGAGGTGTTCGCCGTCAAGGGCTTCACCGCGGCAACGATCGCCGAGGTGGTGTCCGGATCGGGCGCCAGCATCGGCAGCATCTACCACCACTTCGGCGGCAAGAGCGAACTCTTCCTGGCGATCTTCGAGCAGCTGGCCGCAGCCGTCGAACGACGGATCCGGGCGACGGTCGGCCAGTTCGACGAGGGCACCCCCGACCGGCGGCGCGTTTTCCAACTCCACGTGAGGGCCTACCTGGAAGGGATGTGGGAGAACCGGCACGCGGCCCGCGTGCTGTCGTCCGGAGATACGCCACCCGGATTCGAGATCACCCGCCGTAAGCGTCTGGCGTCCGTTCTGCACAACTGGATGGCGGTGCTGGACATTGACACCTCACCGCGCAAACAACTGATGGTCCGCGTGCTGATCGCGACCGTTGCCGAGGCAACGCTGATGGTCATCGCATCTGACGACCCCGATGAGGTACCCCCCATCATCGAGGCGACGATCGAATGGATCGACCAGATCACCGAGTGAGCTCACACGTGGGCAACCGCTTGCTCCAGTTCGGCAATGACGATCTTGCGCATGCCGTGCATGGCCTGGGTAGCCGCCGTCGCTCGGGCGGGGTCCGGGTCGGCAACCAGTTCATACAGCCGATCCGGGATGATCTGCCAGCTCAGGCCGAAGCGGTCCTTGAGCCAACCGCACTGTGATTCCTCGCCGCCGTCGGACAGCCGCTCCCAGTAGTAGTCGACCTCGTCCTGGTCCTTGCAGTGGACGGTGAAAGAAACCGCCCAGTCGAACGTGAACGCCGGACCGCCGTTGATACCGATGAATCGGGTGCCGTCGAGCACGAAAGTGCCGGTGAGCACCGTGCCCGGCTCACCCGGCCCGGCCTCGGTATACCGGGTGTATTCCTCGATTTTGGAGTTCGGGAAGACCGAGGTGTAGAACTCGGCCGCCTCCTGAAGGTTGTCGTCAAACCACAGTGAGGGAGTGATCGCCGGCATGTCTGCCTCCTGGCTGTCGGGGTCTTTCGCAGATTGACTCCGACGTCGCCGAGAACTCACCGCTGACCCGGCTGCCATCCGCTGAATGTTTCGAGCAGACGCTTGCGGAAGTCGGGGTCCAGCCGATCGGCCGGCACTCGCCCCAGCGTGCTGATCGTGGTCCGGAATTGCTCGAGGTAATTCTCGCAGCCGTCGCATTCGCCCAGATGCGCGTCGAAGCGTGCCCTGGTGGCGGGATCGAGCGCGTTCTCGAGGTAGCGGTGTCGGCGTAGCGTCGTTTAGCGACTCCCTGGCGCTTGCCGATGTTGATCAAGATGCTGAAAATCCATGTCCGCAAGGATGATCGACCCTCGAATCGTCGCGGGCTACCCGCAGCATCGAGGGCCCGTACATGTCTACGATTTCGGCGAAAGCCTCGGCATCCCCGCTACGCAGCCTGGCCGGCAACGCTTCCACGTCGTCTGACATCTGGGCATCCCGTCATCGGTACCGATCGCGGACAGCGCTCCGACCAGCGGACGCGTTCCGCGACAGTCACCCTATCGTGCTGACCGCCCACGACGAGGGAAGCCGGCCGTGATCAGGCCGACTTCCATCCAGCGCGTCGATCATATTATGGTGCGAGTTCGGCTGGCCGACAGGCTATCGCGCAGCGACCAGAGCGAGAGAGCCAGCAGCGCAACGTCTTTGATCAGGAATTGGCCGGTGCTGGAGAGCACCGGAAACCCACCTGCCTCGGCGGCCAGCACGCCCGGCGTGGTGAACATGAATGACAGTGTGGTGGCGAACATTCCGATCGCGCCGATGCTGCCCAGCGCCGACAGTCCCGGCCGCCACGGTTTGATCGCGAGCAACGCCGCCATCGACAGCTCCACCACACCCAGGAGGGTGGAGAACGCGGTGACCGAGAAGACGCCGTACACCCAGCTCATCAGCGGGCTGTGCGCAACGAGCGGTTCGATGCCGCGGGCTTCGTAGCTGGTGAACTTCAGTGCGCCGATCCAGGCGATCACCAGCACCAGCGAGTACCGGGCCGCCAGGTCGGTGATGGTGGTCAACCGCGTGTCCCAGCGCGACAAGCGCTGGCCGGAAGCGAATTCCTGCAATGACATGACGTGATCCCTTCAGGTTTATCTGTGCTGTCAGTGATTGGTGCAGCTTCGACCCGAAGGCGTTACACACAACGCCAGAGAATTTTTCCGAATGGTGGCCTCTTGCCCCGGAAAGATTACAGGTGTAATCATCTCTGGGTGGGGTTGTTGGACGGCAAAGTCGCCGTCGTGACCGGAACCAGCCGCGGCGTCGGCGTCGGCATCGCACACGAATTACTGCGGGCGGGCGCCACCGTCGTCGGGTGCTCCCGATCGCCGCTGGACGCACTGCCCGGCGTGGAGTCCGAACCCGAGTGGGGGCAGCGCAGCGCCCAATTGGTCTGCGACCAAGGCGATCACCACGCCATCGACGCATTCGTGCAGCGTGTCGTGAACGCCTACGGCCGCATCGATATCCTGGTCAACAATGCCGGTGGCACCGTGCCGGCACCACATGCCGAAGACATTCCCGAACTCGTGCAACGACTTCAGGGTGCACCGCGCAGCGCCGACGACTTCGAACGGACCGCGTTGTTTCACGCCTACGCGGTACAGATGAACCTGATCAGCCCGATGTGGTTCGCCGTCCGGGTCTACCGGCAGATGAAGACCCAGGACGGCACCGGCTGCATCGTCAACATCTCCAGCGGTGCCGGCCACCCCGCGGGCGCACCGACGTTGGTGTCCTACGGCGCGGCCAAGTCCGGGCTCAACCACCTGACCCGCTCGCTGGCCCAGGAGTGGGGCCCGAAGGTACGGGTCAACTGCGTGGCGCTGGGCCCCACCATCACCGAGAACTTCCGTGCGTTCGTGCTGCCGAAGGACGACCCGACCGGCAGCGAGTACTTCGCCAAGGTCCCGCTCAAGCGCGGCGGTGATCCCGCCGAAGTAGGCCGCACCGTCGTCTTCTTGGTCTCGGGCACAGCCGATTTCATCAACGGCACCACCATCGAGATGGACGGCGGCATGTTGCCGGGCGTGCTCTACGAGGCGGGTCTGAAAACCATCACCGACCTGATGTGAGGTGCGCCATGACCTGTTGGGAGTTGCCGAAATGACCCGCGTCATCCAGTACTCGACCGGAAACGTCGGCCGGCACGCGTTGCGCATGCTCATCGAGCGACCCGACTTCGACCTGGTGGGCGTGCACGCGTCCAGTCCGGACAAGGTGGGACGCGACGCCGCCGAACTGTGCGGGCTCGACGAGAGGACCGGCATCACGGCGACCGACGACTCGGACGCCCTGGTGGCGTTGCACGCCGACTGTGTCGTTTACACCTCGCAGGCCGAGACCCGGCCCAAGGAGGCCATCGGCGAGATCAGCCGCTTTCTGCGGGCCGGCACCAATGTCGTCGGCTCGTCCTTCGTGTGGATGGTGGCCCCCGAGCAGGCCGGCGACTGGCTGCGCGAACCGTTGCAGCAGGCCTGCGCCGAGGGTGACGCGACGCTCTACATCAACGGCGTCGACCCCGGCTACTCCGGCGACACCCTGGCCTACACGGCGTTGAGCCTGACCGAGCGGGCCACCAGCATCACCGTGCAGGAGATCTGCGACTACGCTAGTTACGACGACGCCGAATTCACCGGTGTCAGTTTCGGTTTCGGCACCAGCCCGGATCACACACCGGTCATGTTCGCCCCGGGGGTGCTCACCTCGATGTGGGGTGTGCAGGTGCGCAGCCTGGCACAGGACCTCGGAGTCGAACTCGACGAGCTGCGCGAGCGCTGCGAGAAGTGGGTGACACCGGTACCGATCGATTGCACGATGATGCACGTCGAACCGGGCCAGGTCGCCGCGGTGCGCTTCGGCGTCGAAGGACTGCGCGCCGGCGAGGTGGTCATCACCATGGAACACGTCAACCGGCTGGGACCCAACACCGCACCGGACTGGGCCTATCCCCCGGACGGCCGCCCGGGGGTGCACCGGGTGGTGGTCACCGGCAGCCCGGGCGTCGAGATCAACACCCATCTGGGCGGGGAGATCGACCACAACGAGGGCGGCGTGATCGCCACCGCGGCGCGAGTCGTCAACCTGATCGACGCAGTATGTCGGGCCCCGAGCGGCATTCTGGCCGCCCATGATGTTCGGCCGCTCGACCACCTCCATGGCGTGATGCGTTGACGGGCCCACGCAGACCTCCCGGCGGCACGCAGGCTCGCGCCGAACGCAGCAGGCAGGCCGTCATCGACGAAGCGGTTCGCTACATCCTCAAAGAGGGATTCGCACCGCCCAGCGTGCGCCAGATCACCGAACGCGCCGGATTGACCTGGGGCGTAGTGCAATACCACTTCGGCGATCTGAACGGCATCCTGATGGCGGTGCTGGACAACGGGTTCGCCGAGCTGCTGGAGATTCTCGACGGCCTGCCCGCGCAGGCAGCGCAGATACCGCCGCGAGAACGGCCGGCTTTCGTCGTTGAAGCGGTGTGGCGGGCGTTCTCCAGCCCCACGTCGATGGCGGCGCTGGAGATCCTGATCGCTACCCGAAAAGCACGTACCGCCAAGGCCAACGCCCACCTGGCGGCGATGTCGGCGCGGATGACCCGGATCGGTGAGCACCTGGGTACCGACGTCGGGCCGGCCCAGGCGACCCGGCTGGGCAACCTCATCTGGGCCACCGTCCGCGGCTTGGTGGCATTGCAGTTGACGTGGCCCAAGCCGCTGGACAGCACTCGGGACCGCGAGATGCTCGTCGCAGTGATCACCGCGTACCTGGCCTCTAGCGAAGGAGATTCAGCACCATGAGAAGCAGCGCAGCGACGGTTGAGTTCGCGGGGGTAGACGGGATCACCCTGGTCGCCGACGAGTGGAATCGTGGCACCGCTGACGATCGGCCCTCCATCCTGATGTTGCACGGCGGCGGCCAGAATCGGTTCTCCTGGAAGAACACCGGGCAGATCCTGGCCGACGACGGGTATCACGTCATTGCGCTCGACACCCGCGGGCACGGGGACAGCGACCGTTCGCCGGATGCCGATTACGACGTCGAGACACTGGCAGCCGATGTCATGGCGGTGCTCGACGCCATCGGCCGGCCGGTGGTGATCATCGGCGCCAGCATGGGCGGATTGACCGGCATCCTGGTCGCCGACCGGGCCGGCCCGGCGAAGGTGACCAAGTTGGTGCTCGTCGACGTGGTGCCCCGATTCGAGAAGAACGGCAGCGCGCGCATCCGCGAGTTCATGCTCACCAACATCGACGGCTTCGACTCGCTGGATGAGGCCGCCGGCGCCGTGGCCGCCTACCTGCCGCACCGCACGAAGCCGCGCAGCACTGAGGGCCTCAAGAAGAACCTGCGGTTGCGGGATGGACGCTGGTACTGGCACTGGGATCCGGCGTTCATGACCAAGCCCGGAGACGACCCGGAACTGCGCACCGAGGGCTTCGAGGAAGCCGCCACCAAACTCACGATCCCGGTGCTGCTGATCCGCGGGAAGCTGTCCGACGTCGTCAGTCCCGAAGGCGTGGAACATTTTTTGTCCCAAGTGCCCGGCGCGGAGTTCGTCGAACTGTCCCATGCCGGGCACACCGCCGCCGGCGACGACAACGACGCGTTCAGCGACGCGGTGGTCGACTTCGTAGAACGGCGTGCCTGACCCGCGCCGAGGGTGAACCTCACAACGCGACGCGCCGTTGGTACGTCGGGGATTTCACGCTCGGGGCCCCGGTGCGCCCACGCTCAGTTCGCCGGCTTCTCCGCGTGGCCGCCGAACTGCTTGCGCATCGCCGACAGCGCCTTATTGGCGAAGTCGTCGAGGTCCCGGGACGCAAACCGGGATTGCAGGGCGGTCGTCAGCACCGGCGAGGGCACTCCCTCGTCGATCGCCGCGATCGCCGTCCAGCGGCCTTCGCCCGAGTCGGAAACCCGCCCGGAGAACTCCTCGAGATCCGGCGAATCGTGCAACGCGATCGCGGTCAGATCCAGCAGCCAGGAACCTATCACGCTGCCGCGCCGCCACACCTCGGCGATGTCGGGAATGTCGAAATCGTATTGGTAGCACTCGGGATTGGACAGCGGAGCGGTTTCGGCGTCGCCCTGTTCGATGCGGGTTCCGATGTCGGCGTTGCGCAGAATGTTGAGGCCTTCGGCGAGCGAGGCCATCATTCCGTACTCGATGCCGTTGTGCACCATCTTCACGAAGTGGCCCGCACCGGCCTGGCCGCAGTACAGATAACCCTTCTCGGGCTGGGCGACCTCACCGTCGCGTCCCGGTGTGCGCGGGGCCGCGTCCACGCCGGGTGCGACGGTGGCGAAGATCGGCTCGGCATGTTCGAACGCGTCCGGGTCGCCGCCGATCATCAGGCAGTAGCCACGTTCCCGCCCCCACACACCGCCGCTGGTGCCACAGTCCAGCAGCCGAATATCGTTCTTCGCCAACGATTTTGCGTGCTTGATGTCATCACGGTAGTAGGAATTGCCGCCGTCGATCACGATGTCGCCGGCTTCCAGCGTGTCGGCGAGTTCTTCGATCACCCCCGTGGTGATGGTGCCGGCGGGCACCATCACCCAGACCACCCGCGGCGCGGTGAGTTTGTCGCGCAACTCCGCCAGTGAGGACACCCCGGTGATGCCGTCCTCCCCCGCCATCGCCTCGACCGCATCAGCGTTGTGGTCGTACACCACACATTCGTGCCCACCGGCGACCACGCGCCGCACGATGTTGGCGCCCATCCGCCCCAGACCGATCATCCCAAGTTGCATCTCGTTGCGTCTCCTTCAAGTCCTTCGAGTGGTCCGGTTACTTGAGGTGGTGCTTCCCCGCGATGGCCGAACTCAACCCTAAACACCGATCGGCGGCCTGTCAGGATGGTGGGCATGGGTGATGCGCTGCATGTGGCGGTCTACGTGCTGACCGGCATCGCGGTGATCGAAGCCGGCGGGCTGATCGCACTGTGGCGGATGCTCGAGAACAGCCGTCGCGAGGTCGCGGAGCTCCAGGAGCGCGCCGACGTCCGCAATCGGTTGTGGTCCGGCGGCCGCGAAGCCGTCAAGACGGTGTGGAATACCGCCAACCTGATGCGCAAAGAGGGTTTCGGCGCCGTGGTACGCAGCTCCGTCGAAGACCTGGCCGACTGGGCCGAGGTGGAGCGGCCCGACCTGGCCAGGGTCACTCCGGACGGGCGGGTGGTGATTCTGTTCTCCGACATCGAAGAGTCCACCGCGCTGAACGAGGAGATCGGCGATCGCGCCTGGGTCAAACTGATCAGCGCCCACGACAAGCTGGTGCACCGGCTCGTCGATCGCCAATCCGGCCATGTGGTCAAGAGTCAGGGCGACGGATTCATGGTCGCCTTCGCCCGCGCCGAGCAGGCGGTGCGCTGCGGCATCGACATCCAGCAGGCGCTGTGCAGGGATGCAAAACGCAGGCGCCACAAACCGATACGGGTCCGGATCGGCATCCACATGGGCCGGTCGGTGCGGCGCGGCGACGACCTGTTCGGCCGCAACGTCGCGATGGCCGCCCGTGTCGCCGGTCAGGCCGTCGGCGGTCAGATCCTGGTGAGCGAGCCCGTTCGGGACGCCGTCCGCGACTGCGACGACATCTTTTTCGACGCCGGGCGCGAGGTCGAACTGAAAGGGTTCTCCGGCAGTTACCGGTTGTTCGCGGTGGAACTCGACACCGAGGCCGACGCCGAGCCGGAGCGGGACCGGTAATCGTCCCCGTCCAAGTCGGCCAGGCGCTGGTGCAGCCGTGCCCGGATTTCGTCGGGCGTGTACGCGCGCCGCTTCCGTTGATCACGCACGACGAGCGCGCCGCCGGCGACGACACCGGCCGCGCCGGCAAGGCCGATCCACTTCCAGACGTTGCGCATCAGCACAGGCTATCCCCCTTAGAGTGCTTGGCGTGAACTCCAGCACCCTCACCCTGGACCAAGCGCTGAACGAGACCCGGACCGGCGACCTGTGGTTGTTTCGCGGCATTTCGCCACCCGACCGGGCGATCCAGGCGTTGACCAATGCCCCGGTGAACCACGTGGGAATGACGGTCGCCATCGATGATCTGCCGCCCCTGATCTGGCACGCCGAGCTGGGCGACAAACTCGTCGACATGTGGACGGGCACCAACCACCGGGGGGTGCAGCTCAACGACGCCCGAGAGGTTTTCCTGCAGTGGACCGGGCGCTATCAGCAGCGCTGCTGGCTGCGTCAGTTGACGCCGCACGCCAACCAGAAACAGGAAAACGAGCTGCTGCGCGTGATCGCCAGGATGGACGGCACCGCCTTCCCGACCACCGCCAGGCTCACCGGCCGTTGGCTGCGCGGTCGACTGCCCACCATCAACGATTGGTTCCGGGGAATCCCGTTGGTGGACAAGAAAGTTCAGGAGCGTACCGAGCGGCGCAGAACCGAGCAGCGCAAGATGGGGCTGTCCACGGCGTATTGCGCGGAGACGGTCGCCATCACCTACGAGGAAATGGGACTGCTGAGAACCGACAAGGACACCAACTGGTTCGACCCGGGCAAGTTCTGGAGCGGTGACACGCTGCCGTTGGCGCCGGGTTATCAGCTGGGCAGGGAGATAGCCGTAACCGGCTGAACGACCTCCACCCGGGTGAGCACGGGAGTCGGGTTCCGGGTGAGATCCAGCACCGGGCAATGCGCATCCACCGCGTCCTGCAGTTCCCGGTAGCGCTCCGGCGTCTCCGGTCCGGCCACCTGGACCACCACCCGGACTTCCTGGAAGCCGGAGCGGACGCTGTCGTCCAGCGCGAAGAAGCCCTGAATGTCGAGATCACCCTCGGCGCGCGCGGTGATCTCGTCGACTGCGATGCCGAGTTTCTGCGCCCAGAACCGGTAGGTCACGATCTGGCACGAGAGCAGCGAGGCGAGGTAGTACTCGACGGGGTTGGGCGCCGTGGCCTGGCCGCCCAGCGGCGGCGGCTCGTCGACCTCGACGTCATAGGGCCCGACGGTGACCGTACTGGCCACCGCGTCGTGGGCGACCGCCGAAGCCTTGAACACGACGCGGGCCGTGGCAGGGTCGGCGTCCACCGCGTCTCTTGTCGCCGAGATGATGCCGCCCAGCTGGTCACCGGAAGTTGTCACAACAGCGGTCCTTTCCGTCGTTGCCAACATACGGAGCGAGGACCCCACCGGTCGACCCTCCGGCTCAGCTTGAGTTCAACATCAAATTTTCGCGCATACTTTCGGCTTGAAAGTGGTATTCATCAGGTATCAAGAGCGTTTGCTGGGACAATTGGTTTGAGCCACACCCGGGACGCATTGTGAGCTGACCCACAAATGCGCACCGGGTGTGGCTGCAGTTTTCTGATTTTTGTGATCTGCGTCGCAGATTCGCGACCGATTATGAATCTGTCATCCCGGGATCACCCGCGGGGCCCGGTTCGGGCGCCTGGTCGGGCGCCGGCGGAGCCGCCTCGGGTGCGGGCGGCAGCATTTCGGGCGCCGGGTCGGGAGCCACGGCGCCGACCAGTTCGACGGGCGCATCCGGAGCCGGCGCACCCTCGCCGAGGTCGACGTCCTCCACTGGCAGGAACATGTGATGGGTGAATTGGCGCTGGTAAGCGCCACCGCCACCGATACGGACGCCGCCACCTTCACCGCTGGAAACCGGCGTTCCGTCGGGCAGGGTCACCGCCGTGTGGCCGCCGTTCCACCCGATGACCAAAGCGTTCGGAGCGGTTCCGTACTGAAAGCCGCGGGCCGCCAAAGCGGACTCTTCGTTTCCGGTGTTGAACCGGCTTCCGAATACCGGCCGGTCGGCTGCCGCATTTGCGACCCACGAGGCCAGCCCTGAACAGTCGGTCCCCGCGGGGGAATCGCCACCCGGTACGTACGGGGTGCCGGAGACCTGATTTACGAGCGCCAACAGCGTTGCTAGAGCAATCATGGCCAGAAACCTACCGACCATATGCATAGGAAATCAAAAATTGTGGCACTAATCACCGCAAATGCGAATAACGCTCCGACCTGCACATACCGTAGTTATGTCACGCGATAATCTATTAAGTGAAACAAAAGCGAGTACTACACATGGCTCTATTGTCCAGCAAATTACGCTACCGCCATGAAAATGCTCTTAAGTATGGATAACATGGATGATTTATTAGTACAGCAACGTCAGCATCGCCACATGAGCATGACGAAGAACCGAATATGGCGAACGTACTGGTTACATTCCGGTCTCAGACGTGGCCCAGACCACAGAATGGCGCGCGCAGCACCTGGGCTACGGATGCCGGGGTAAGCCGTACCAGAACTTCGTCCCATGCGGCATTCGTCCGCGGGTGACCTTGCGACAGGCCACCCCCGGGGACCAGCGCAACGGTGGACGGACGATCTCGGACTCGAGCCGGGCCGAGACCGCGACCTCGACGTCCACCATTGCCCGGGGCTGTCGCCGGATTGTTCGTTAAACTGCCGGGTAATCGCGTCACGACCGCCCAGGTCATCGATGCCGGGATCTGACCTAGGAGGGGCACGCCATGGTGGCGAGAGCCATAGCGTTGATAGTCCTTTCCATCGCGTTGGCCGCGCCGGCCTCGGCGGATGCCACCGACGACGCGTTCCTCACCAACCTCAACACTTCCGGCATGAACTTCGGGGCTCCCGACAAAGCGATCCAGGTCGCAAAATCTGTCGTGTGCGGCTCGCTCAGCGCGAACCCCAGCACTCCCAACGCAGATCTGATCGCCAAGGTCACCGACGCCACCAAGTGGCCGACTCTGAACGCCGCCTATTTCACCGGAGCGGCCATTCAGGCTTACTGCCCCCAGTACGGCTCCCTCACCGCGCCCAGTGTTCCCAGCAGGGTTCCCACCGCCCCCAGCACGGCTCCCCCGGCTCCGTCCACCTCGGTGGTCCAGACGGCGTAGGTCAGGACGGAGTCCAGATTCCGTTGTTCCAGAAGCCCCAACTGTTGGCGGTCGGGTTCCACATCAGCTGCGCGCCGGGCGCCCACGCCGGCTGAGGTGGCCGCGGCGGCGCCCATCCTGGCGGGGGTCCCCAGGGTCCCCAACCCACGGGGGCGTAAGGGCCTCCCGGTCGTTGCCAGTCGTGGCACTGATTCCAGTCCCAGTTGTAGACGTCGCTCCAGCCCGGATCCCACGGCTGACCTGGACACCAGTGATAGGCCGGAGCCGCCCGGGCCTCGGGTGCGGGGCCGGCGGTCAGTCCGAAAGCGGACAACGCCAAACCGACGCCCACCAGCACGCTCGTAACCCGCCGAACCCATGGTCGCATTTCCTGTGCAGTCGACATCTCCCAAGGATTTCCCTGACCGGGGAGGTAAGCAACAGTGCTTCCCGGGCACCGCGCGCCGTAGCGCCCGGGTACGAAAGCACTCGGCGACGTCGCCGTCGATTCCCTTCGCGATGCCCAGCCGGCCCACCGAAGAGCGGGCCAACATGGATGGACGTCGAACCGGAACTCGACCACGTCGCCGTCCCCACCCAGCTCGCCGATTGACCGGTGTCGCGTAGCGACGACAATTCGGTCATGCACATCGACTCGTGGTGGCCGCGGTTGACCGAGCAGTCACGCCACTGGCTCATCGAGCACAACGGCGAGCCGCTGGACCCATCGGTCAAGCGCGACATCTTTGATGTCAACGACCAGGAGGCCGATCCATCCTGGTGGGCGGGCGATTCGTCTGACGGACTTTCCGAGCTGACCGACGCCTCGGTCGACTGGATCGAAGCGGTAGGCAACGGCGAACAACCCTCCGAATGATCGACTTCTTTGGTTGCTGACCAGACGTTGCCAGAAAGCGGAACTACACCGTGCGGAAGTGGAACGCCACGTCAGCGGACGGTGGAGCGATCCGTGGTTGTCGCACACCTTCACACCACTAGCCGAGGAGGAGCAAGGCAGCGACTGCCGCCTCGATGACGAGGCCGGCGATGTTCTCCTTCGACCGGGATCGATCAATGACGACCGACACGGCTCGTGCGATGAAGGCCCCGGCCCAGGCGGCGCCCAGCACTGTGGCCGCCTCGTTGGAACCGATGATCAACACGGCCAGCCCGGCGCCGATGAACAGCCCGCCGTAGGTGGCGCGAAATTCCGAGATTGACAGTTGAGACGGCAGACCGAGTCCGATGGTCTTGCTGACTTGTTGAGGCAAGAAGAAGCCGAGCGCTCCCGCCACGACCGAGACTCCGGCCCCGACGCCTGCCAGTGCATTCATCTCCGCCTCCTCGGGTCCATGACCCGCAACGTCATGGCTTCCGCGCAAAATTCCGTTGCGGAGTCCGCCCGGGGCAACGTTCCGGCTGCTTGCTCTTGGTTGTTGCTCCGAACCGGAACTCCACCAGATGCCGTTGCCGATCAACGTCGACAGCCGTCGAGATTGCGTCCACGGTCGTGATTTCCGTTGGAACGCAGCCCCCAGCGCAATCTCGACGATGGGCCGACCCCACTACACGTTGAACCGGAACTCCACTACGTCCCCGTCGGCCATCACGTAGTCCTTGCCCTCCATCCGGACCTTGCCGGCCGCCTTGGCCGCCGCCATCGAGCCGGCGGCGATCAGATCGTCGTACGACACGATTTCGGCCTTGATGAAGCCCTTCTCGAAGTCGGTGTGAATCACTCCGGCCGCTTTGGGCGCGGTGTCGCCCTGGTGGATCGTCCAGGCCCGCGCCTCTTTCGGACCCGCGGTCAGGTACGTCTGCAGCTTCAACGTGTGAAAACCCGCGCGCGCCAGCGCATCCAGGCCGCGCTCGGTCTGACCGATCGACTCCAACAACTCCGCTGCCGATTCGTCGTCGAGTTCGATCAGTTCGGACTCGATTGCGGCATCGAGGAATACCGCGTCGGCCGGGGCGACCAGCGCGCGCAGCTCAGCGATCCGCGCCGCGTCGCTGAGTACCGACTCGTCGGCGTTGAACACGTAGAGGAACGGTTTGGTGGTCAGCAGATTGAGCTCCCGCAGCAAAGAGGTGTCCACACCCGCAGCAAACAGCGTCTTGCCACTGTCGAGGATCTGTTGCGCGGCCACCGCGGCCTCGTGCATCGGTTTGCGGTCTTTGTTGGTGCGGGCCTCCTTCTCCAGCCTGGGCAGCGCCCGTTCGAGGGTCTGCAGGTCGGCGAGGATCAACTCGGTCTCCACGATCTCGATATCGGAGCCAGGGTCGACCTTTCCTGA
The DNA here is from genome assembly GCF_059812565.1 of Mycobacterium sp. NGS49. Taxonomy (NCBI): domain Bacteria; kingdom Bacillati; phylum Actinomycetota; class Actinomycetes; order Mycobacteriales; family Mycobacteriaceae; genus Mycobacterium; species Mycobacterium sp. NGS49. The sequence continues at coordinate 27,764 of NZ_JCALCX010000028.1, read as the reverse complement.
GACATGCGTCACATCGTCGTCGGCGAACACCCGCACGACCTGACAGATGGCATCGCATTCGCGGATATGAGCCAGGAACTTGTTGCCCAGCCCGGCCCCCTCCGACGCTCCCTTGACCAGTCCGGCGATGTCGGTGAAGGTCACCGGCGCCGGAACGACGCGAGCCGATCCGAACAGCTCGGCCAGCTTGTCCAGGCGCGGATCGGGCAGCGAGACCACGCCTTCGTTCGGTTCGATCGTGGCGAACGGATAGTTGGCCGCCAACACGTTGTTCCGGGTCAGCGCATTGAACAGGGTCGACTTGCCGACGTTGGGCAGACCCACAATTCCCAGGCTTAGGCTCACGGGAAACCAAGTTTAGGGGGCACGCCAGCGGAAAGTGTCCGGCGATATACGGGCCTTTGGCGTCATTGCCGGTACGGTCAACGTGTGTCAGCGCAGCGGGAGAGAGCGGCGGTGGAGGCAAGTCACCGCTCCATTGTCCCCACCATCCCAGGTGTGCCGTGGTGGGCGGCCGTGCTCATCGCCGTGGGAGCCACAGCCCTGGGGTATGCGTTCGACGCCGGCCACAAGGAGCTGACCCACACCTTCTCGGGTTTCTATATCGCCGGCTGTGTCGCGGCCGTGCTGGCGGTCCGGCAGGCCGCGGTGTTCACCGCGGTCATCCAGCCGCCGCTGATCCTGTTCTGCAGCGTGCCCGGGGCTTATTGGCTGTTCCACGGCGGCAAGGTCGACAAGTTCAAGGACCTGCTGATCAACTGCGGTTATCCGCTCATCGAGCGGTTCCCGCTGATGCTGGGCACCGCCGGCGTCATCCTGCTGATCGGGCTGATCCGCTGGTACTTCGGCAAGAACAGCCGGACCGCCGCGGAAGCCGGGGACGAGCCAGCCGAGAACGCCAGAGCGCAGCGAACGCCGCTGCTCGGCAGCCTCGTAGCGAAACTCAATGCACTGCTGGCCGGCGGTTCGGACGACGACGGGGACGCCGCCAACGCAGCGCCTCCGGCTCACTCGAGAGGCCGGGCCGCCCGGACCGGACGAACCGCCCGCAGCAGCAGCCGTACCTCTTCGCAGCGCGCAGCCCGGACCAGATCCCGGCACGCTCGCCCCGACGACAGCTACGAGCCGGGCGATGAACGTCCCCGCCGCAGTACCCGGCGCAGCCAGGTGCCGCCGACCGACACGGACTATGACACGACAGGCGCGCCGCCGCGCCCGCGCCGCCGGCGTCCGCCGGGTGACTCAGACCTGGGCGCACACCCGCCCCGGGAAATGCGCCGCGAACCGCACCCGCGACGCAGCCCCTACGACCGGCCAACCGAGCGGTCCTATGACCGCCCCGAACCGCGCAGCAGCCGCTTCAATCCCTACGAAACCCACGAGCGCCCCGAGCCATCCGAGCGCCGTAGCCGGTATGAGCGCCGCCCGTCCGGCTACGAGCCGTACCCGCCGTATGAGCCGCCGTACGAGCCGCGCGGCCGCCGCACGAACGGGTCCCCCGGCACCAACCCGACCCACCACCCAATTTCGCAGGTCCGCTACCGCGGGCAGGCGCCCCGCAGCGAGCCGCGCGAGGACCGCCACGACGAACCGCGTTCGGAACGGCGGAGTCGGTCGCGCGCTCCGCGCAGGCCGCAGGACTACGACGCTTAACCGGACGAGCGGGCCGGCCGGATCTCCCGCGGCAGCGCGAATACCAGCGTCTCGTTGGCCGTCGTCACCGGCTGCACCATGTCGAAGCCGAACTCGGCCAACCGTTCCAGGACACCGCTCACCAGGATCTCGGGGACCGACGCCCCGGACGTCACGCCGACGGTAGTGACACCGTCCAGCCAGGCGGGGTCGATGTCGTCGGCCCAGTCCACCAGGTGCGCCGCGCGCGACCCGGCGCCAAGGGCCACCTCGACCAGCCGCACCGAGTTCGACGAATTGCGCGAGCCCACGACGATCACCAGCTCGCACTCGGGAGCCATCGCCTTGACCGCCACCTGGCGATTCTGGGTGGCATAACAGATGTCGTCGCTCGGCGGATCCTGCAGCTTCGGGAAACGCTGACGCAGCCGCTCGACGATCTCCATCGTCTCGTCGACCGACAGCGTGGTCTGGGACAGCCAGATGACCTTGTTCTCGTCACGGATGGTGACCTTCTCGACCGCGTCGACCCCGTCGACCAACTGCACGTGATCCGGGGCTTCCCCGGCCGTGCCGATGACCTCCTCGTGGCCCTCGTGCCCGATCAGCAGGATGTCGTAGTCGGCGCGGGCGAAGCGCTTGGCCTCGTTGTGCACCTTGGTGACCAGCGGGCAGGTGGCGTCGATGGTCTGTAGGTTGCGTTCGGCGGCGGCCGCATACACCGTCGGCGCGACACCGTGCGCGGAGAAGACGACGATGGCTCCCTCGGGTACCTCGTCGGTTTCCTCGACGAACACCGCGCCCGCCTTGGCCAGCGTGTCGACCACGTGCCGGTTGTGCACGATCTCGTGCCGGACGTACACCGGAGCGCCGTGCTTCTCCAGCGCACGCTCGACCGTCTCGACGGCACGGTCCACCCCCGCGCAGTACCCTCGCGGCTCAGCCAGCAGCACCCGCTTGCGGTCAGGCCGCCCGCCATCCGACGCCACCGAACTCACCGCACCGGGAATCCCCATGTCAATAGTCGGTGCCATGCCCATCAGGGTACGTTCCGCCGACACGGATCCGCCATTTCGTCACGGTCGGCTTGGAGTTATCCGCCGGGTGAGGCAGGCTGGGACGCATGGCTACTGCACCGTACGGGGTTCGGCTGCTGGTCGGCGCGGCGACAGTCGCCGTCGAGGAGACGATGCGGCTCCCGCGAACCATCCTGATGTACCCGATGACGCTGGCCAGCCAGGCGGCACACTTGGTGATGCGTTTTCAGCAAAACCTCGCCGAGCTGGTCATCAAGGGTGACACCACGCTGGAATCGATCTTCCCACCCAAGGACGAGCAGCCTGAGTGGGCGACGTTCGACGAGGATCTGGAAGCCCAGGACGGCACCGCGGGCGGATTCTCCAGCATTCCGGTCGACGGCATCGAGGGCGACCGGCGCGCCGAGGGCCGGTTCGCGTTGTACTCGGTGTCCGACACCGCAGAGCCCGGCTCCGCCTCGAGGGATGCGACCACTCAACCGGTCTCGGCCCGGCAAACGAAGAAGGCGGCCGCGGCCAGCGTGCCGGTACCGACGGTGGCCTCCGAATTGGATTACCCGCAGCTCACCTTGGCCCAGTTGCGGGCCCGGCTGCAGTCGCTGGATGTCGCCGAACTCGAGGCCCTACTGGCCTACGAGCAGGCCACCAAGGCACGCGCCCCGTTCCAGACGCTGCTCGCCAACAGGATCACCCGCGCGACCGCGAAGTGACGCGCGCCTCGCAGCCAGGACCCGGCGCTAACTCGGCCGAGAATCCGTTCCCGGTTCGCGCGGTGGCCATCCGGGTGGCGGGCTGGATCGACAAACTGGGCACGGTCTGGGTCGAGGGACAGTTGGCCCAGATCAACATGCGGCCCAACAGCAGCACGGTGTTCATGGTGCTGCGCGACCCGGCGGCCGACATGTCTCTGACGGTCACCTGCTCACGCGATCTGGTGCTGAACGCGCCGGTCCGGCTGACCGAGGGCACCCAGGTCGTCGTCTGCGGCAAGCCCTCGTTTTATACCGGCCGTGGCACATTCTCGTTGCGGCTCAACGAGATTCGGGCCGTCGGAGTCGGCGAGTTGCTGGCCCGCATCGAGCGGTTGCGCCGCCTGCTGGACGCCGAAGGGCTTTTCGACCCCCGCCTCAAGCGCCCGATCCCGTTCCTGCCCAACATGATCGGCCTGATCACCAGTCGCGCCAGCCACGCCGAGCGCGATGTCACGACGGTGGCCGAAAAGCGTTGGCCCGCGGTGCGATTCGAGATCCGCCATGCCGCCGTGCAGGGGGTCAATGCCGTCGCGCAGGTGGTGGAGGCGTTGCGCGATCTCGACGGGCATCCGGAGGTCGACGTGATCGTGATCGCCCGCGGCGGCGGTAGCGTCGAGGATCTGCTGCCGTTCTCCGACGAAACGCTGTGCCGCGCGATCTCGGCCTGTCGCACTCCGGTCATCAGCGCCGTGGGCCACGAACCCGACAATCCGCTCTGCGATCTGGTCGCCGACCTGCGCGCCGCCACCCCCACCGACGCGGCCAAGAAAGTGGTCCCGGATACCGCCGCCGAACAACACCTGATCGCCGACCTGCGCCGGCGCAGTGCCCGGGCGCTGCGCAACTGGGTCTCTCGGGAGGAGCGGTCGCTGGCTGCGCTGCGTAGCCGTCCGGTGCTGGCCGACCCACTGCGGATGGTGACGATCCGCGGCGAGGAGGTGCACCGCGCCCGATCGGCGCTGCGCCGCGACATCAACCGGCTACTGACGGCGGAATCCGAGCGTATCGGCCATCTGAGTGCGCGGCTATCCACACTCGGCCCGGCCGCCACGCTGGCCCGCGGCTATGCCGTGGTGCAGGTCCTGACCGAGGATGCGGAGATTCTGCGGTCCGTCGACGAGGCACCGCCCGGTGCCAGGCTGCGGGTGCGAGTCGCCGACGGCGCTATCGCAGCGGTGAGCGAAGGACGTACCAATGGTGCCTGACGAACAACCGGAGGCGTCGTCGATTACGCCTATTAGTCAGCTCGGCTATGAAAACTGCCGGGACGAGCTGATCGAAGTCGTGCGGCTCCTCGAGCAGGGCGGGCTGGACCTCGATGCGTCGCTGAAGTTGTGGGAAAGAGGCGAGCAGCTAGCCAAACGGTGCGAAGAGCACTTAGCTGGCGCACGCCAACGGGTGTCCGACGCCCTGGCCGCCGGCGAGGTCCCGGAAAGCTGATCCCGGCAAAATTAGTCCTGCCGCTTCGGTTCCAAACTGGAACACGTTTCAGTTATTCTCTCCCGCATGGGTGATGCATCACTGACAACCGAACTCGGCAGCGTCCTGGTCACCGGGGGCTCCGGCTTCGTCGGCGCTAACCTGGTGAGAACGCTCTTGGAGCGTGGACACCGGGTACGTTCGTTCGACCGCGCGCCATCGCCGTTGCCCCAGCACCCGAATCTGGAAGTGCTTCAGGGAGACATCACCGACAAAGCCGTCTGCGAAGCGGCGGTCGACGGCATCGACACCATCATCCACACTGCGGCGATCATCGACCTTATGGGTGGCGCGTCGGTCACCAAGGAATACCGGGAGCGCAGCTTCTCGGTCAACGTCGGCGGCACCCAGAACCTGGTGGCAGCCGGCCAGCAGGCGGGAGTCAAGCGATTCGTCTACACCGCATCCAACAGCGTGGTGATGGGCGGGCAGAACATCGCCAACGGCGACGAAACGATGCCCTACACAAGCCGTTTCAACGACCTTTACACCGAGACGAAAGTGGCCGCCGAGAAGTACGTTCTGGCGCAGAACGGCGTCGAGGGCATGCTGACCTGTTCAATCCGGCCCAGTGGCATCTGGGGCAGCGGCGACCAGACCATGTTCCGCAAGTTGTTTGAAAGCGTGATCAAGGGCCACGTCAAGGTGTTGGTGGGACGCGAGTCGGCCAAGCTGGACAACTCATACGTGCACAACCTGATTCACGGTTTCATCCTGGCCGGAGAGCACCTGGTGCCGGGCGGCACGGCGCCCGGCCAGGCCTACTTCATCAACGACGCCGACCCCATCAACATGTTCGAGTTCGCCCGCCCGGTGGTCGAGGCATGTGGTGAAAAGTGGCCCAGAATAAGGGTTTCCGGACCCGCCGTGCACCGGGTGATGACGGGCTGGCAGCGGTTGCACTTCCGGTTCGGTTTCCCCGCGCCACTTCTCGAGCCGCTGGCCATCGAGCGGCTGTACCTGGACAACTACTTCTCCATCGAAAAGGCGCGCCGCGACCTGGGCTACGAGCCGCTGTTCACCACCCAGCAGGCGCTCAAGGATTGCCTGCCCTACTACGTCGACCTGTTCCACAAGATGAAGGCGGAGGCTCAGGCCGCCAAGAAGCAACGGGTCAACTCCTAGCGGAAGCTCACCATCTGGGCGCCCCAGGCATCCCGGATTCGCGCGTCGACGTCGTGCACCACCGTGTCGGACTTGTCGATGACCAGGCAGGCGCGATCGGTCTGGTCATAGCGCGGCCAGGCCAGCTCGCCGGCCGGACCCGCCGGCTCGCCGCCGGTGGCGAAGTTGATCCAGCGGGTCTGCATCCGCGTAGCCACCGCCATCGCGCTCTTGGCCCCACCGAGCTTGAGCGTCACGTCCTGCGGTCCCCCGAGATTGCCCCAGATGTAAGGCAATTCGGTGGCGTGCGCGGCCCGGACCAGCAGCACCTTGAACAACGGTGTGGCGTAGTCGAAGCGGTACATGTACACCGGCGCCACCGCGCTGTGACCTTGCGCGAGCCAGACCGTCGGCAACCGGAAACCGATATCGGTCGCCATGCTGACCACGCGCGACTTGTGGCGGCCGGTATACGCCGACCCGATCTCGTCCAGCGTCGGCAGTTGCAGGTCGGGCTGTTCGGCGGCGATCTGGTCGAACATCGAGGTGATGGCGCGCGGGGTGATCGGCATCAGCGGCGAGCGCATCAACCGAAACAGCGCCGCCTCGTTCTTATTGGTCCCGATGATGAGCGGCACCGGCAGCAGCCGGCCTTCCTCCGCCAGCTTGACGGGGTAATCGGGCAGCAGGTCACCATCGACGATCGGGACGAATGCCAGGGTGCCGGGGTTGCGCACGGGCACCTCATTGAACACTTCATGCGTCGCCGCAACGAGCGCCTCGGTCGAGACCTCGGTCATCCGCCGCACCTCGGCGGCTGCGATGCCCAGCTTTTCCAGCAGGCTCGTCGCGACCCGTCGGCCCCGTTCCTGGTCGTACACGGAGGTGGCCGGTGAGCTCTGCGCGATCGCGCGAACGAAAAGGCCCTGGGCGGCCGGGCTGGCGAGCAGGGTGGTCACCAACCCGGCGCCGGCGGATTCGCCGAACACGGTGACATTGCCCGGGTCGCCGCCGAACGCCGCGATGTTGTCACGCACCCAGCCCAGCGCCGCCAGCACGTCACGCAGCCCGATGTTGGAGTCGAACGGTCGCTGCCAGGTGCTGAACGATGACAGGTCCAAAAAGCCCAGGGCGCCGAGCCGGTAATTGACCGTGACCACGATGACATCACCGGTAGCCGCCAGTGCCCGACCGTCGTAGAGCGGCTGACTGCCGGAGCCCAGCACGTAGGCGCCGCCGTGCAGCCACACCATCACGGGCTTCCCGGCACCGGGCTGGGCGCCGGCCGGCGCCCAGACGTTCAGCCGCAGGCAGTCCTCGCCCAGCGGGGCGCCGAGGTCGAGCGGCATCCTGGGCACCACCGGCTGTGGGCAGGCCGGACCGTATTGGGTGGCGTCGGCGACCTCGGTCCACTGCTGCGGCGGTTCGGGCGCCCGGAACCGCAATTCATCGAGCGGCGGTGCCGCATACCGGATGCCTTTCCAGAACTTGACGTGCCCGTCGTGGCCACCCCGCACCGGCCCGTATCCGGTTTCGACTACTTCGGTCGCCATTGCTCTCGAACTCCTATTTCCCGCTTCGCCCCGAACGTCCGTCGATCACGGCACAACAGCTCTCCACTTTAATCGCGTTTCGGGGCGGCGCTGCCGGACCAATGCCGGGTGCGGCTCCCGGCGACACGGGTGATCGCCGCAGCTATGGTTGCCGTCAACCCATGAACACCGAATTCACGCTCACCCAGAAACGCGCTCTGGCGATCTTCACCCTGCTCGCCCTGGCATTCGGCGCGTACTTCCTGCGCGACTATTTCGTCCTGATAGTGGTGGCCGCGGTCGGGGCATACCTGTTCACGCCATTGTTCAACTGGTTCAACAAACGACTCAACACCGGCCTGGCGGCCACCGCCACCCTGTTGTCGGCGCTGGCGATCGTGATCGTGCCGGTGGGACTGCTGGTGGCTCTGGCGATCATGCAGATCGCCCGGATGGTGGACTCGGTAGCCGGCTGGGTCAGGTCGACCGATATGAGCACTCTGGGCGACAAGACCCTGCAACTGGCCAACGAGCTGTTGGGCCGGGTGCCATTCGTGCACCTGCACGTCACCGCCGAGATGCTGCGCAAGGCGCTGGTCTCCGCTGCCCAGAACGTCGGGCACTGGCTGTTGGGAGTGCTGCAGAACACGGCCGGCAGCCTCGCCGGCACGATCACCTCCGCCATCATTTTTCTGTACGTGTTCGTCGCACTGCTGGTGCACAGCGAGAAGTTACGGACGTTGATCGGTCAACTCAACCCGCTCGGCGAAGAGGTCACCGATCTGTATCTGCAGAAGATGGGTTCGATGGTGCGCGGCACGGTCGACGGCCAGTTCGTCATCGCCTTCTGCCAGGGCGTCGCCGGCGCCGCGTCGATCTATCTCGCCGGATTCCATCACGGCTTCTTCATCTTCGCGATCGTGTTGACCGCGTTGTCGATCATCCCGTTGGGCGGCGGCATCCTCACCATTCCCTTCGGCGTGGGAATGATGCTGTTCGGCAATATCGGCGGCGGTGTTTTCGTGGTGCTCTTCCACCTGATCGTGGTCACCAACATCGACAACTTCCTGCGACCGATCCTGGTGCCGCGGGATGCCCGGCTCAATTCGGCGCTGATGCTGCTGTCGGTGTTCGCGGGCATCTCGATGTTCGGCCCGTGGGGCATCATCATCGGCCCGGTGCTGATGATCATCATCGTCACCACCATCGACGTCTATCTCGCGGTCTACAAGGGCGTCGAGCTCAAACCCGCCGATACACCGGATATGCCGAAACCCATTCGCCGCAAGTGGTTTCCGAAGGTGTTTTCAAAGGAAGCTAAGTCAGCCGCTCCTTGAGGAACTCGACCACCCGCTTGCGCGCCTCGTAGGCGGGCTGCCCGTCGATCTCGCGGACCTCGTCGGTCAGCACCGAATGCGCCATGCGGCCGAAGCCGTGCTCGTTGCCCGGGCCGGAGTCGATCTCGATCACCTCGAACGCGTCGCCCAGCCGCTGCTTGAGCGTCTGGAAGCGTTCGCCGGGTGCCATTCTGTCCCCGCTGAACCGCAGCCCGAGGGCGCACAGGTCCCCCTTGGCGCAGCGATCGGCAACCACGCTGAGCTCCGACTCACTCATCCCGGGGTCGCGGCGCTGCTTGGCCGTGAGCGGGAAGGGCACCGAGGGTTGGCTGAGCACCGGAGCCAGCACACTGTCATCGACGGCCGCGGCCAGCGCGAAGCCGCCGGTGAAGCACTGGCCGATCACCCCGACGCCCCTGCCGGGCGCCTTCTCGTGGAGATCGCGGGCCAGGGCGCGCAAGAACATCGACACCGGTCGCTGTTTGTTGGTGGCCATTGCGGCGAACTCTTTGGCCACGCAGCCGCGGCCGATTTCGGCCACGATGTAGCCCGGCGTTTTCGGCCGGCCCGGCACGCCGAAAAGGGACGGGATAGCGACGGTGAACCCGTTGTCCACCAGATGATTGCCCAGGCCCAGCACCCCCGGGTGGATGCCCGGCATCTCCGGGATCAGCACCACGCCCGGGCCGGACCCTTTGCGGTAAACGTCGTAGGTGTAGCCGGCACCGGTGAACGGCGCCGCCTCCCACCCGGCGAGATCTGCTTCGGGTGCGGTCACGAGACGGTCCCTTCTGTCGACCTGCTAGCGGCTGGGTAGCGGCTGCGCGGACTGCGTGGCAGCCGCCAGCGTGCGGAACTGATCGGGGGTACCGGCACCGGTGATCGCGACCTGGGTGGGTCCGGCCGGGCTGGCCAGTCGGGTGGTCCACACCGGCTCGACCGCACCGTTCCGGTCGGCCCCCTGGTAGATGATCCAGCTGGTGCCCGCGACGTCGACGTTCCCGGTGGGGTACATGCCCGGATGGATGGAGCCGACCAGCTTGTCCTCGTCGGCATTGCTCTGCGTCAGGCTCAGATACATACCCGTCGGGCTGATGTATCCCACCGTCGAGGTGGCGGCATGCAGCCGTTGTCCCGCGGCCGCGTCCGTGCGTCCGGCGTCGATCCCGCCGCGGCCGCCCGAATTGGGCTGCCAACCCGGCGGCAGTTGGGGCAACCGGATGGGGAATCCCAGCGTCGCGGCGTCCGCCCGCAGCGCCGACGCCGCGTCGTAGGACGGGACCTTTCCTTTGTTCGTGCCGCCCGGTGCGAGGGAGCACATCCCCACCATGCCCGCCAGCAGGACGCATCCCAGCACCAGCGGCATCAGCGACCAGAACATGTCGCGTCCGTCCTGCAGCAACCGCGGCTTGGCCGGCTTGGGGGCAGGATGCGGCTCCGATGTCACACCGCAAGTATCCCAGCTCCAGTCGAGTGTTCTGCTTCTGGGACAATCGGCAACCATGAATGAAGGTCGCCAACCATGACTGCAGAGGGATCAGGCTCGCCGCCGACCGTTGCGACGCCGTCGCACGCCCGGCCGCGTGGTGAGGCCCCCGACCGCAACCTGGCGCTCGAGTTGGTGCGCGTCACCGAGGCCGGTGCCATGGCGGCAGGCCGCTGGGTCGGCCGCGGCGACAAGGAGGGCGGCGACGGGGCCGCCGTCGACGCGATACGCGAACTGGTCAATTCGGTGTCGATGCGCGGCGTGGTGGTCATCGGTGAAGGCGAGAAGGACGAAGCGCCGATGCTCTACAACGGCGAGGAAGTCGGCAACGGGGACGGCCCGGAATGCGACTTCGCCGTCGACCCGATCGACGGCACCACGCTGATGAGCAAGGGCATGCCCAACGCCATCTCGGTGCTGGCAGTGGCCGACCGCGGTGCGATGTTCGACCCGTCGGCGGTGTTCTACATGAACAAGATCGCCGTCGGCCCCGAGGCCGCCCACGTGCTGGATATCACCGCACCGATCGCCGAGAACATCCGGGCGGTCGCGCGGGTCAAGGAGCTCTCGGTGCGGGATATGACCGTATGCATCCTGGACCGCCCTCGGCATGCCCAGCTGATCGCCGATGTTCGTGCGACGGGCGCTCGTATCCGGCTGATCACCGACGGCGACGTCGCCGGCGCCATCTCCGCGTGCCGGCCCGACTCGGGCACCGACATGCTGGCCGGTATCGGCGGTACCCCCGAGGGCATCATCACCGCGGCGGCAATCCGTTGCATGGGCGGGGCCATTCAGGCTCAATTGGCACCCAAAGACGAGGCCGAGCACCGCAAGGCGCTCGACGCCGGCCACGACGTCGACCGGGTGCTGACCACCCGGGATCTGGTATCGGGTGAGAACGTGTTCTTCTGCGCGACCGGGGTCACCGACGGCGACTTGCTCAAGGGCGTGCGCTATTACCCGGGCGGCTGCACCACGCAGTCGATCGTGATGCGGTCCAAGTCGGGCACCGTGCGCATGATCGAGGCCTACCACCGGCTGTCCAAGCTCAACGAGTACTCGGCGATCGACTTCACCGGCGACAGCAACGCCGCCTATCCCCTGCCCTGACACCTAGACAAGCAAGGATCCGATTCATGGCCGATAGCGCCGAATACCGCATCGAGCACGACACCATGGGCGAGGTCCGGGTGCCGGTCAACGCGTTGTGGCGCGCCCAGACCCAACGCGCGGTCGAGAACTTCCCGATCTCGGGCCGCGGCCTGGAGCGCACCCAGATCCGCGCGCTGGGACTGCTGAAAGGCGCTTGCGCGCAGGTGAACAAGGACCTCGGACTGCTCGACGCCCAGAAGGCCGAGGCGATCATCGCCGCGGCGGCCGAGATCGCCGACGGCAAGCACGACGACCAGTTCCCGATCGACGTCTTCCAGACCGGGTCGGGGACCAGCTCGAACATGAACACCAACGAGGTGATCGCGTCGATCGCCGCCGCCAACGGGGTGAAGGTGCACCCCAACGACGACGTCAACATGTCGCAGTCGTCCAACGACACCTTTCCGACCGCCACCCACATCGCGGCCACCGAGGCCGCGGTGCGTCATCTCATTCCGGCGCTCGAGGTGCTCTACAGCGCGCTGTCGGCCAAGGCACTCGAGTGGCAGACGGTCGTCAAATCCGGCCGCACCCATCTGATGGACGCCGTTCCGGTGACCCTCGGCCAGGAGTTCAGCGGCTACGCCCGCCAGATCGAGGCCGGCATCGAGCGGGTGCGCGCCACCCTGCCCAGGCTGGGCGAGCTGGCCATCGGCGGCACGGCGGTCGGTACCGGGCTCAACGCCCCCGAAGGCTTCGGCGTCAAGGTGGTCGCGGTGCTGGTCGCCGAGACTAATCTGTCCGAGTTACGCACCGCGGCAAACTCTTTCGAGGCGCAGGCGGCACGCGACGGGCTGGTCGAGGCCTCCGGGGCGCTGCGCACCATCGCGGTGTCGCTGACCAAGATCGCCAACGACATTCGCTGGATGGGGTCGGGCCCGCTGACCGGCCTGGCCGAAATTCAGTTGCCCGACCTGCAGCCGGGCAGCTCGATCATGCCTGGCAAGGTGAATCCGGTTCTGCCGGAGGCGGTTACCCAGGTCGCCGCGCAGGTGATCGGCAATGACGCCGCGGTTGCGTGGGGCGGCGCCAGTGGTGCTTTCGAGCTGAACGTCTACATCCCGATGATGGCGCGCAACATTCTCGAGTCCTTCAAGCTGCTGACGAACGTGTCAAAGCTGTTCGCGGAGCGGTGCATCACCGGTCTGGTCGCCAACGTCGAGCACCTGCGCGAACTGGCCGAGTCCTCGCCGTCAATCGTGACGCCGCTGAACTCGGCCATCGGGTACGAAGAGGCGGCCGCGGTGGCCAAACAGGCGCTCAAGGAGCGAAAGACGATCCGCCAAACCGTCATCGATCGGGGTCTGATCGGCGACAAGTTGTCGGAAGAGGAACTGGATCGCCGCCTCGACGTGCTGGCGATGGCCAAGGTCGAGCCGATCGACTAGAGCTGTCGGGCGATCCGGTAGTCCCGAGCCGCAGGTACCCTGCGGTGAACGCGGTGTACGGCTATCTCGGTAGAGGCGGCCGGTAAGAGTAAGGGTGATTCAGTAATGACGGTTCCCCCCGGTGGTCCCTACGGACAGGATCCCTACGGTCAGGATCCCTACGGAGCGAACCCGTATGGGCAGCAACCGTATTGGGGCGGCCAGCCGCAGGGCCAGCCGGCCGGTCAGCCCGGGTCCTACCCCTATCCGCCGCCGGGCGGCCAATACCCACCGGGTACCGATCCGTACGGCGTCCCTGGTTACCCGCCCCAGCAATACCAACCGGGACAACAGGTTCCCCCCGGCTGGCAGCCGGGGCCCTACCCGCCGCCGTCGGGCTCGAGTTCGAAGCTGCCGTGGCTGATCGTCGCCGGCATCGCGGTGCTGGGGGCCATCGTGCTGGTGGTGATCCTGGTCGTTGCGCTGAACAACAACGGCGACGAGACCCCTGCGGCCGGCCCGTCCGGGGCGACCAGCGCCGCGACGTCGGGACCCGAGACTTCGATGCAGACCGCGACCGGCTGCACCCCGAACGTCTCCGGCGGCAACAAGCCCACCGGTGACACGGTTTCTGCCGGCAAGCTGTCCTTCCCGGCGACCGCGGCACCGGGCTGGACGCCGTATGTGGACGACCAGAACCCGAACCTGATCGACGCAGTGGGTCTCGGCGCGGAGGTGCCGAACGCCAGCCAGTGGATGATGCAGGTCGAGGTCGCCCTCACCAACTTCGTGACCAGTATGGACGTCACTGCGCAGGCGTCGAAACTGATGGAATGCGTCGCCAACGGTCCCGGATACATCCAGTCGAATCCCACGCTCGGCCCGAAGAAGACGTCGTCGGTGACGGTCGACGGGGTCAAGGCCGCACGGGTCGATGCCGACATCACGATCGCCGACACCAGCCGCGGCGTCAAGGGCGACACCGTGACGATCATCGCCGTCGACACCAAGCCGGTCACGATCTTCCTGGGCGCGACCGCCATCGGCGATAAGGCCTCCGCCGCCATCGTCGACAAAGTCGTTGCCTCGCTGAAGGTTTCGAAGAAGTAACGGCCGCCCGTCGGCTAGGTCCGGTCGGCCGGCGTCCAGACGTGCGTCGGCTCGGACCGGCCGCGCAGCACCGTCGAGTAGCACTCGTCCCAACGCCTGCGCTCGTTCTGCGCGGCGCGGTCAATTGCCGCACCGGAGCAGAGGATTCGGCGCTCGGAGGTCTTGGCCAGGTCGGCCAGCCGGGCGGCTTCGTTGACTGCGTCGCCGATCACCGTGTATTCGTACCGGTTTTCGGCACCGATGTTTCCGGCGAAGACACGTCCCGCCGAGACGCCGATACCGAAATCCACCATCGGGAGCAGACGCAGCTTGCCGCCCAGGGCACGCGCCGTCCCCAACGCTGCCGCCGCCGGTTCGTTCGTCCGCAGTGGCGCACCGAAGATGACCAGTGCCGCGTCGCCCTCGAACTTGTTGATCAGGCCCTGAAATTCCTCGACGGTGCCCACGACGATCCGGAAGAAGTCGTTGAGTACCTGCGCAACCTCTTGGGGCGGGTGGCTCTGGGTGAGCAGGGTGGAACCCACCAGATCGATGTAGAGGACCGCGGCGTCCACCACATCACCGGACAGGGTGGCGCCCTCCTCGAGCGCGCGCCGCGCCACGTCGGTCCCGACGTGTCGGCCGAACAGGTCGCGGAGGCGGTCCCGTTCCTCGAGCCCGTTCACCATGCGGTTGAATCCGCTTTGCAGACGCCCGATCTGGGACCGTTCGTAGACCCCGACGTAAGTGTCGATGTGGCCGCGCTCGACCTCGGCCATCGCGTCGGCGACCTCGGCAACCGGATCCGAGATCGATCGCGATGTCAGGATCATCGTCGGCATGCCCAGCAACAGCGCCGCCAACGACACCACCAGCACGGGCACGTCCAGGGATGCCGACTTGTCGACCAGCCAGCCGAAAGAGCGCAGTAGGACGAGGGTTGCGATAACGCCGATGGGCAGTGCGCTGCACAGAAACCACAGCAGAACCAGGCGGGCGAAGACTCCCGGTACCGCCAGCCGGGGTTCACAGCCCCGGGTGGCCACCACCATGATGGGCCGCAACGTGCGCTGGGCCAGCAGTAACCCGGTGCCCGCGGCGGCGGCGGCTCCGATCGCCACGCCCAGCATCAGGGGTACCAGCAGTGCAGCTCCACCATGACTGTTGACCACCATCATCACAGCGCCACACAGCACCCAGGTCGAGGCCAGCAGGACCGACTGCCGGCCGGCAAGCCTCATCGCAGCCTCCCGCTGCTCGGAAGTCGGTTCATCACCCGCGACATACCAGCGCAGCGTGGGGCCGAGGATGAGGGGACCCGCGACAGCGACCGTGATGGTCCCCAATACCACCAGGACTGCCACCAGAACGGTGTTCTTCTCCGCGAAATCGGCGTCGGCGACGCCGGGAGTACGACCGCGCAGTGGAATCAGGATGGCCGCAGCGTCGATGACGGCGATGACGTAACCCAGCGCCAGGTCGATTCCGTACTGGATCGACAGCTTCAGCGCGGACTGCGGCGCCTCTGCCCTAGGCACCGTTATTCGGCCCGCCCGAATTCTGCCCGGGAATGTCGGTGATCGGGAAGTTGGGCATCGGCTTCGGTGACGGGGTGTTCGGCAGAGCCGGGATCTCGCTGACCGGAATGTCGTGTAGCTCGTTGACGGGCGGGCCGTTCTCCCGGCTGCCGTAACTGCTGCCAGGTGCCCGCGGCCCGAGCAGCTCGCTGACCGTCACGAGGCGGTAGCCGTTGGCCTTGAGCACCGGAATGAACTGGTAGACCAGATCGACGGTGCTCGAGTAGGTGTCGTGAAAGAGCACCACGGAGCCCGGCTTGATCTGCGACATCAGCACCTGCCGCGTTGCCGCGGTGTTGGAATCGTTGGCCCAGTCGAAAGGGATTACGTCCCATAGGATTTCGGCAAGACCGGCGTTGGCGGCGGCCTGCCGCACCGCCGCATTCGAAAGCCCCCCGGCGGGCCGGTACAGCGCAGGCTTGCGGCCGGTCGCGGCCGCGATCGCGTCGTTGGCCCGGGAGAACTGCGCGGCGATGTCCTGGGGCGGAATCGTCGTCATGTTGGGGTGCTCCCAGGTGTGGCTGCCGATCTCCATTCCAGCCTCGGCGATCCGCTTGGCACCGGCCGGATTGGCCGCCACCTTGTTGCCGATCAGGAAGAACGTGGCCTTGGCGTCGTTGTCCTTGAGAATCTGCAGCAGCCGGTCGGTGTACGGGCTCGGGCCGTCGTCGAAGGTGAGCGCGACGCACTTGACCATCGCGCAACTGGGGTTGTCGGCGCGGGTGACGTGGCCGGTCAGACCGCCGATCACCAGCACGGCGACCGCGACCACGACACCGAGAACCATGCGCCCGTAGCGCCAGGCCTGATTATCGGGTCGTTTCGGCACCAGGGAAGTTTACCGAACGTCGGGCGCGCGACCTCGACGCCGAGTGTGCCGTGGCGGCTTGCGGTGTGCATCCAGGGCGTGATTCCGGCGAGTTTCCCGCCGTGGACGCACACGCGAACGCCGCCCAGGCGCCACAATCAGTGCGGCCCGGTGATCTCCTCGAGCATCTCGGTGACCAGCGCGGCGATCGGCGAGCGCTCACTGCGCAGCAGCGTGATGTGGGCGAACAGCGGGTGCCCTTTGAGCTTCTCGATCACCGCGGCGACGCCGTCGTGCCGACCGACCCGCAGGTTGTCCCGCTGTGCGATGTCGTGCGTCAGGACCACCCGGGACCCGGTGCCCAGCCGGGACAGCACGGTGAGCAGCACGTTGCGCTCGAGGGACTGGGCTTCGTCGACGATGACGAACGAGTCGTGCAACGACCGTCCCCGGATGTGGGTCAGCGGCAGTACCTCGAGCATGCCGCGGGACAGCACCTCGTCCAGCACGGCCGGACTGGCCAGGCCTTCGAGGGTGTCGAACACCGCCTGCGCCCAGGGGCCCATCTTGTCGCTCTCGCTACCGGGCAGGTAACCCAGCTCCTGGCCACCCACGGCGTACAGCGGGCGGAACACGACCACCTTGCGCTGGGTGCGACGTTCGAGCACCGCTTCCAGTCCCGCGCACAGCGCCAGCGCCGATTTTCCGGTGCCGGCCTTGCCGCCGAGCGACACGATGCCTACCGACTCGTCCAGCAGCAGGTCCAGAGCCACCCGCTGCTCAGCCGAGCGCCCGCGCAAGCCGAACACCTCGCGGTCACCGCGGACCAGCTGAACGCGCTTGGCCGGAGTAACCCGGCCTAGCGCGTGGGAACTCCCGCCCAGCAGCCGAATCCCGGTGTGGCACGGCAAGTCCCGGGCCTCGGCCAGGTCGATCTCGCCGTCGGAGAACAACGCGGCGATGTCGTCCGGCGCGGTCTCGATCTCGTGCATTCCCGACCAGCCTGAGGCCACGACGTCCTGTGCGTGATACTCGTCGGCGGCCAGACCCACCGCGGCGGCCTTGACCCGCAACGGAATGTCTTTGCTCACCAGCGTCACCCGCTTGCCCTCCGCGGCGAGGTTGGCGGCGCAGCTCAAGATCCGCGAGTCGTTGCTGTCGGTCCGGAAACCGGCGGGCAACACCGTCGGGTCGGTGTGGTTGAGCTCGACGTGCAGTGAACCACCTTGTGTGCCAACCGGAATGGGCTGGTCCAGCCGGCCGTGTTCCAATCGCAGGTCGTCGAACAGACGCAACGCCTGGCGCGCGAACCAGCCCAGCTCATGGTGGTGGCGCTTGGCTTCCAGTTCGCTGATTACCACCAGCGGGACCACCACCTGGTGCTCGGCGAACCGGCTGCATGCCCATGGATCGGACAGCAGGACGGAGGTGTCGAGCACGTAGGTCCGGGTTTCGGTCACGGGGCGCTCCTCGAGCGGATGACGCTCGGGCGGACCCACGCGAGCGTGTCGGCGGGGGCCGCGGCACCAGGACCGGGGCCGGTCCTGCCGTAATCGTGACGGAAGGTGCCGCCCTGGCAGCAGAGCAAGTCGCTGACCATCACCGGCGACGCTACTCCGGTGGCGGCACCAACGCAGCGCAGGCGCGCCGAGACGCTATCGAGACACGCAACCGCAACACGGCGGGTGTGCGAAATCGACTGGAATTCTGGCTAGTCCGTGACGAAGCGCTTCAGCGCAGGCTCGTCGGCCAGGCCCCAGGCTGTGATGCGCTCGGAGACGACCTGCTGCAGTTGGCCGCGATCGAAGATGCCCGCCTCCGCCACCGCCTGCAGCTTGTCCCGGTACGCGTCAATGTCCGCGCCGGGGACGTCGAGGTCGGCGGCACGAGCGGCAATCGACTCGATCACCTCGTCGCGAGAGTAGTCCAGCAGGTGGGCGATCAGGTTGGCGAAGAATTCCTCGTGCCGCGCCTCGTCCCGCGCGATCCGGTCGACCAGTCCGGCCAGGATCGGCTCCTCGATCTGCGCGGCGAGGTTACGGCAGAACGTGCCGTAGGCGCGCTCCGAGAAGGTCATGTAGACCAGGGTGTCGATCTGCGAGTACTTCTCGGTGCGGTAACCCTTCATCACGTACTGCACCCGGGCGTCCTCGTTCTCGGCCGGGTCGACCTCGCGGGTCACCACCAGGTATTCGCGCAGCGCGATGGCGTGCAGGTGCTCCTCCGCGGTCCACCGGCCGATCCAGCGGCCCCAGTACTCCTCGAGGATGAAGTGCTCGACGAACTCGCGGTGGTGGGCCGCCAGGTTGTCCTTGAGCAGGAGCATGATCTCGCACGCATCGGTGATCGACCGGGGCAGGGTTGCCTGCGACGGATCCCAGTCGCGGCCGCCGAGAAACGCGAAGTTCTCGCCGCGGTCGAAGGGTACGTAGTCGTGGGCGAACCAAATCTCTTCGGTGGCGAGATGGCGGGCCAGGTTGGCCTCCACCACGGGCTCGAGTTCCAGCGTCAGCGCATTAGCGACAGGTTTCTGTGCCATGCGGTTACTGTAACCCGCATTCACAGGTTCTTTCAAATTTGGGTGGGCGTGTCGCGGATCACCCGGGTGAGCAGACTCAGCGCCCGATCAGGGCCCAGTCCTCGATCCCCTCATAGAGCGGAAACTCCCTGGCCAACCGGGTTACCCGCGCACCCAGCCCAGCCACGTCCGCCGACGTGCCGCCGGCCAGCGCGGTGGCGATGATGTCGGCGACCTCGGAGAATTCGGCATCGCCGAAGCCGCGGGTCGCCAGGGCGGGCGTCCCGATGCGCAGACCCGACGTCACCATCGGCGGCCGGGGGTCGTTGGGGACGGCGTTGCGGTTGACCGTGATGCCGACTTCGTGCAGCAGATCCTCGGCCGCCTGGCCGTCGAGTGGCGAGTTACGCAGGTCGACCAGCACGAGGTGCACGTCGGTGCCGCCGCTGACGACCGATACCCCGGCCTTGGCGACGTCGTCAGCCAGCAGGCGGTCAGCGATGATCCGCGCACCCGACACCGTGCGCTGCTGGCGCTCGGCGAACTCGGGCGTGCCGGCGATTTTCAGCGCCACGGCCTTTCCGGCGATGACATGCATCAGCGGTCCGCCCTGCTGGCCGGGGAACACCGCGGAGTTGACAGCCTTGGCGTACTCCTGCTTGCCCAGGATCATGCCGGAGCGGGCACCACCGAGCGTCTTGTGGATGGTCGTGGACACCACGTCGGCGTAGGGCACCGGGGACGGGTGCAGCCCCGCGGCGACCAGGCCGGCGAAGTGCGCCATGTCGACCCACAGCTTGGCGTCGACCTCGTCGGCGATCGACCGGAACGCCGCGAAGTCGAGGATCCGGGGGTAGGCCGACCAGCCCGCGATGATCACCTTCGGACGGAACTCGAGCGCCTGTTGACGTACCACATCCATGTCGATCAGATGTGTCGTCGGATCGACGCCGTAGAAGGCGTTCTCGTACAACTTGCCGGAGAAGTTCAGCCGCATGCCGTGGGTCAGGTGGCCGCCGTTGGCCAGGTCCAGGCCCAGCAGCCGCTCGCCGGGCGACATCAGTGCGGCGAGCACCGCGGCGTTGGCCTGGGCGCCCGAATGTGGCTGCACATTGGCGAAATCGGCACCGAACAGCGCCTTGGCGCGGTCGCGGGCGATGTTCTCGACCACGTCGACATGCTCACAGCCACCGTAGTACCGCCGGCCCGGCAGGCCCTCGGCGTACTTGTTGGTCAGCACGCTGCCCTGCGCCTGCAAGATCGATCGCGGCACGAAGTTCTCCGACGCAATCATCTCGAGGGTGTCGCGTTGCCGCCCGAGTTCTTTGCCCAAGAGCTCTGCAATATCGGGATCGACCTCGGCGAGCGGTGCGGACATCAGGGCGGCCGAGGCCGGGGTGGCGACGCGGGCGTCAGGAGTAGCAGTCACGGGCATCAGTCTATCGAGGCCCTCATTTCACAGCTGAAGCACGTTTTGTCCAGCCCCACCGCCGGTGCCGCCTACGTTCCTGAGAGACTGGCACCATGCCGCGGCCGAGCGAGCCGAGCCCCTATGTCGAGTTCGACCGACGGCAATGGCGCGCGCTCCGCATGGCTACTCCGCTGGCACTCACCGAAGAGGAACTGGTCGGGTTGCGCGGCCTCGGTGAACAGCTCGACCTGCTGGAAGTCGAAGAGGTCTACCTGCCGCTGGCGCGGCTCATTCACCTCCAGGTAGCCGCTCGCCAGCGCCTGTTCGCCGCCACCGCGGAATTCCTCGGCGAGCCTCAGCAAAACCCCGACCGCCCGGTGCCGTTCATCATCGGGGTCGCGGGCAGCGTCGCCGTCGGGAAGTCGACCACGGCGCGTGTGCTGCAGGCGCTGCTGGCCCGCTGGGATCACCACCCCCGGGTGGACCTGGTGACCACCGACGGTTTTCTCTACCCCAACGCCGAGCTCACGCGGCGAAACCTCATGCACCGCAAAGGTTTTCCTGAAAGTTACAACCGCCGGGCGCTGATGCGATTCGTCACGTCGGTGAAGTCTGGATCCGACTACGCCTGCGCGCCGGTGTATTCCCACCTGCGCTACGACATCATTCCCGGTGCCAAACACGTCGTCCGCCATCCCGACATCCTCATTTTGGAAGGGCTGAACGTGCTGCAAACCGGTCCGACGCTGATGGTGTCGGACCTGTTCGACTTCTCGCTGTACGTGGATGCCCGGATCGAGGACATCGAGGAGTGGTACGTGTCGCGGTTCCTGGCGATGCGCAGTACCTCGTTCGCCAACCCGGAATCGCACTTCCACCACTATTCGGCGCTGTCCGACCCGCAGGCCGTGGTCGCGGCGAAGGAGATCTGGCGCTCGATCAATCGGCCCAACCTGGTCGAGAACATCCTGCCGACGCGGCCCAGAGCCACCCTGGTGCTGCGCAAAGACGCTGATCATGCCATCAACCGGCTGCGGTTGCGCAAACTTTAGAGTCGCCGAGCGCGACCGCTACCCGGGCAACCCGGCCGTGCCGAACAGTAAGCCGCCGGAACCGCCTACCGCACCGTCACCGTCATTGCCGATCAGCCCCGAGACCGCCGGCGCGTGCGCCGGGAGTTCGGGTGCTGCAACCAGGAAAGGCATGGCGTGTCCTATCGTTCGACGGCGCACGCGGCGAATCGCAGAATATGCGCGGCTGACCGATCACGCGGCGAGATTCGTATCCTCTTGGCGAAGACGAATCCGCGCCGCTGCGGACAGGGCAGACTGCACGTGCATTACGGCGAAGGCTGTGCACTCTGCACAGCCGCTCGCCGATCAGCCCGCCCTGCCGTCAGCACCCCTTGTCCCCGATATGCTGCCCGCCCCGGCGGCCCCGGAGCCGCTGGCGCCACCCGCACTGCCGTAGGTGGACGGCGCACCCGCAACCGGGGTGGATGTCCAGCTGGCCGCCGTGACGCCGCCGGCGCCCACCACTCCAGCTGCCCCGCCGATTCCGCCCGCCCCGCCGTTACCGAACAGCCCGGCAGCGCCACCGGCACCACCCGCCTGACCGGTCCCGGCCGGACCGGCAGCGCCACTACCCCCGCTACCCCACAGCAGGCCGCCGGCGCCGCCGGCTCCACCCGGGGCGGTGGCGTGGGCGCCGTCGCCGATCAGAGGGCGACCCAACAGCAGCTGGGTGGGCGCGTTAACGGCGCCCAGCACGGCCTGCTCAACCGCCTGCAACGGTGACGCGTTCAACGCCTCGGCGGTCGCATATGACCCGCCGGCACTGGTCAGCGCCTGCACGAACTGTTGGTGGAAGAAAGCCGCCTGGGCGTTGACCGCTTGGTGCGTCTGGGCGTGTGTCGAGAACATCGCGGCAATCGCCGCCGACACCTCGTCGGCACCGGCCGCCGCGAGCGCGGTCGTGGGGCCGACCGCGGCGCTGGTGGCTTCGCTCAGCATCGATCCCACATTCGCCAGTTGGCTCGCAGCATGCACCACCGCGTCCGGCGCGGCAATCAGGAATGCCGTCGCTGTCCTTCCATCGGGTTCCATCAAGGCCGCGTCGGCCAGGCAATGCGCCAATCAACAACGGGCCCAACATCTCTTGAGTCTTGCCAGCTTGCCTCGCCAGACACTGGGACGACATCGTGCAGAGTGCACAGACCCGGTTCGCGGCGAGGTGCACTGTGCACAGACGCTGAAAAGGGTCGGGAAGGGGCAGTCGGTCAGAAAACGAAGAAGGCGACATTGCTGGCTCGGACGTCAGCACTCCGGAGCGGGGGTGATATGAACTTTGCGCAATCGGTCAGCGGGTTGGGCATTCCGGTAAATTCCGGCTCGTGGCTGATGTGGTGATCGCCGGTGGCGGCCCGAACGGACTGATGCTGGCCTGCGAACTCGGGATGGCCGGCATCCGGCCGGTGCTGCTGGACACGAGCCCAGGTCCCAACACGCAGCGACGTGCGGCGGGCATTGTGGGCCAGGGAGTCCGGATCTTCGACCACCGCGGCCTGTACGACACACTCGCGGAAACAACAGAGCCCCCGCGGCCGGCCCCCGGCTCGTTCTTTGCCGGCTTCGGATTCGGTTTCGCCGAGGTGCCGAAACACCAGCTGTACACGTTGCGGGTGGAACAGCCCAGGCTCATTGAGGTGCTTGTCGCCGCCGCCCAGAGATACGACGTCGACTTTCGCTGGGGTCACGCCCTGACCGGTTTCGAGCAAGACGACGATGGCGTCGTCATACACGTCGCGGGTCCGGACGGCCCCTATGAACTGTCGGCCGAATACCTGGTGGGCGCCGACGGCGGCTCAAGTCTCACCCGCAAGCTGGCAGGCATCGGTTTTCCAGGGATGTCGTCCTACGACGTGACCGAGCATGTGGCGTTCGGAGTCCTGCCGCCTCTGGACTGGGTTGATTCCGACACCGGGGCGCTGAACGTCCCAGGGGTCGGCGCCATTCCGCCGCGGCAATACTTTCGTGCCGTCGGAGGAATATTCGGGTGGGGCCTGAAACTGACGGACCGGGCCGGGGCATTCACGATTGAACTCGACAACTCACCACGTGAGAACCCTGACCTCAACGGCGACAATTCCCCCGCCAGCATCGCCGAGCAGGAAGCCAGCATCGAGCGCGTGCTCGGGGTACCTGTCCCGCTACAGGTCGAATCCAGTGACGTGGCACCTGATCTGCGCCTTTATCGCGGCGTGAACTCGAGGATCGCGTCACAATACCGGCTGGGCCGGGTCATCCTCGTCGGCGATGCCGCGCACGTGCAGCCGCCGCTCGGCGGCCCCGGTCTCAATCTGGGTCTGCAGGACGCAGTGAACCTCGGCTGGAAGCTGGCGGCTGTACTCGACAAGCGCCGCAGTACTGAACTGCTCGACACCTACGAAATCGAGCGCCGGCCCGCCGCCGAGCGGGTGATCATGCACAGCCGCGCTCAGCTGGCGCTCATCCGGCCAGGCGTCGAAGTCGGCGCCCTGCGGGAACTCTTCGGCGAATTGCTCGCGGAGCCGGAAGTCGTGCGTCACCTCGGGGACCTCGTGTCCGGCGCCGACATCCGCTACGGCGCAGACGCGACAGACCATCCTCTGGTCGGACGTTGGGTGCCCGATTCCGCCGTGGCGAACTCGTCTGGAACGGCCCGCTTCGCGGAGCTCGCCCGGACCGGGAAGCCGTTGCTGATCGATCTGACCGAGCTGGGAGTGGTGCACGCCGCGGCCTCGGCCATCGCGAACCGAATCGTCGTCGTCGCCGGGCGCCCGGTGGAGGAATCGTCGGCCACGGCTCTGCTGGTACGCCCCGACGGCTATGTGGCCTGGGCGTCCTCGTCGCAGACGCCTGACTTGGACGAACTCGATCGCGCACTCACGTTCTGGTTCGGTGTCACCACCACAACCCGCTGAGTCCCCCGAACGGCGGACCCCCGTTGTCCCCCGTTCGTAGTACCCGAAATTCATCCCGCCGCCGGCCGATCGGAGGACAACGCAGAGGCGCAACTCCGGGCATCGTGGTGTAGCTGGGCACTTCCGCTTAGCACGTCAATATCGACGAGGAGACAACTGATGAGCCACGAAGTCCTTTTTCAAGAGACGGACGCCTCATACGCGTGGGCGGTCTTTGTAGTCGAAGACGTCGACGCGTGACAACCGTGTCGGTCCTGCGGGGCCGACACGACAAAGCACTCATACCAACAGGCCAAGCGGGGCCGCACACCGCAACGCTCAGGCGGTGGCAACCCCGCTCGGCGGGAAGGGGAATTACGCCGCCAGGCGGCGCACTCCCAGGTACTGCAGGCCGGCGAACGCCAGCGTGTAGACGCCGCTGGCCAGCGTCGCACCGACCCCGAAAGACGTCATCGGCACCAACTCTGCGGCGGCGATCGCCGCCACGGTGTACACCAGGTTCCCCGCTACGACCCCAAGCCCGGCGCGGCGCAGGTTCGGCAATGCAGCGAGGCTGAACACCACCAGTCCGTAGAGGACGAAGAAGGCGCCCATGCTGTATTCCTGTTCGGAGGTCAGACCGGTCAATCGCGACACGGGGTCGGCAGCGATGGCGACGATCAACCCCATCAGACCCGTCAAGGTGGCATCGGCTCGCATGGCGAACCGCAGTAGCGAGTCGTTGGAATCGGACAGCGGACGGGTCGGCGCACCGGAAATTGCGGTCATGGTGAGATCTCCTTGGTCTTCGGGCGTTGGGTCGGGTCGAACACCTCTGACCGTGCCGCGTTATCACTGCCAGATCGACGCATGGCACTGCCAATTACTGCCAGACACCCGATGACCAGGGATTTTGCCTGCGCTCCCGCACGGACGAGGGACCGGTTAGACGGCTTTCGCCTCGAGCACGCTGAACGGCGAGGCGGTGGGCACCACCCGTTGCAGTCGATAACCGGCGCGGTGGAAGAGCCGCTCGAACTCCGCGGCGCTGCGCTCGCGAGCATCGAGCGCCAGCAGCATTTCCAGGTCCAGCCAATTGCCCACGAATTCGCGGTGATGTTCGGGAACCACGAACTCGATCAGCAGGAGGTGACTGCCGGTCTGCGCCGCATCGCGCACGTTGCGCAGGATCCGCACCGCGTCGTCGTCGGGCCAGTCGTGAATCACGCTCTTGAGGACGTAGGCGTCGCCGTCGGCAGGCACCGATTCGAAGAAGGAACCCTCGGAGATCTTGATGCGGTCGGCTACGCCCCGTTCGGTGATGACGGCCGGGGCTCCCGCCACGACCTGGGGCAAGTCGAACAACACGCCGCGCGCCGTGGGGGTGGCGGCCAGGATTTCGGACAGCAGCCGACCATGACCGCCCCCGACGTCGACGATGGTGGCGAAGGGGCTGAAGTCGTAGGCGGCGATCACGGGTCCGATCGACATCGCAGATCCGGCGGTCATGGCCTGGTTGAAGATCTCGCCGAGCTCCGGCTCGGACGCCAGGTATTCGAACGCCGGCTTGCCGCGCAATGCCGGGACGACCGATCGGCCGGTACGGATGGCATCGGTGAGATGGCTCCAGTGCTCGCGGTGCTGTCGCGAACCCAACCACCGCGCCCACCCGCCGAGCGGCACCTCCGCGTCCCGCCGAAGCGTGTCCGCGAGGGGGGTGAGTTCGTAGCGGCCGTCCCGGCGCTGCCGAAATATGTCACGGCTGATCAGTGCCCTGAGCAATCGCCTGATGGCGTCGGCGTCGGCGCCGACCGCAGCTGCCAATTCCTGCGCGGACAACGGCCCGTCGGCGAGCGCGTCGGCAATGCCGAGTTCCGCAGCCGCGACGATCGCCTGGGCCGCCCACATGTCGGTGACCATCTCCATCATCGCGACCGGCGGCGGCACCAGGCGCCGGTGCAGGCGGGCGAGGTGATGTCGTGCGGTGTCGATCGTTCGCACGAGCCTGGCGGGAGGAATTCTGGAAGGCATGGCTGACTCCGTCTGGTGTGTTCGCGGTCAGGGTTCTCGGGCTAATCGCTGGCGACCGTGACCCGGCCCCGCAGGTCGGCGGCAATCAACCGGGCCGCAGCGTTCTGCCAATTGTGCAGTGAGCGCTGCGGTACCTCGTTGACGAACCACTGCCATGCTTGCCGGGCGGTCGGATTCAGTCCTGCGGCGGTGGCGTTCTGAGCGTATGCGCGAACACCGACGACATAGGGGAAGTACAGGGAGTTGTAGTAGCGCCATTCCTCGGTGGTGCCGAAGTCGCCGGCGTCGCGGGGCTTGAGCCGGCCGATCCCGTCGGCGAGCACCGCTTTGAGTTCGTTGGCGCGCTCTACCGGGTGGTCCGGCGCGCCACGCGCGGCCAGCCGTTCGTCGATCACCGGCAACGCGGTCAGCGGACTCGCGACCAGTTTGGTCAGATCGCCATAATGGCCCAACGCCCGCCGGGTCAGCCGGACGAACGTTTCGTCGTCGACGTCGACCAGTGGATCCTGCAGCCGCAACGGCAGCGCCGCCCCCGCATCACGCAGCGCGGCCCGGTTGGCCCGCAGTTCCGGTGACCGGGAGAACGCCAGCCGGTCCAGCACACCGGCCAGCGGGTCCGCGAGCACCTGCACCGTGATCGCGATCGCCAGACTGGTGAACAGCAGCACCGTCATCGCGGTCTGCGCGGTGGGTTCCCTCCCGGTCACCGCCAGGCCGACCAGCGCCTGGCCGCCGAACAACACCGACACCACCGAGCAGCCGGCAAACGAGCGCAGCATGTCGGCGCGCAACGCCTGCCCCTCGTCAAAAGAGTCCCACACCGCGACGGCCACCCCGAGCAGCAGCACATCGAAGCCGGTCGATGCCAGCGCAAGCCAACTCGGCACCAGTCCCAGCGGGATGATCAGGATGGCGTTGGCCAACGCGAAGAACAGCGTTGCGACGACGACCATTCCCGTTTGGCGCCGGTTGACCGGCGTCGTCGGCCGGGCGGGCCGCAGCACCTTGACGGCCATCGCGCCGAGCGTGGATAGCGAGATCACCGCAAACATCAGCCAGTGCCCCAGGCGCAGCGGACCGTCGACGCTACCGGCCATCGCCGCGGCGAGCAGTGTGAACGCCGCGACGGCACCGATGAGAAGCACTTCACCGGTCCGCGCCCGGGGGCTGTCGGACGGCCGCGCCAGTTCGACGAGTACGGCGAACCACGCCACGCTGGGGACCGCGACAAGGTAAACCTCGAGCTGGCTCAGTAGCTGGGCGTGTGCCGCGCTGGTGGTGCGCACCGCGTCCAGTGCCACCACCGCGGCAAACCCGCAAAGCCCGATCGACGCCAGCACGAGCACCGGCTTGCGCGGATCCCGGGCGAGTAGATAAAGCCCGAGCCAACCGCTCAGCGTGAACACCACCGCCGACAGCGCAGCCATGGGACCAGTGTGTCACGCGGCCGCCGGAATCTGACCGGCCTCACCTGGAACCGTCGGGCGCGCTCCTCAGCCCACGCCGGTC
>NZ_JCALCX010000027.1:0-80042 GCF_059812565.1 Mycobacterium sp. NGS49 | reverse complement strand
CACCCCCGCCGCCGGTAGTCCGAAGTACACCAAGTATTACGACACCGTGGTGGCGCTGTTGACGCGTGAGGAACGCTGGCGATCGGCCGCCATCGCGCAGCTCGCGCCTAAGGCAGGCGACACCGTCGTCGACATCGGCTGCGGGACAGCATCGTTGGCGATCCGGATCAAGCAGAAGCAGCCGGACTCCCGGGTCATCGGCGTGGATCCGGACCCGCAGGTGCTGGCCATAGCGCGCGCCAAGGTGGCTAAAGCCGGTGTCGACGTCGAACTCGTCGAGGGCATGGGGGACAGGGCCGTCGAACTGGTCGGGCCCGGCGCCGCCGACAATGTGGTGTCCAGCCTGGTGCTGCATCAGTGCCCGGTGCCGATGAAATCGGCGATCATCGGCAACATGTTCGCGCTGCTCCGGCCGGGCGGTGGAATCGTCGTCGCCGACTTCGGTTTGCAGCGGGAGCCGTTGATGCGCTTGGGTTTTCGCTTCATCCAGTTGGTCGACGGCAAACCGGACACCCAACCCAATGCGGACGGGATCCTGCCCGGTTTGCTCGAAGAGGCGGGGTTCGCCGAGGCCACCGAGGCCTCGGTGATCAGGACCGTCACGGGGTCGATCTCCATTTATCGGGCGACTCGACCGGTTCCGGCGGAACAGGTGGACCGATAGTGTTGGACGATGTACCTTGTGCGGCCGGCCAAGGCGCTGGCAACTCTGTGTTCGGCGGTCATCCTCGTCGCCGGATGTAACTCGAAGCCCTCCACATCCAGTTCCGACGCGCCACCGAGGTCGGGCGCGCCCGGTTCCTCGCGCGCCAACGGTCCGGTGCCGGCCGGGGCGCTGTTCAGCACCCCGGTGCCGTGGAACGTCGACGTTTCCGGAGCAACCAAGGCGGGTCGATCCGATGCCGTCATTCACGCGCTGAGTGCTGCGGGCGGCTGGGGGACCGGGGCCTTGCAGATCGATTTCTCCATCCCGATCTTCTATGCCGACGGCAACGCGCGGCGGATGCAGGTGCTCGGCACCGATGACTACTGCTACGGCGGGCCGGATTGCGAGTCGGTGCCCGCCCAGATGCCGGTGCCCGCGAACGCCTACTTCGAAGGTTCATCGAGTCTCAGCTGTGACACCACGGGCGCCACTGAAGGGCAGGAAGACTGTCACCTGCTTGTCGTGGACCGCGGCGGGCACCGGCTCTACGAGATCTACCACGGTGGTCAGTCCGGGGAAGACATTGTGGCGCAAGGGTTTTTCACCTGGGATCTCAGCAAGAAGTACCCGGAAACGCTGCGGGGTGACCAGTGCACCAGCGCTGATGCGGCCGGCTTCCCCATTGCCGCGATGATGCCCACCGCCGACGAGGTCGCCGCCGGCGCAATCGATCACGCGATCCGCTTCATTCTTCCCAACGATCGGATGAAGACCGGCGTGTACGTCCGGCCGGCCACCCATGCCGGTGGTCCGGAGAGCACCGATCCCAATGCACCGCCCTACGGCGTGCGATTCCGGCTACGTGCCGACTTCGACGACTCGCACTATTCGAAATCCGAGCGGGTGGTCATCGCGGCCATGAAGAAGTACGGGATGCTGCTCTCCGACGGCGGTCAGGTGCCGCTCACCTTCGCCGACGACAGGACGAGCAGCAAGAAGTGGTCCGACTTGGGCATCACCGCACAGTCTTTCAACGGGATCGGGGTCGACCAGTTCGAGGTCGTCGATCTCGGAAACGAAATCAAGCTCACCTACGACTGCGTGCGCAACAAGTAGTTCCGGCGACGGTCAGCCTTTGGCGAGGGTGAACTGGGCGACGTCGGTGTATCCCTCGCGGAACAGGTCGGCGCAACCGGTCAGGTATTTCATGTACCGGTCGTAAACCTCCTGCGACTGAACGGCGATGGCCTCGTCGCGGTTGGCTTCCAGCGCGGCGGCCCACGTGTCGAGGGTGCGGGCATAGTGCGGGCGCAGCTGCTGGATCCGGTTGACCGAGAACCCGGCGCGCTCCGCGTGCTCCTTGACCGCCTTGGCGGGGGGAAGGTCTCCGCCCGGGAAAATCTCGTCCATGATGAACTTCATGAACCGCAGCTTGGTCATGGTGATCGGCAGCCCGCGCTCGGCGAACTCCTCTTCGCTCGGCTGAATGATGGTGTGCAGCAACATCACGCCGTCGGCGGGAAGCGCGTCGTAGGCCATCTTGAAGAAGTCGGCGTAACGGTCCCGGCCGAAGTGCTCGAAGGCGCCGATGGAAACGATGCGGTCCACCTTTTCGTCGAACTGTTCCCAGCCCTGCAGCAGGACCCGCTTGCTGCGCGGGCTCGGATGCTCGTCGAGGCGTTGTTGGGTGTGCGCTTGCTGGTTGCGGCTCAGGGTCAGGCCGACCACGTTCACGTCGTACTGTTCGAGCGCGCGGATGATCGTGGTACCCCAGCCGCATCCGATGTCGAGCAGCGTCATGCCCGGTTGTAGCCCGAGCTTGCCCAGCGACAGGTCTACTTTGGCGATCTGTGCCTCTTCGAGCGACATGTCCTCGCGTTCGAAGTATGCGCAACTGTAGGTCCGGGTCGGATCCAGGAAGATCTTGAAGAAGTCGTCAGAGAGGTCGTAATGCGCTTGTACGTCCTCGAAATGCGGCTTCAAGGTTCCGGAGGGGTTCTGCTCTGCGGGCATGGCTGCAACTTTCGGCTCGACTCGTGTAGAGCCTAGCGTCACCCCGTACCGGCCCTATCGGCCTCACCGATCTAGTTGGACGGGAAGGCGGCGGCGTAGGCGCGGCCAGGGGGTTGGTGGTGGATGTTCACTCGCGGTCCGCGCCGAACACCGGTGGCGGTCGCCACATGTAGCGAAAGGATCCGGCCGCCGATCCGGATGTCGGCGCCGGGCCGCCAGGTCGCGGGCGCCCAGGGGCTGATCCGGGTCCAACCGTGTTGTGCCTGCTCGCGCACGAAGACACCGTTGGTGGAGCCGCGGTCGACGAGCACTACCTCGCCGTGGGCCATGCTGACTTCGACGTGTGCCCGCGACATCAGGCCGGCGGGGTCCTCGATGCACACCGGGCGGAGTCCGCGGAGTTCGGCGTCCGACCCGCGCGGGTCGCGCCCGATGACGCAGCCGCGGTCGAGTTCGAAGCGAAAGTTGTCGTCCAGGACGACCCACCGCCTGGGTTGCGGTGACGCCGGTGCCGGGCTGCCGCGGCGCGCTCCCTTCGTCGACCACAAGACGGCGCCGTTGCCCGGTACGGTGCCGTCGCTGAGCCGGTACACACCGTGGGGGCGGGCGTCGCCGTGTGGTCGTTGACCCAGTTCATCGACGGTGATGACCGCCGCCATCGCTGGTACCGGCACGGATTGGTGCACCAGGCGACCGCGGCCGTGCAGCAGGGTTCGTCCGGCGCCGTCGTCGAGTGCGACGGTGACGCTGCCGCAGAGCAGAATTTCCAGTCCCGCCGGCGTAGGCATGACGATGCCGACGTCGACGAGGGTGTGTGTCCAGGGTTGACGTGACAGCTTGGCAAAGGCGCCGACCAGTTTCTGCGGGTCGGTGCGCCGGACCATCTCGGCCAACGCCGCCAGTTGTGCCGCGGCCACCGAGTGTTCGGACAGGGATGTCCGCTCGCGGTGCGCGACCACGATGACCGTGCCGTTGACGTTGGCCACTAAATGCGCGCCGGGAATGACCTCGACCGCGGTCGACGGGCCGGACGCGATGTGTTGCCCGGCCGCGTGCAGCGCGGCCGCAACGGCGACGTCCTCGGGTGCCGGGGCAGCCGGTGAGGGCTCCCCGAGCAACCGCTCGTCGGCCTCGGAGTGCGCCTGCGGCGGGGCTTCGCTGATCCCGACGCGGGAGTGCAACCACCGCAGCGGCCGGGGTGCCCACCAGTTCAGGTCGCCGGCAACCCGCAGAAAGGCCGGTACGACGACGCCGCGAATGATCGTCGCGTCGATGACCACGGCCAGCGCCGTGCCGATGCCGAACATCTTCATGAACGACAGTCCGTTGGCGAACGAGATCAGGGTGATCGTCAGCAGCAGCGCGGCGCTGGTCACGATCCGTCCCACCCGGCCCAGCCCGATGACCGTCGACGCGTCGTTGGACAGGCCCGAGTCACGGGCTTCTTTGATCCGGCTGAGCAGGAAGATCTCGTAGTCGACCGACAAGCTGAACGCGATGGCGCAAAGCAGGACGACCATGGACGGATTCAGCGGCGCCGGAGTGAATCCCAGCAACGAGGCCAGGTGTCCGTCTTGGAAGATCCATACCAGGACACCCAGCACCGCGCTCAGCACCAGCAGATTCAGCAGCAGCGCCTTCACCGGCACCACCACGCTGCCGGTGAACAGGAACAGCAGGACGAAGGTGGCGACGGCGATCAGCGCGATGGCCAGTGGAAGCCGGTCGGCGATGGCGGCGCGACTGTCGATCAGCGTGGCGGTGGGACCGCCCACCTCGACCTGGTGGCCGCTGATCTTCGCGCGGATGTCGCGGACCAGGTGTTGGGCTGTGTCCGAGTCGGCCTGCACCGTCAGGTAGACGAACGCGTAGCCGGCCCCGGACGACGCGGGCGACGGTCCGACCGGCTCGCCGTGTTCGTAGCGGCCGATGGGCCCGTTGACCAGGGCGACACCGTCCATCCGCGAGACGTCGGCAGCCAGTTTGGCGAGCGCGCCCGCGTCGTTGCGGGTGACCAGGGTGATTGCCTGGGAGGGGTCGAGGGTGAAGTCGCGCTGCAACGACTCGGCCACCAGGCGCGCACTGGAATCGGTCGGCAGCGCACGCTCGTCGGGGGTGGCGTACTGGGCGTGCAGGAAAGGAACCCCGAGGCCCAACAGCACCGCCACGACCGGCACTGCATACAGCAGCGGTCGTCGGGTGACCACCTCGGCGAAGCGCCGCCAGAACAGCGAATCCGCCGAGAGCGGCACTTTGCGCCGGATGACCGAGAGTGAGTCGACGCGCCTGCCGAGCAGCGCCAGCAGAGCCGGCAGCACGACGATCGCGCTGAACGCCGCCAGCAGGACGGTGGCGGTGGCGGCCAGTCCGACCGAGCGAAGGAAGTACGTGGGGAATACCAGCAGGCTGGTCATGGCCAGGGTTACCGTCGCCGCGCTGAACAGGATGGTTCGGCCCGCTGTGGTGACCGTGGCGACGATGGCTTGCTGGTGGCCTTTCCCGTTGGCGCACTCCTCGCGGAAGCGGGACACCATCAGCAAGCCGAAGTCGATCGACAACCCCAGGCCGAAGGCGGTCGTAACGGTCAGGGCGTGCACGGACACATCGGTGATCGTCGTCAGCAGGAGCAACACCGACAGGGTGGAGACGATCGAGACGACGCCGACCACCACCGGTAGCGCCGCTGCGATCAGACCGCCGAACACCACCACCAGCACGGCGAGCGAGATGGGCACCGCGATGCTTTCGCTCATCTTGAGGTCGTGCTTGACGTTGTCGCGGATCTCCTGTTGCACGCCGAGTGACCCGCCGGCCCGCACGGTGGTATTGGGGTCGGTGGGCAGGTTCGCGATGATCCGCTTGGCCGTCTCCGCAGCCTCGTCGGCGGTCCCGCCGACGTGTACGAGGATGAGACCCGAGCGACCGTCCTTGCTGCGCAGATCGTCGGCCCCCTCGTCACCGAAGGCCCTGGTCACTTTCGCCCTGGGCTCGGCCGCGACCAGTCGAAGCACCCGGTCCCGCACCGGCGCGACATCGGGGGCCTCGACCGTGCCCTGCCGGGGGAGCAGTTGAATCACCAGATTCGAGGTGGTGCCGAAATGCTGGTCGAGGAACTCTTCGGCCTGAGACGACTCGGCGGCCGGGTCGGTGTTTCCGCCGGTCCCCAGCTTGTCGGAGACCGAGCCGCCGAGCACGACGCTGATACCGAGCAAAACCAGGACCGCGGCCAGCACGGCCTTGGGGCGCCGCACGGTGAAGGTGGCCACCTGCCTCAACATTCGATCGCCTTTCCCCCGGGACCCTGTGTTGTCAGGAGTCTGTCGCGCGGGCCTTGGCGCTTTCTAAAGGGAACCCGGTCTTGGGCCGAGCGTTCGAGCCGGCCCGCTTGCGGTATGCGAAAAATCCGGCACCGCAACGGGTTCCGGGGAACCGTTACGGTGCCGGCGACGGCGTGCGGGCTTAGGCGGCAACCGGTACCAGCTCGGCGCGGGCCGGAGCCGTCGGCGCGTTGTGCGGCAGAAACCGGGTGAACAACCGCGCCACGAACGGTGCGGCAACCAACATCAGCACCACCCGAATGACTTGGGATGCCATCACGAACGTCACGTTGGAGCCCGATCCGGCGGCGGTACCGAGCACCGCGTACACACCCCCGGGGCTGGTCGCCAGGTAGCCGTCGAGCATGCTCAGTCCGGCCGTCTTGGCCAGTACGACGCCCAGGCCGGCTGCGGCGACGTTCAGCACCATGATCAAGGCGAACGCACCGGGCAGGATCCGGCGAACCGCCCGCAGTGACTCCCGGTCGAACGCGAACACCGTCTGCCAGACGATCAGCACGATTCCGGCCTGGAACAACAGCATCGGGACAGCGAGCCTGTCGGCCAGCCCGGAGTATTCCAGGCCGATGGTGATCAACATCGGACCGATCAGCCCGCCCCCTGGCAGCCGTACCCGGCGCCCGGCCACCGCGCCGACCAGCACGATGGCTGTGATCACGGGAAGCGTGAAATACCAAGGTAGCGAGGATGTTTCACTGCCCTGCGTGCTTTGGGCGGGCGTGCTGTGGTAGAAGGCGGTGGCTACGAAGGGCATGGCGGCCGTGATCAGCGCAACCCGCAGATACTGTACGGCCGCGACGACGCGATCGTCACCGCCGAGTTCGCGAGCGATGGCGACCAGTCCGGCCGAGCCCCCGGCGACCAGCGCGAGCCCACCGGTCAACGGGGTGATGTCGCGGTGCAGGCCGAGCAGCGCACCAGCCGCGACGCTCAGGACGAGGGTGCTGACGGCGACCGCGACGACGATCGGCCAGTGCGAACCCAGCGCGGCGAACGAGATGTCGCGCACCATCAGTCCGGTGTAAACGCCGAGTACGCCCTGGGCGGCCAGCCCGACGCCGGGCATTGCTTTGGGCGCATGCCGCGCCACCGACCAGGCGAATGCTCCGCAGACAACGGCCACGATGAGAAGGTCAATCGGGTTCATGGCGCAAAGAGTCCAACATGGTCCTTGACGGATTCTTGAAACGCAGGACACGCAGACTCCGCGCTAGTCCTCGTCCAGGTAGGCGTCTGCCCAGGCGCCGATGATCCGGGCGGCCCGGCGGGCCTGGCCGCGCGCGGTGAGCAGGTGATCGGAGCCCTCGAGCGAGACGAAGCTGCGGGGGTGCCGGGCTAACCGGAAGATCTCGGTGGCGTTCTGGATACCGACGGTGTTGTCGGTGGGTGAATGCAGAATCAGCAGCGGCAACCGCAAGCCTTTGATCTTGTCGTGCAGATGCGCCGCACGGACATCTTCGACGAACGCCCGCTTCAACGTGAGCGTGCGCCCGCCCACCATCCATTCGGCGCTGCCCTCGGCCAGACAGCGGTCGACCACCGCGTCGTAATGCTTCTCGACGTGGCTGGGGTCGATCGGTGCCGCCACCGTGACGACCGACCGGACGCCCGGCGACTGCCGGGCGGCGGCGAGAACGGCCGCACCGCCCCACGAGTGTCCGACCAGGATGTCGGCCGTGGTCCCGCGGTCGGCCATGAACTGGCATGCCTTGACGATGTCGTTCACCTTGACCGTGAACGACCCGTCTCCCCAGTCTCCATCCGAGCCACTGAGACCCAGCGCGTCGAAGCGCAGCATGCCGATTCCGTCGGCGGCCAGCTGCTTGCAGATGCGGGCGGCGGCCGGCGATTCCTTGCCGAGAGTGAAGCCGTGGGCGAAAACGCCCCAACCGCGCACTGCGCCGTCCGGCACGTCGATGATCCCCGCCAGGTTCGGGCCCGTCGAACTCTGGAAGGTGACACGCTCGCCCATGGTGGAGATCTAACACGGCCTCGGCCGGCGGGCCCGACGCCCTGCCGGATAGATCCGTAACATCGCGTCATGGGGCTTGTTGCACTAACACCAGGCGCGCGGGGTGTCCTCAGCGTGGCGGCCGCCGCCCTGTTCGGGGTGGTGTTGATCGTGGGTCCGGCGGCGTTGCTGCCCGTCGCGTCGGCGGCCTGCCCCGATGCCGAAGTGGTTTTCGCTCGCGGCAGGGAGGAGCCTCCCGGGGTCGGCGCCGTCGGTGATGCGCTCGTGAATTCGCTGCGCGGCAAGACTCCGATGTCGGTCGGCGTGTACGGGGTCAACTACCCCGCCAACATCACCACCGGCAGCGGCGCCAACGATATGAGCGCCCACGTGCAATCAATGGCCCGCGATTGCCCGAACACGCGCATGGTGCTCGGGGGCTATTCGCTGGGCGCCGAGGTGGCCGACCTGGTGATCGGGGGCCGTCCGATATTCGGGTTCACCAACGTCCTGCCGCCGGGGGTGGATCAGCACGTCGCTGCGGTGGCGTTGTTCGGCAACGGCACCCGCGGAATCGGTCCGGCCTTCGCCGGCAAGACGATCGACCAGTGCGCGCCCGGCGACCCGATTTGTGGCAGGGGCACGAATTGGCCGTCGCATCTGCAGCCGTCGTATATCGACTCCGGCCTGGTGGATCAGGCTGCCAGCTTCGTCGCCGGAAAGCTTTAGCCTCGCGACTTCCAGCATGCCGAGGATCGGCCGATCCTGAGATTCATAGGATCTACCTAACCATTGCGTACGATAACGCATCAGATGCGGTGATACTTTGGTTAGGGCGAGCGCGGCTCGTCAGCTAACGCATCTGGAGAAAAAGTGGACATCGTACTCGGGCTATCGATGACACCTGCCGCCGTATGCACGGTGCTGGTTGAAGGGCATAACGCCAATGGCGCTACCGTGGCAGAAGGACGGTTCGCCGTCGACGTCGGCGTCGGCTCAGCAACTGAGGCGGTGATTGACGCGATCCTGGCTGTCCGGGATGACGCGGCGGCGGCCGGTCATCGCATGACGTCGGTCGGAGTGTGCTGCACCGACCTGTTCGACGCTTCGCTGCTGGACGAGGCGCTGGCCGCTGCCGATGTCGACAACGTCACGCTGACGTCGTCGCTGCGTGCCGCGACGGCACTCGCCCGCGCGGTCGGGCTGGCGATGGGTTACGGGCGCATCGCGACGCTCTTCGTTGAAGCCGGATGCGCAACGCTGGCCGTCGTGCAGTCCGCCGACGGCGAGATCGCCGAAATCCGAAGCGAATCGCTGCCTGGCATCGGCGAGATGACGGCACCGGCGGCCCTGGTGGCCTGGGCCGAGGCGCTCACGACGCCGCCGGACGGGATATTCGTTATCGGCTCCGGCAGGGACATCGCCTCGATCAAATGCCAACTCGAAGCGATGACTTCGCTGGCGGTGAACGTGCCCGAAGAGCCGGAGACGGCGCTGGCCCGAGGAGCGGCGCTGGCGTCTGCCGATGCTTCGCTGTCCGTCCTGTCCACCCAAGCCTTCGGCTACGCACGGGTTCCCGACGCTCTGGAGGCAGAGACCGCTGCGTTGACGTTGGACACGGACGCTTTCACGACGGTGATCGAAACGGCTGAAGAAGCAGGCCTGAAGCAGCGTCGGCCGGTGGTGTTGTTGGGTAGCGCCGCGGCGGTGGGCCTCATCACGGCGGTGGTTGCGCTGGAAGTTTCGCTGGCACTGGGTATTCGACCGGCGGCCGTGGGTTTGCAGCACGTCCCGGGCCGGAATCATATTGTTGCGGCTCCGCTGACACCCCTTGCGCCACTGGCCATCGCGGCCGCGCCACGACCGGTAGCGATGCGCCCGTCTACTCCTGTCGCGTCGCCGCATGTTTCGAACTCCGTCGATCCCTCTGTGCTGCAAACAGATTTGCCGGGCGCCGCGCCCGCGCTTCTCGCGCTGCCGGCGCCGAATCCCTTGCCGCAGCAGGCGCCTGATGCCGATTACCCGAACTATCCGATACTTCTGCCGTTGCCGGTGGCGCCACCGCCGAGTGCTGCGCCGACCATTCCTGCGCGCCAACTTCCGCACGTGCCGGTGTCGCAGCCGCCCACGACGGTGCCGGTGTCGCAGCCGCTCACGACGGTGCCGGTGTCGCAGCCGCCGACGACGGTGCCGGTGTCGCAGCCGTCGACGGTGCCGGTGTCGCAGCCGCCCATGACGGTGCCGGTGTCGCAGCCGTCGACGACGGTGCCGGTGTCGCAGCCGCCCATGACGGTGCCGGTGTCGCAGCCGCCCACGACGGTGCCGGTGTCGCAGCCGCCCACGTACGTGCCCGTATCGCAGGCACCCAGGCCGGTCCCCGTGGCCCCGCCGCCCGGCTATCTGCCCGAACCACAACTGCCGGTCAACGTTCCGGCGTCAGAAGCCCCTTCGCTTCCGGGCCAACCGGGGCTGGAGGCTCCGCCGGTTAGTGGCCCGGCCGTTGAGGGCGCCCCGACTCCTGGTTCACCGGTTGTAGTGGTCGCACCGGTCCAGGAGGTTCCGGTAGCAGTACCAGAACTGCCCCGGTCGGTGACTCCACCTGTCCAAGAGCCGTCACCGACGTTCGGCGGTGGTCCGCTCGGCGGCGGTAACGTCTCCCCCGGCGCAGGTAGTGCGGGCGGCACCGGGGGTGGTCCGCTCGGCGGAGGTAGCTCGCTCGGCGGAGGTAGCGCGGGCGGCGCTATCGGTGGGGGCGGTTCGCTCGGCGGGAGTGGCTCGCTCGGCGGAGGTAGCTCGCTCAGCGGCGGCAGCAGTTCCATCGGTAGCGGTGGAGGGGGCAGCTCCGGCGGCGCAAGTGCTGGCTCCAGCGGCGGAAGCGGCGGGAAACAGTAAGCGGCGCAACAGATTTACTCCGGCCGATCACGGGACCGGCTGGGCGACGGTCTGCAATGGCGTAGATTATTGCAGGCCAACACTTTTCGTCGATGCAGGCCGCTTTTTCAAAACACGGATTCAATACAAGGGAAACCCGTGCTCATCAGTTGAATTCATCATAATCGGGTGCGGCGCAGTGCAAGTCAAACGGCGAAGGCGTTGAGCCGGCTGTTAGCATCGCAGCTTGTGTCCTCGATGGGAAGTTGGCCGAACTTTGTTACTGGCATCTCTGCAGCAGGGGTTGATGATCTGCGGGCCATCGCGGCCAATTTTGCCGACTGGCAGCTTTCTGCGGCGATCGACACATCACTTCCCACCGCGGAAGCACTGGCCGCCGATTACCTGTCGAAGCTGAAGTATCCCCACCACATATTCGACCAGCTGACTGCCGATGCGCAGGATCGGGCCGCTGCCGCTGTCGGCTGTCCGACGCAGGCACAGTGGAAGCAGCCCGCCATAGCCCCCGGGACGCCGTCTTACGCCGAACCCAGTTGGGAAAAAGATGTCTACGAGGTGCTGTTCAAGCAGCTGCCTCCCGAGCCGCCCCAACCGCGGCGAGCAACGGACAGCCGGTCGGCAGTGCGGCAGTGGCCGGAGTTCGCCGCTGGCGGTGTGCGGGATGCGGCGCTGCGTGATCACCTGGCCACCGAACTGGCCGCTGCATTGGGTTCGGACTGGTCATCCGGTGCGGATAGGGGTGACGGCGTGGTGCGCGTGCGCTTTGACCGCGGTGATCTGACCTTTGTCGTCGTCCCTGGCGGGCAAATGACGATGGGGATGACCGAAGACGAGTTGACCGAACTTCGCGACCTGGGCGACGAGGTTGCCGAAAGTGTCGAATTCCTCGCCGCGCCATCGGCTCCGGCTCACGAGGTGACGGTGGAGCCCTTCCTGTGTGCCGAGACGCCCTTGCAGGAGCGGCATATGACGGTCTTGTCGATCGAGGGTGACGCCGCGAACCCGCATTCGGTGTTGCGGCAGAACAGTTGGCAGGCAGCGGCGACCGTCTCGTCATCCGGTTTGCGATTGCTTGCGGAGGCGGAGTGGGAATGGATCGCCCGCGCCGGCGGTCGCCAGTCGTGGATCTGCGGAGACGAGTCTCCCGAGGAGTGGACGAGGCGTGTCGTCGACGGTGACCCGGACCAGGCACCCGCTGCGTACGGTGTGTCGATGCTGGGTTGGGGCGAGTGGGTTGACGATGGTTGGCACGATGACTACGTCGGTGCCCCTTCGGACTCTCGGGCGTGGGAGCCGACGAACAGGCCCGAAACGGTGCGTGGCGGCGCCTTCGCCTGTTGGCCTTGGCAGAGCGGCGGGGAGGCCGTCTTGCTTCACGCTGCTTTCCGCGAGCGCGGCGTGAGCGAAGCTATTCATGCAGTACGCCTCGGTGCTGATCTGCCTCGGCGGTGATCACTGTCAGTTGGGCATCCCGACTGCAACCCCTCCCTGAGTCGCACTACCGAGTAGGTTCAAGCGTTTCGTTGGTCTGCGGTCTCAGTGACCACTCGGTGCATCCCGCCCAGTGGGTTCGGTTGCGGGTTCGCCTAGGTCGACAGATTGGATGAGCGCGGTTATGGGCTGGTGCGATACCAACTCAGCCGTCGACGCCGTCGACATCGCGTTCGTTTTGCACGACGGCACTTCGGCATCCTGAAGAATTACCTGATGGCGCGACCGGGTGGATGTCGAGCGCTCCATGGACTGAATTGGTGCGACCACGGCGTGCAGACTCCGCGCCGCTGGGATGTCAGCCCGGTTGTCCCGGGCGTCCCGCCCCCCCGCTTCCGCCGGCGGTGCCAGTGTTGCCCGCAAGGCCAGGGTTGCCGTTGCCAGCCCCGCCGGTGCCAACAGCTCCGCCTGCGCCTCCTGAGCCACCACCTCCGCCGGCACCGCCCAGTCCGCTCGCGCCGCCGCCGCCTGGATTGCCCCGCAAGCCGAACAGGCCACCGGCGCCCGCCGCACCGCCATCGCCGCCGTCACCGCCAACACCGCCCAAGCCCCCCGTCCCGCCGGCGCCACCTGCACCGCCGTCGCCGCCGACGCCATCAGGTGCTTGGCCGCCCGTCCCGCCTGCGCCTCCGGTAGCGCCGATACCGCCGGACCCGCCGAGACCTCCAGCGCCGCCTAAGCCGCCGTTGCCGCCGCTGCCGACGAGCAGACCTCCTCTACCGCCGGCACCACCGGCGCCGCCGAGGCCGCCGATGCCTCCGGTGGCGCCGACGCCGCCCACACCACCGACGCCACCAGCACCACCGATCCCGTTTGGTCCCAGCGCGCCTCCGCCGGGTCCGCCCTGGCCTCCTGCTGCACCGACACCTCCGACTCCGCCGGTACCACCACGGCCTCCTTGAGTACTCGGCGCGGTGGCGCCTGCATTTCCACCAGACCCGCCCGTGCCGCCCGGGGCGCCCGCCCCGCCCGCGCCGCCCGTACCCCCGTCGCCGCCGATCGCGATGCCGGTCACTGCAGAGGTGCTGCCACCCTTGCCGCCGTTGCCGCCCGTGGCACCGATGCCGCCTTCACCGCCGTCGCCGCCGTCACCCCCGGCGACAAGCCCGGTGCTCGCGCCGGAAACGGCGCCTCTGCCCCCATCGCCGCCGGCGCCTCCCGCAATTCCGGCGGTTCCGTTGGCGCCGTTACCACCGTCGGTTCCGTTGCCGACCTGGAGGTCGTTCCCGTTGGTGCCGGAGGCTGCCGTGCCGGTTTCGTTGATTCCCGGGCTGACGCCGGTCGCTCCAGTGGCACCGGCGCCGCCAGCCCCACCCGCTCCACCGGCACCCCAAAGCCCTGCAGGGCCGCCATTGCCGCCAATCCCACCGCTGCCACCGGCGATGACGGCGGCTCCGCCACTGCCGCCGTTGCCACCGTTGCCGAACAACAGGCCGCCCGTCCCGCCATGACCGCCCCGCTGGCCAGGTGCACCGGTACCGCCGACGCCGCCGTTGCCGATCAATCCAGCATTGCCACCAGCACCACCCGCCTGACCGGCACCGCCCGCTGCACCGTTGCCTCCACTGCCGTATAGCAACCCCCCGTCGCCGCCGGCCTGCCCGGGGGCCGACCCGTTAGCGCCGTTGCCGATCAATGGTCGCCCCAGCAGCGCCTGGGTGGGTGCGTTTATCAGGCCGAAGACTCCTTGCTCCGCGGCTTGCAACGACGATGCACTGGCCGCCTCGGCGGACATGTACATGCCCGCTCCGGCGTTGATCGCTTGTATGAACCCATTGTGAAATGCGCCCGCTTGCGCGCTCAGCGTTTGATAGCCATGCCCGTGGGAAGAGAACAGCGACGCGATGGCAGCCGAAACTTCGTCGCCGCCGGCAGCCAGTATCGCTGTCGTAGGGGCTACCGCCGCCGCGTTGGCCGTGCTGAGCGCCGAGGCAACCGCGTGGAAGTTCGCGGCTGCAGCACTGATCATGTCTGGTCTTGCCATCAAGAAGGACATCGCTGACTCCCAAAGTCGAGCTCAGTGAACGGCTTTCGAGCCGAGCAAGACGCACTGGCAGGTGCAGTTTGTCGGTTCAGCTGGTTATGGAGCCAGGTTGTGATTGACACCGTTTTGAGTCGAGCGCGCAGGCCGGGGAGTGATGGGTGTCGCCGTGCCGGCAGCGTAGGCGACCGGGGCCAGATGGATCAGCGCCCAGTCACGACGTCGATGGTTATGGTCGAGGCGCTTCCTTTGTAACCGGTGTTTAACCGATTTAGGGTGGCTGTGCCGCACACTCCAGGCGGAATGGCGGGCGGCGGCACCTCACCGGCACAAAAGCATTGCAGCGGTTGCGAAATGGCCTCGGGACGGCTATCTTCAGCGCCATTGGCGGGCCGACGGTCGCGGCGAGATCTGACCAGACTTTGGATTAACTCGCCCCCACCGCGATCACCTGGTCCACCTCGAGCGCCCGGTCGGCCATCTCGGCATGTGCTTTGTCCAGCGCCTCGGCCTGATCCTCATCCGCCTTCATCAGCGCCTCGATGTCGAAACCGGCCATGTCGTGGACGCCCATGTCCCGGAAGGCCATCTGCACCTTGTCGCCCCACAACCCGATGTCTTTGACGATGGGCACGATGCGACTGAACAGGTGCGAGCGGAACTGGATCATCAGCGGCGACTTGTCGACCCACTCGGCGCACTCTTGAACGTTCATGCCGAGGGTCTCGAAGACCTCCTCGCCGCGGAACCGGTCGCGCATCAGGTAGCAGGCGTCGACGACGAACTCTTCCCGCTCGTCGCGCTCGGCGTCGGTCAGCGCGGCGTAGTAGTCCTTCAACGAGATTCGGCCGAAGGCGACGTGCCGGGCCTCGTCCTGCATGACGTAGGCCAGCACCTGCTTGGCCAGTGAGTCTGGCGCTGCCATGTCGCGCAGCACCCCGAATGCGGCGAGTGCGAGCCCCTCGATGAGAACCTGCATGCCCAGGTAGGGCATGTCCCAGCGCGAGTCGCGCAAGGTGTCGTCCAGGAGCGCGGTCAGGTTCTTGTTGATCGGGTAGACCAGGCCGATCTTCTCCTGCAGGAACCGCGAGAACGCCTCGACGTGCCGTGCTTCGTCCATGGTCTGGGTGGCCGCGTAGAACTTGGCGTCCAGGTCCGGTACCACCTCGACGATCTTGGCCGCACACACCATCGCCCCCTGCTCGCCGTGCAGGAACTGGGAGAACTGCCAGGCCTGGAAGTGCTGGCGCATCTCGTCGCGCCGTGCGTCGTCTGCGGCGTCCCACATCGGGCTGCCGAACAGCGGATTGAACTCGTCGGGGAGCCCGATCGGGTTGTGCGGGTTGACGTCTTGGCCCCAGTCGATGCGCGACTGGGCATCCCATTGCTTGTCTTTTCCCTTCTGATACAGCGAAAGGAGCCGGGCGCGGCCCTCGTCGTACTCCCACGTGAAGCGCGCGTCGCCAACACTGGGAACTTCCCACGAGTACGGCGTGGGCACGGTCGTGTACTTGTCTCTGGTGGTCATGGGCTGCTACCTCTCCGGCCGGTGTGACCAGTGGTCATATATGACGTGTATCACATTGCACCTCGTTTGGCGACGACCGTCAACCCTGACGGCGGCAAAGGCCGCCATACCCGCACCGAAAATCGTCACGCGGCGGCGGCAGCATGCCGGACCGGCGATGATCCTGAATGCCCCGACCAATCAGCCCGCGGCTTGGGCCGGAGCTCTTCTGGCAGCGTCGGCCGCAAAGAAGCCGCGCACCGCGTCGGCGATCCGGGCCCGGATCGGGGCGCCGGAGACGACCACGTCGACCATGGTCAGCGACAGGTGCGTGTGCCCGCGTGCCTGCACATGCTGGGTGGACACCCCTGCTTTGGCGAGCGCTTCGGCGTACGCGTCGCCTTCGTCGCGCAACGGGTCGAACTCTGCTGAGACCACGACCGCCGGCGGTAGACCCGACAGATCCGGCGTCCGCAGCGGCGCGATCCTGGGGTCATGCCGGATGTCGGGATCGGCGTAGTGATCGAAGAACCATCCCATCAACGGGGCGGTGAGACCGTAGCCGTCGGCATTCTGCTGGTAGGAGCCGCGGGTCTGATCGGAATCGACGACCGGCGTGATCAACGCCTGGCCGGCGATCGTCGGCCAACCCGTGTCCCTGGCCAGTCGGCAGATCACGGTCGCGATGCCGGCTCCGGCGCTCCAGCCGCAGACAACGAGGCGCCCGGGGATGCCGCCGAGTTCTTCGGCGTGCTCGGCGATCCACCGCACTGCCGCCCAGCCGTCATCCAACGCAGCGGGAAATCGGTGTTCGGGTGCGTGCCGGTAGCCCACGGACACCACGAGGGCATCGCTGCGCACGCACAGATCCCGGCACAGCGGATCGTCCGACGTGTGGTCGCCCAGTACCCAACCGCCGCCGTGAAAGTAGACGACCACGGGATGGGGGCCGGGGCTCGCCGGTCGATACAGCCGGTAGTCCAGGGGGCCCGCAGCCCCGGGCAGGGTTCCGTCGACGATTTCCCCGACTTCCGGGCCCGGCGGGCGTGCCAGGTTCATCTCGTTCACGAAGGCGCGCGCCTGCTCGGGTGGCATCGACTCCAGTGGCGGTAGGTCCAACAGCGCCATCTGCTCGAGGACCATCTGGACGTCGGGTTGCAGGCGGCGCACCACGCCGTCGTTGCACTGGGAACCGCCCGGTCCGGACAACGCGAAGCCCAAGTAGTCCCGTGCCACTACCTCTTCACACGTCATCCGGTAGAAGTCGACCCCGGCAGCGTAGGCCATGAAGGTCCGCGGCTTGCCCGGAATATTG
The DNA here is from genome assembly GCF_059812565.1 of Mycobacterium sp. NGS49. Lineage (NCBI taxonomy): Bacteria > Bacillati > Actinomycetota > Actinomycetes > Mycobacteriales > Mycobacteriaceae > Mycobacterium > Mycobacterium sp. NGS49. Next base: position 62,908 of record NZ_JCALCX010000027.1, on the reverse strand, counting down.
GCGCCGACGTACCACGAATTGGCTTGGGGGAAAAGGGTTATCGATGCGGCATCGGCCACGTGCTGCATCCAGCCGGCCTCGGCGAGTCGGGTGGGCTCGATGCGGTCGAATCCGTGATCGTGCAGATACGTCAGTGCGTCGGCGACGAAATCGACGTGTTGCTCGATGGATACCGCCATGTTCGACAGCACCGAGGGGCTCTGTGGACCCGCGATCAGGAAGAGGTTGGGAAATCCCTCGGTCATCAGGCCGAGATAGGTATTCGGGCCATGCGACCATTTCTCCCTCAGCGCAAGCCCGTTGCGCCCGACGATGTCGATCGCCGCGACGGCGCCCGTGATGGCGTCGAAGCCGGTGGCGAAAACGATCGCGTCGAACTCGAAAGATTCGCCGGCCGTGTCGATTCCAGTCGGGGTTACGCCGACCAACGGCTGATCCTGCAGATTCACCAGGCGCACGTGGGGGAGATTGAACGTCGCGTAGTAGCTGGTGTCCAGACAGAGCCGCTTAGCCCCAACTGGATAGGTCTTGGGGCACAGCGCCTCGGCCGTCTTCGGATCGCGCACGATGCCGCGGATCTTGTTATGGATGAATTCGGCGAAGTCCTTGTTGGCCAACGGGTTGCTCATCACGTCGGCGTAGAGGTTGAGTACCTCCAGCAATTCGCCGCGTTGCCAGGCGCGTTCATAGCGCTGCCGGCGTTCCTCGGCGGACACCGAGAATGCCGGGGTGATCGTGCGCTCCACCGGCACTCCGCCGAAGGAGTATTTCGCCGCCTGCCGGTAAGCCGAGTCGTCGGCCAATTGAGCGAGCTTGTCCTGGGAGATCGGACCGTTCTCGGCGGGAATCGAGAAGCAGGGCGTGCGCTGAAAGACCACCACTTGCGCTGCCTGCGCGGCGATCAGCGGAATCGATTGGATCCCCGACGAACCGGTCCCGACGACGCCGACGCGCTTACCGGTGAAGTCGACGGGTTCGTGCGGCCACCGGCTGGTGAAATACGCTTCACCGGTGAAGGTTTCGACGCCGTCGATGTCGAGATCCTTCGGTACCGACAGGCAGCCCGTCGCCAACACCAGGTAGCGACAGGAGACCTCTTCGCCGCCATCGGTGCGCACGCGGTAGCCCGACGAGTCGTCGTCCCAGTGCGCGTGCGTGACCCGGGTGCCGAACTGGATGTCACGCCGAAGGTCGTGCTTGTCGGCGACGTGGTTCAGGTAACGCAGGATCTCGGGCTGCGTTGCATACTTCTCCGACCACTGCCAGTCCCGTGCCCAGTCCGGATCGAAGCTGAACATGTAGTCGACGCTCGGGATGTCGACCCGTGCGCCGGGATAGCGGTTCCAGTGCCAGGTGCCGCCGATGTCCTCGCCGGCCTCGAATATGCGCATCGACACACCCGCCAGTCTCAGCCGGTACGCCGCGTACAGACCGGCGAAGCCGGCGCCCACAACCACGACATCGGGGTGTTGATCAGCCATGTCAATCATCATGACTACTCGAACGCGTTTTGTTTAGTGGCTGTTCATCGACGGCGCTCGCCGCGCGGCCCGTTGTGACGCGTGCTCCGGTGAGTTGGTGACCGCAGCCCCACGTCGGCACGGACTTTAGCCTCTACCCGCATCGGCCGGGGTGACCCACGATGGCAGTCAGCCGCCATCGATGATCGCGGCTGATGAGAGAGGTTCGCACCATGCCGACGAAACTGGGAGCGGCTCCGCTGGCCGCGGCGGCGACTACCGCAGGCAACAGCGAGCAGTCGGAGAACGACGATCGCCGCCGCGACGAGATCGACGCGATGGTGGACACCGCCGCTGCCGCCGCCGCCGAATTCCGCAAGCTCGATCAGGCTCAGGTGGACCGCATCGTCGAGGCGATGGTGCGCGCCGGGCTCCGTGCCGCGGCGGAGTTGGCGGGCTTGGCGATCGAGGAAACCGGTTTCGGAGTCTTCGAGGACAAGGTCGTCAAGAACTACGTGGCAACCGAGTTCCTGCACGACTATCTGCGCGACAAGAAGTCGGTGGGGGTGATCGACGAGGACATCGAGAACAACATCGTCCACGTCGCCGAACCGATCGGCGTGGTGCTCGCGATCACCCCGGTGACCAACCCGACGTCGACGGTGTTGTTCAAAGCGATCGTGGCCGCGAAGACCCGCAACGCCATCGTGTTCCGGCCGTCACCGTATGCGGTGCGGTCCTGCCAACGCAGCGTTGAGATCATGCGCGCGGCGGCCGAAGCCGCGGGGATGCCGGAAGGTGCGCTGCAGATCATTCCGGATGCCGCCCACGAGGTGACGCATTACCTGTTCAAGCACCCCAAGGTCGACTTCATCTGGGTGACCGGCGGACCGAAGATCGTGGCGCTGGCCAGTGCGACCGGGAAACCGGGGCTCTGCGTAGGGCCCGGAAACGCCCCCATCTACATCCACAAGACTGCCGACGTCAGGGGTGCCGTCGTCGATATCCTCATCTCGAAAACCTTTGACTCTTCGGTGATCTGCCCCGCTGAGCAGACATGCATCATCGACGACGAGGTGTACGACGCGATGATCACCGAGTTCGAGCGGATGGGTGCGCGGCTGCTCACCGACGACGAGGCCGCCGCGATAACCCGGTTCGCGTTCGGCTGTGGCGACAAGATCTCTCTCGACGCGCTGGGGCAGAAAGCTCCGGAACTCGCTGCGCGAGCGGGTTTTTCGGTGTCGCCGACGGTGAAGGTGTTGCTGGCCCCGCTGCCGGCGGACCTCGACGAACTCGCCGCACACCCGCTGGTACAGGAGAAGTTGATGCCCGTCCTCGGCGTGGTTCGGGCCCGCGACGTCCACCATGCGATCGATGTCGCGGTGCTGGTGACAGAACACGGCGGGCTGGGCCACACGTCGGCGGTCTACTCCAACGATCAGGCGGTGATCGACGCCTACAGCAAGGCGGTACGCACCGGCCGTATCCTGGTGAACTCGCCAACCGCGGTCGGGGCGCTCGGCGGCGTCTACAACAATCTGACCCCGACCTTCTCGCTGGGATGCGGAACGTGGGGCGGGTCGAGCACGACCGAGAACGTCAACTATCGCCAGCTGCTCAACATCAAAACCGTGGCGAAACGGCGAACGCCGCCACAGTGGTTCCGGGTCCCGTCCAACACCTACTTCAACGCCGGGGCACTGGAGAATCTGCGTGACCTCGCCTGCGACACCGTCGTGGTGGTCACCGATGCGGTCAGCGACGAGCGGGGTGTGGTCGACCTGGTGCGCGGCAAGATGCGCACCCGCCACGTGCAGGTGTTCGCTGAGGTGACGCCGGAACCGGACGAGACGATGATCCGCCGCGGCGTCGAGCTGCTGCAACGCGTGCAACCCGAGGTCCTCATCGCCGTGGGCGGCGGTTCGGTGCTCGATGCAGGCAAGGCGATGCGGCTGTTCTACGAGCACCCGGAGATGACCCTCGACGAATTGACCATGCCCTTCCTCGACCCCCGCAAGCGCGTGGCGGACTATCCGACCGACCGGCACCGCCTCCAATTGGTTGCCATTCCAACGACTTCGGGCACCGGCTCGGAAGTGTCACCGGCCGCGGTGCTGACCGTGAACGGCAAGAAGGAGACGTTGGTCGACTACAGCCTGGTGCCCGATCTCGCCATCATCGACCCGGAGCTGGCGGCGTCGATGCCGCCGGTGCTGACCGCGGACACGGGTATCGACGCGCTGACGCACGCGTTGGAGGCGGTGGTGTCCATCTTCGCGTCGCCGTACACCGATGCGCTGTGCGCACAGGCGGCGCGGCTGATCTTCGAGGGGCTGCCCCGGGCGTACCGCGACCCCGACGATCTGGCCGCACGCACCGACATGTCGAACGCGGCGACATTGGCCGGGCTGGCCTTCTCGAATGCGTTCGTCGGGACCAACCATGCGCTGGCCCACGCCGTCGGCGCGAAGTTCGGCATCGCGCACGGCCGCGCGAACGCGATCTTCCTGCCGCATGTGCTCCGCTACAACTCGGGCCTGCCAAGCAAATTCATGCCGGCTCCCGGCTACTCGGCCTACATCGCTCCGGACAAGTACGCCCAGATCGGCCAGCTCATCTTCGGTGGCCACGAACCCGAAGACAGCCGCAGCCGACTCTTCCAAGGGGTCGAGGACCTGCTGGAGCGGGTCGACATGCCGCGCTCGCTGCGCGACATGGGCATTGCCGAAGACGAGTTCGTTGCTGCGCTGCCGGCGCTGGCCATGACCGCCTTCCAGGACCTCAGCAACCGGACCAATCCGCGGATGCCGCTGGTCAGTGAGATCACGGAGTTGCTGCGGCTGGGATATTACGGAGCTACCGGGTGAGTGCCGCGGTGACGGGATCGGGCACCGTCCCGACCGCGACCCAGACTTGTTGTTTCTGAACGCCTTTCAGGCAATCACCGGCAGCGCGTACGTCACCGAGGGTGATATCAGGGGCCAATTTCTGTTGAACTGGCGATGCCGGGCGCCGCGGGTGGCAGGATGAATCGGCAGTCATCCCGCTGAGGTGGTGGTCATGGGGCACCAGCAGTTGCAGCCTGGTCAGGTCTTCGCCGGTTATATCGTCGAGCGTCTTCTCGGTGTCGGTGGGATGGGCGCGGTCTATCTGGCCCGCCACCCGAACCTGCCGAAACTCGTGGCGCTGAAGTTGCTCACTCCAGCCATGACCGACGATGACGACGTTCGTGTGCGTTTCCTGCGCGAGGCCGACCACGTCGCGCGTCTGGACCATCCCAACATCGTCGCCGTCTACGACCGGGGTGATCAGGACGGGCAGTTGTGGATCGCGATGCAGTACGTCGATGGTTCCGATGCTGCGGCAGTGGTCCGCGAGGGGCCGTTGCCTTCGGCGCGCGCCGTGCGGATTATCGCCGAGACCGCCAAGGCACTGGACTTCGCCCACGCCGCCGACGTGCTGCACCGCGACGTCAAGCCCGCCAACATCCTGCTCACCCGACCGATCGCGGGAGAGCCCGAACGAGTGCTGCTCGCCGACTTCGGCATCGCCAAAGCCCTCGACGACCGGGCCGGGCTCACCGCGACCGGCATGTTCGCCGGCAGCCTGCAGTACGCGGCCCCCGAGCAGTTCAACCCCGCCGTCACCCTGGATGCTCGCGCCGATGAGTACGCCCTGGGCTGCACCCTCTACCACCTGCTGACCGGATCGGTGCCCTACCCGGGCCGCAGCCCCGAGCAGTGGATGTACGGACATCTGCATCTGCCCGTCCCGTTACCCAGCCAGACCCCCGCCGCTCGGCAGGCCGGCATCCCGGCGGGGATGGACGCGGTGATCCAGCGTGCGATGGCCAAGAACCGCGATGACCGCTACCCGAGCTGCGCCGCGCTGGCCGGCGCTGCGCAACACGCGCTGGACACGGCAGCTGACCTGACCATGCCGGCATCCCGCCCGGGCGCGCGTGGCGAGGTTTCCACCCAGTTACGGAGCGCTGATGCGGCGCGACCGGTGGCCCGCTCGAAGCGCAAGTGGTTGATCGCGTCGCTGGTGGTGCTGCTCATCGCAGCCGTGGGTGCCGGTGTGGTGCTGCTCCGTAACGTATTGTCGCCCAAGGTGACTGGCGCGGAGTTGGTTCTCACCGCGGCCACCGACCCGGGTGCGGATCCGTTCATGCCGCCCGCGGGCTCGCCGCCGCCGAGCAACACGCAGCCGCCGCCCACCCTGCCGCCCCGCGGTGACGGGACCCCGGTGGCCACCCAGCCGCTGCCCGGTGACCGCGAGGGCCTCTACGGTGGCACCCTGAACAACGCCGAGTGTGACCGCGACAAGATGATCGCGTTCCTGGGCAGCCACCCCGCTCAGGCCGCCGCGTTCGTGGCTGCACTCAACACCGACCCGAGCCTGTCCTGGAGCGGCACGCCCCCGCTGACGCCTGCCGACATCCCGACGTACCTGCGCGAACTCACCCCAATGCTGCTGCGACTCGACACCCGGGTCACCAATCACGGATTCGACGGAAGACATCCCACCACCCTGCAATCGGTCTTTCAGGCCGGCACCGGGGTGTTCGTCGACGACCACGGGGTTCCCCGCGTCCGCTGCTACTGCGGCAACCCGCTGACCGCGCCGGTCGCGTTGACCGGCGATCCGGAACCTGTCGGCGCCGCCTGGGCGGGTTATCGCCCCGCAGCCCTGGCCGCGGTCCAGCCCAGTCCGGCGACCATCACCACCTTCGTTCTCGTCGACGTCGTCACCGGCCGGGCCTTCAACCGGCCCGCCGGCACCAACGGCAGCAACGACACGCCACGCAGCCAACCCGTCCCGCCACCCCAACCCGCGCCCAGCACGCCCGGCGCCGGGCCAGGGCCGACCCAACCTGAGATCGACGGCACCTACCTCTTGCACTACCTCACCAAGTCCTGCGGACCGCTGGGCACTGACGCGACCATCACCATCACCCACCAAGGCAGCAGCCTGACCCTGGTGCCCACATCAGGGACCACCTTCACCGGCACCATCAACGCCGACGGATCGTTCGTGCTCAGCGCCGAAGGAATCACGATGCGGGGTGTCTTCGTCACCCAAGGCGGCCACACCGTCATCCGCGACGGCACCTGGCAGCACCCTGCCTGCGGCGGCACCTTCGAGGGCACCAAGCAGTGAACGGCAGCCCGGGATCGCTTCCGCAACTGCACTCTTGAGCGCGCCGTCACGCGCTCCCGCACCCCGAGCCCTCCGATGTGGAACATCGGCGCGACCGTGATTGTCCATTGCCGCGGCTCAGATCTGTTGTCTCTGAACGCCTTCCGCTCAATCGCCGGTTGCGCATTCATCACCGGAACACCGAGCCGGTATGCGGCGCCAGGCTAAAGCAACTTGTGAGCTGTGCCGGTCATATCGCGGGCCGGGCGTTCAATCGTCGGCCACGAAAAGGGGGTGCCAAAATTCTGTTGAATTGCCGATGCCGGGCGCGGCGGGTGGCAGGATGTTTGGGCAGGCCTCTCGTTGAGGTGGTGGTGATGGGGCACCAGCGGTTGCAGCCTGGTGAGATCTTCGCCGGTTACCGGGTGGAGCGGCTTCTCGGTGTCGGCGGGATGGGCGCGGTCTACCTGGCCCGCCACCCGAACCTGCCGAAGCTCGTCGCTTTGAAGTTGCTCAGCCGGGCCATGACCGACGACGACGTGCGTGCTCGTTTCCTGCGCGAGGCCGACCATGTCGCGCGTCTGGACCATCCCAATATCGTCGCCGTCTACGACCGGGGTGACCAGGACGGGCAGTTGTGGATCGCGATGCAGTACATCGACGGTTCCGACGCTGCCGAAGCGGTACGCGAGCGGCCGTTGCCCGCGGCGCGCGCCGTGCGCATCATCGCCGAGACCGCCAAGGCACTGGACTTCGCCCACAAAGCGGACGTCCTGCACCGCGACGTGAAACCCGCCAACATCCTGCTCACCCGACCCATCGCAGGCGAGCCCGAACGGGTCCTGCTCGCCGACTTCGGCATCGCCAAAGCCCTCGACGACCGTACCGGGATCACCGCGACCGGCATGTTCCACGCCAGCCTGCAGTACGCGGCGCCCGAACAACTCAACGCTTCGATCACCCTGGATGCCCGCGCCGACGTGTACGCCCTGGGCTGCACCCTTTATCACCTGCTGACCGGATCGGTGCCCTACCCGGGCCACAACCCCGAACAGCTGATATACGGACACCTGCACCTGCCTGTCCCGCTACCGAGCCGGACCCCCGCCGCTCAGCAGGCCGGCATCCCGGCGGGCATGGACGCCGTCGTCCAACGAGCGATGGCGAAAGACCGCACTCAGCGCTACCCCACCTGTGGTGCCTTGGCTGCCGCCGCACAACGCGCGCTGGACTCGACGGCGGGGGAGGCCACCGTCGCGGGCCCGCTCGGCACGCATCCGTCCGAGGGGGTTTCCACCCAGCTGCGTCAGGGTCCGCCCCCGCAGCCGAAGCCGCCCCGGGCCGCCGCCGTTTCTCCACCGGCGAGCCGGTCGAAGCGCACGTGGTTGATCCCCGCCGTGGTGATCCTGCTCATCGCAGCCGTAGGGGGCGTGGTGCTATTCCGAAACGTGTTGTCGCCCAAGCCAGCCGGCGCGGAGTTGCTGCTCACCGCGGCCACCGATCCCGGGGTTACCCCGTTCATGCCTCCCGCGGCGTCGCCGCCGCCGACCAACACCAAGCCGCCGCCCACCCTGCAACCGCACGGCGGCGGCACCCCGGTGGCCACCCAGCCGCTGCCCGGTGACCGCGAGGGCCTCTACGGCGGCACCCTGAACAACGCCGAGTGCGACCGCGACAAGATGATTGCCTTCTTGATTACCCATCCCGCCCAGGCCGGCGCTTTCGTCGAAGCGCTCAATACCGATGCCAGCCTGTCTTGGACCGGCGGACGCCCCCTGACCGCCGCCGACATCCCCACCTACCTGCGCGAACTCACCCCAATGCTGCTGCGACTGGACACCCGGGTCACCAATCACGGATTCGACGGAACACGTCCCACCACCCTGCAATCGGTCTTTCAGGCGGGCACCGGTGTGTTCGTCGACGCCCACGGGGTTCCCCGTGCCCGTTGCTACTGCGGCAATCCCCTGACCGCGCCGGTCACGTTGACCGGCGATCCGGAGCCCGTCGGCGCCGCCTGGGCCGGCTACAACCCCGCAGCCCTGGCGGCGGTCCAGCCCAGTTCGGCGACCATCACCAACTTCGTTCTCGTCGACGTCGTCACCGGGCAAGGCTTCAACCGGCCCGCCGGCACCGCCGGCGCCGACGACACGGTCCGCGCCCAGCCCGTACCACCACCTGAACCGGCACCCACTGCCGGGCAAGGGGCGCCAGCGGCGATCGAAGGCACCTACCTGTTGCACTCCCTCACGACCTCGTGCGGCCAGATGCCCCCTGACGAAACCTTCGCCGTGGCCCGTCAAGGCAACACGCTGACCTTGGGTCCATTCAAACTTGGGGCCGTTTACACCGGCCCCCTTAACGCCGACGGATCATTCTCGACCCGCAGCAGCTGGGGCGGAAGCTCGATCGGGGGTGTCTTCGCCACCGAGGGCGGCCGCACCATGATCCGTGACGGGACATATGACGCCGACCCGACAACCGAGAATCCCAGGGGCTGCCGCGTCACCTTTGAGGCCACCAGGCAGTGATCTCGTCGAGCACGCTTGCGGCAGCCCGGGACTTCGCCCAGTTGTGATGATGAAGGGCCGCGCGATACAGGTGACGTCTTCAGCGCACAGGTCTCTGCTTGCCCGGGCGCGGTGAACACCCCGGCACCTCCGCTGCGAATGCGACCGTCTGCAGCGGAGGCCGGGACGTCGCACCCGCACCCAGTCGTGGCGCGACTCCCTCACTACTCGTTATCAGGCGCCGTTGGTGCCTTCAAGCTTCCCAGGTGTGAAGGTGACCGGGATCGACGTCAGTCATTCGAGAAATTCGATGTCAGACGTGTGACAGGCCCCGCAATCTGCATATCGGGCATCCGGAGCATCAATTCTTCGAACAGGACCCGCAATTCGAGCCGGGCAAGGGGGTTGCCGAGGCAGAAGTGCGCTCCGCCGCCTCCGAATGCCCCATGCGGAGGCTTCACTCCCTCTTCGAGCTGCACGACTGCTGATCGCGTTGCGGCGCAAGAATTCCGCAAGAATTGCGCGAACCTCCGGCAAGTGACCGCTCGTAGAACTAACAACATGTTGCGATTAACAATTTTGGGTCTGACCACGGTTGGCTCTCTGTTCATCGGTTCGGAACTGGCTGCAGGTAGCGCTCAAGCTGATCCCGCTCCGATGGTCTGCCAGGATGGAAGCACGTTAGCCACCCCGACCAACAGCTGCACCTACCAATGGTGCCCAGGCTCACCGATCCTGAAGAACATGCCCAATTGGGACATGAACGTCTGCCACCCTTGGTATTTCGACGAGAACAGCCCGCTGACCAACTCGACCATCATTGAAGGATTTCCGCCGCCGTATCCGCCAGCGCCGCCATGCATACCCCTTGTCACAAGACTCATTTGCGAGTGACTGTAGGTGCGGCCGCTAGCTCTTGCGCGATCGCGCCGGATTCCACAACTCACTGCGCGTCACGGTGTCTGACTGTTGTCGCGCGGGCGCAGCTCCGGGGCAATAGGCACCACGTCCTGCAGCGTGCGCAGCTCAGGAACCCGTGGCGGCGTGAGAGAGGGCCCGCGGGTCCCGCAGCGCCGTAAGGAGAGACGCGTGACCGGTATCGGTGTCGCTATGGGGGCGATATCACCGATTCGTCCGAACGTGATCTGGGCGATGGACTTCCAGTTCGGCACCACCGCCGATGGCCGCACCTTGAAGATGCTGAACGTGATCGACGAGTTCACTCGATTCAACAGCGCCGGTACACTTTTCATCGATCCCGGTTCGCCCTGGCAGAATGCATGGATCGAGTCGTTTAATGGCAGGCCAGGCGATAAACTGCTCAACTACTTGCGGTTTGACTCGCTGCTGGAAGCCCGCATGAACATCGAGGACTGGCGCTGCGACTACAACGCCAACCGACCACACCGATACCTGCCCCAACAAGCCAACCCCGCCACCACCTACACCGCACGACCCAAAGCCAGACCAGGCTAACGCCTCGATACCCACCACCGCGTAGGCACCGATCGCATCGACCAATACGAAAAACTCACCCTGCGCCACGCCGGCCGCCTAGACAACCTCGGCATCGGCCGAACCCACGTACTGGTCCTCGTCCAAGACCTCAACATCAGAATCATCAACGCCACCACCGGCGAACTCCTCCGCCAGCTAACACTCGACCCCGCCAGGGACTACCGACCACGCGGCACCCCCACCGGTCGCCCAAAAAAACGAGGGTTCGGACTATGCCGATGTCTTGATACATCACTTGAAGCCGATAACGGGAATAGGACCCGCGTACTCACGCTTGGGAAGTATCTCGCTGTGCGAATATGCGAGCGGAAACGGCTGGTAGACGGGCTGCTGGGACACCGCGAAAATCGGCAATACCTGCGACAACGTGCGCGGCTCGCTTCGCGATCGTGATTGACCGCTCGACGAGGCTGATCGAGGATGGGTGATCGTGCGTCGGCTCGCTATCGTCCTGATGACCGTGGCTTGCAGCGCGGGCTGCGGGTCGCCAGGGGGTGGTCCCGCGGCGCCGGGTTCGACAACCGTCACCCCAGCTTCTGGTGCGATCGCGACCGGCTCCACTCCTGCATCCCCGACCAACGGGGTGCCCCCGGTTTCCCCAGAGGCGCGCGCGGTGGGTTTCGTCGACGTTCGGACGGCCGTTCCCAATGCGATCATTGATCTCCGCTACGCCACGTCAAACAATTTCGTACACGCGCCCTTGTATCCCGCCGATGCCCGGTGCCTGGTGCACGAATCCATGGCGCCGGGTCTGGCTGCGGCGGCGGGGGCTTTGCATCAGGGAGAAGCGTTGGTCTTCTGGGACTGCTACCGGCCGCACGACGTGCAGGTCCGGCAGTTCCAGGCGGTGCCCGATCCAAATTGGGTGGCCCGCCCGGGCCAGTTTTCGCGCAGCCACGAGGCGGGGCGCTCGGTTGACCTAACGATCGCGAACGCCCAAGAACAGTGCCCGCCAGGAAACCGCGTGGGCGGTCTGTGCCTGACCGACATGGGCACAGACTTCGACGAATTTTCTTCTCGTGCAAATGCCTTCGCAACCCAGGGGGTCAGTGAAACCGAGCAGGCCAACCGCGCCCGGCTGCGCGAAGCCATGGGCATCGGTGGGCTGACCCCATACTCAGGCGAGTGGTGGCACTTCGACGGTCCCGACGCGAACGTCGGGCGCCCGATTATCAACGTTCCCGTGAACTGAGCCGGTTATCGGATCGCCGAACGGCGCATGGTCGCGTAAATCGTGAAGGTCCGGTGTTGCGACGCCGAGTAGTAAGTGGATGTATAGGAAAGCGTGCCATCGTCGCGCGGGGTGAGAGTGACCTCCGCTGGCACACAGCTGCCGCGCGTGATCCGTTCGGAGATCAACCGCATCCCGTTGTCTCCGACGCCATGCTGGGTCCATGTGCCCGCGCAGCCGATTTGGGGATAGCTGACGGTGCCGGTGAGCTGTGCACCGTCAACGATGTCGGCGTTCACGTCGAAGCCGGTTTGGTCGCCGGAGACGGGTCCGGACCAATCGCCGCTCAGCGACGTAGTGGCCTCGGTCGGCTTGGTGGAGGATGACGTGGGAGACGTGGCCGCGGGAGGGTTGGAGACGGACGACGTTGGAGCGGAGCCCGGCGTTGATGCCCCATCGCCGGAGTGCTCGCTGGCGCCGTTACGTCCCGCAAAGACGGCGGCGGTCACAATCACGGCGGCCAGCACCGCGGCAGCCCCGAGGCCGATCGCAACCTTGCCGCGCGTCGAAAACCCGCGGCCTCGAGCACCTGCTGGCGGTGCCGGACCTTCCGCAGGCCGCACCGGCGGGCTCGGGTGGCTCGGCGCGCTTGGGCTGCCCAAATAGGTGGGCGCGGCGGCCCACACCGTATCCGCGTGCCCGGCGTCGCCGACTACCCCAGCAGGCGGGCGCTGCAACTCGGTGTTCAGCTCGGCGTGCGGCGCGGCCATGGTCGGCGCTGCCGGGGACGGGATGGGCCGCGGCACTGGGGTGGTGATGGCGTCTTGGGCGGCGCTCGCCAACTCCAGGGTGGTGGCGTAGCGCTGGCCGGGGTCTTTGGCCATGCCGGTGGCGATCACCTGGTCGAGCAGTGGCGGCAGGCCCGCGTGCATCATCGATGGCCGCGGCGGCGGCATGGTCAGATGAGCGGTGATCTGTTGCTCGATGCTTTTGCCGGGAAAGGGCTTCGACCCGGTCAGGCACTCGTACAGCACGCAGGCCAAGGCGTAGATGTCGCCGCGGGGATCGTTCTGGCCGCTGCTGATGCGCTCGGGGGCCATGTAGGCCCAGGTGCCGATCACTGTGCCGGCGCTGGTCAGCGAGGTTTCGCCGACGGCGCGGGCGATGCCGAAGTCGATCAGGTAGGCGAAGTCGTGCTCGGCGACAAGGATGTTCGACGGCTTGACGTCGCGGTGCACCAACCCGATCCGGTGCGCCGCGTGTAGCGCCGAGGCGATCTGGTCGATGATCGCTAGTGCCCGTGCCGGCGGCAGGGGGCCGTCGGCCAGCATGCTGTGCAGGTCGCGGCCCCTGATCAGCCGCATGGTCACAAACAGGCGTCCCTCGATTTCCCCGAAGTCATAGATCGGCACCACATGGGGCTCGTCGAGTCCGGCGGCGGCGTGAGCCTCCCGGCGAAACCGCTCCTGATAGACATCGTCGTCGGCGAATTCTTCCGGTAACACCTTGAGCGCCACGGTCCGATCCATCACGGTGTCATAAGCTCGCCACACCGCGCCCATGCCGCCGCGGCCCAGCAACTCGATCAACCGGTAGCGTCCGAATGGCGTGCCCTCAGCCAAGGGCCCCGGCGGTGTCTGCGTAGTGTCCATCCGCTCGCCCCATTCGACGGAGTTCCCTTGGTCTGGCCGCACGCCGGTGAGCGCCATGACCGACGTCAGGATCGCCTGTCTCGTTGTTGCCCGTGCCTGTAATTCTTTCGCGGCATGGCGGATGGGTGTAGGGCCGATTGTCCCTCGGTGCGGTGACCATTTTGGTGCGAGCCGGTGCAACCATCGACCCGACCAGGGACTACCAGGAGCGCCCTGCGGCCGCCCAGTGAAAAAGCCCTGAACCCCAAATGCAGGTTCAGAGCTATTCCACTGTCCTGAAACATCACATGGAGCCGATGACGGGAAGCGGACCCGCGTATTCAGCTTGGGAACGTTTCTAGCGGTCTCTCGGACGCGACTTCGTTCTGCAAGGGGGCAGGGCACGCTAATTGGGCGACGACACCGAAATGATCGCTGGGCCAGACACCGCGGCGCGGCGCGTCGCACACGACGGCCGCGTCGAGCACCTCGCCCGCGCCGTCAGCGGTGCCCACGCCTACGAAGATGTAGTCGATGCGCTGATCCGGTGTCGGGTCCTGCGCCGTGTACGGGTTGGTGTTGTTCCAGGTGAAGCCAAGCTCACCAGGATGGGCCACCTCGAAGGCGTCAAACAGCTGAAAGCTGCGACCGTCCAATGCGTGCGGGCCGCCAATGAATAGCACCTCGGGAGATTGCGGGTGGGCGTTGAAGTCGCCACAGACAATCGGGGGGAAATCGCTAGAGCCCGTTCCGACGAAATCGGCGAGTTGACGGACCTGCCTCTCGCGCACCCAGCCCTCGTCCAACCGGTAAGACAAGTGCGTTGAGGTGACCGACACCAGACGGTTGCGAACGCGGACATCCACGGTCAGCGCGCCGCGAGGCTCGATATTTGAGGCCCCCGCCAGGGTCAGCTGGAGCGACCGCGAGTCGACGATCGGCCAGCGGCTCAGGACCGCGTTGCCGAAATCGCTGCGGCCGGAGCGGACGTATGCGGCGGCGTACACCGCGTTCATCCCGATCTGCTCGGCCAGCCACGTCGCCTGACACAATTCCGGTGACCGAGTCACCTCCTGCAACGCGACCACATCAGGGCGAATCTCGGTGAACCAGTCGACGAGCGCGTGCTTGCGCTCCTCCCAAAGGTGATCGCCCCAAATGTTCAACGTCAGCACCGTCAGCACATCGTCCTGATCGGGTGACGTCACCCCTCGACCCTATGTGGCACGACCTCTACGCGGAGATGTTGGCGCCCCGGCAACGATCAGCGCCTGGCTGGGCATAGACCCGTAGTGATGATCCCCTGGCAGCGGCCACTAGAGATACGTTGAGAACATGAGTGCTGCCGGCATCGTCCTCGTAGCACTCGCGATCGCCGTCGGAATCATCGGCATCGTGGTGCCGCTATTGCCGGGCACGCTGCTGGTGTTCGGCGCGATCGTGGTGTGGGCCGTCGTCGAGAACAACATCACCGCGTGGGTGACGCTCGGCGTGGTGGCCGCGCTGCTCGGTGTGGCGACATTGATCAAATACACCTGGCCGGTGAAGCGGATGCGGGCCGCCGACGTGCGCACGCTGAGTCTGATGGCGGGCGCGGTTGTGGGCCTCGTTGGTTTCTTCGTAATACCGGTGATCGGCCTGGTGATCGGCTTCGTGCTGGGTGTCTACGTGGCGGAGCTGGCCGCCCGCGGAGACCAGCGGGTGGCATGGACCTCGACGAAGCACGCTGTGAAAGGTGTCGCGTTGTCGATGGGTGTCGAGTTGGCTGCCGCACTGCTCGCCACCGTCGCGTGGGTGGCTGGGGTGTACCTAACTCAGTAGGCGCCTGGCTGACCAGGGCGTTGGCGTAGCTACCCCGAACTGAAGGCCGTGTATTCGGCGTTGGGGATGGGGCCGTGGATGGTCTCGTCGGAGATGCACGCCGGCATCAGGGCGCTCGGAATGAATTCGTAGTTCGGAAGTGTTGCGCCGCTGCGGTATTCGACACCCGCCTTCCATACTGAGATGGCGGCCAAGTCGAAGTCGATGGGTTCACGATCAACACCAACTGAACGGCGGGGCGGGTGCCGCAGCCGTGCTCCAGGAGGTTTCGGATCGTGCCCTCCAGGTCGGCGGCGTCGAGAACTGTTGAACCGCTGACGAGGTAGTGAGTGCGTTGCCATCAAACAATTTCCGAGATATGCCGGGGGCGCCATGCCGTCGGAATTCCATAAGCCGTAACAAATGTGACTCCACTCATTGAGTTGTGTTGCGGGGTCGAGCAATCGACGCAGTACATTCCCAGTTGTGGGCTTGTTGTCTGCCTCGAACACGCGGGTGACTGGGGCCGTGATCTGCTCGGCGGTCGCCTCGCGCAGGATTTTCCAGGTGGCTGCGACGCTCGGTGCGCTGTCGGCCCCGGCGCAGAGTCCCAGCTACGACAACGCTGCCTATGCGGCGAGGTTCGGAGGTTACAGAGGCCCGGCGACACGCCCTCGGCCTTCTTGTTTGGCTTGGTACATGGCTCCGTCGGCCCGTCGCAGTGCGTCCTTCGTTTGACCGGGGGCGATCATGGCGATTCCGATGCAGACGCTGCCAGCGGTGTTGGCTTTGACTATTTCGTTCACAGTCTGGGCAATTTTCTTGGCCTGGCCGGTGGAGGTGTGCGGCAATAGGACAGCGAATTCGTCACCGCCGATGCGGGCGAAGATATCAATGAGGCGCAGTCTTCGGCTGATTGTCCGGGCAATGGTTTTCAGGTATTCATCGCCAACGGCATGCCCGCCATCGTCGTTAACCTGCTTGAGGCCGTCGACGTCGATCACGAATACTGCCGCCTCGTCCTCGTAGCCGTGGCGGCGGGCCAGCGCCTCGTATCGGGCAAGTTCTTCCTCGAACCGGGCGCGGTTGAACACCCCGGTCAACTTGTCGCGGGTTGCCTGCCGTCTGAGTAGCTCCTCATCGCGCTTACGGGCGGAGATGTCCTCGATATGGGCTATGAAGTGCATCGGATGACCAGCCGCGTCACGCACGATGGAACCCGCGAGATGGACCCAGATGAGGTGACCGTCTTTGGCGTAGTAGCGCTTGTCCATCTGATAGCTGCTGATCTCGCCATTCAGCAACCGGGTCGCCTCGCTCACGTCCGTGTCGAGATCATCAGGATGGGTGATGTCCTGAAATGTCAACTCGGTCAGTTCATGCTCTTGGTAGCCGGTGATATCGCAAAGCGCCTGATTGACCCGCTGAAAGCTACCGTCCAGACCGACGACGGCAATCCCGATCGGCGCGTTGGCGAACACCGCCTCGAAGGTGGCCTCACTGCCGTACTGGGCAACTCGCGCCGCAGAAAGCGCCGTCATATCGCGAACGAAGACATGGAAGGTCAACTGCGGTCCGGAGCCGACTGCGCTCACGAGCGCCTCGACCGGCAGTTCGGTGCCGTCTTTGTGGCACAACTGGTGTGCGGAAACTTGACCGACCACCGGGGAGAGGCCGGCTTCCGCATAGCTCTGGATGTCCCGGGAGACCCACTCCTGCTGATCGGGGGTGATGACCAATTCCGTCAGCAGCCGACCGATTGCTTCGTCCCGGGTCCAGCCGAACATCTGGACCGCCGCCCTATTCCACTCCAGGACATGACCGCTCGCATCAAGCGCCCAATAGGCATCCACCGAGGAGTCCAGCACAGCGCGAAGGAGGTCGTCCCGTTGCGATGAAGTCCCCAGTTCGCCGTTTGCGACGAGACCTGATCGACGCGAGCCACTCTCGCATCCATAAAACTCTTCGGGCCTTCGACCAGGGACGAGCGCCACAGCCCCATCATCCAACCTGTGTCGATATCCGCCCAACGAAATAGAAAAGTTCGTGACATTGGTCATCTGCGCGGAGGTGCCCTCCGGCCTACCACTGATGAAGAGAAGTCCTATTGTCCGTAATCGCGATGCGAGAGTCGACTGCGCGGCCTGGCCTCGCCTCCGCCAAGCAGCCGCATTTACATATACGCGCCCACACCTGTGTCTCTTGCTCGGTGGCGTCGCGCGGTTACGGGACCGTTAGGGGACCAGCGGGCCGCGAGCGCGGCGGCAAGGCGCATATGCCCTGATAGATGTGGAGCCGATGACGGGAATCGAACCCGCGTATTCAGCTTGGGAAGCCCTTTCTACGCCCGAACGGGTGAGCGAAAGCCGCTGGTAGACGGGCTGCAGACGCCGGGTCGAAACTGCGGCGACCTGCGCGTTTGGCGGCTTCGGGTAGGGGCCGAGTTGTCGCCGAGTAGGCGGGCAGTTGGGTCTGGTCGGGGGTACGGACGGGGTACCGAAGACACGCACGCTGACACGCCCAGTTATGTCGGTAGCCGCTGGGAGAATGCTGGATATGAGCGCGGTCTCCGACTTCCTGACCCAGCCGGGTTTCTGGTGGGGTGTGCCTCTGGGCGCGGTCGTGACCGGAGTCGTCGCCCCGATCATCACGGCCCGGTCGGTCCGCGCCAGCGACAAGCGGAAGGCCAACCAAGAACGCGAGATGGACGACCGAAAGGCCGAACGGGAGGACTTACGGTCAAACCGGCAGATACTCCGCGAGGCGGCGAACGCGTTCAGCGAGGTCTGCTCGTCGGTATTTGAGAAGGCCATCGACTCCAAGGGTGTGTTCAACACGGTCATGGATTTCGTGCAGAACATGAACGAGATTCCCGACACGAAGGTGATGGACAAACTGGAGTACGCCGTGGACCTGATGGATGAGACCAAACGGATCACCACTGCTTACAACCACCTCCGCGTTGTCGCGCCGGTGGCTGTTCTTGAGAAGGCGAGCGCACTTAACGTCGCGGTGATCGCTCTCTGCAAAGCCACCACCGTCCCACTCGCCAAGCCGCCGTTGATGCAGCAGGCAGGAAAGGCGATGGAGGACTTCACGAATGCGGTGCGTGCTGAGCTAGGGCTTGATCCGTTCACCGCCGAGGACGTGAACCGTGTGGGCACGACGTACATGGAAGTGCTCACAAAGCAGATGAACGACTACATTAAAGAGACGCAAGACGAGGCTCGCCGCCATGGCTTCCTGGAGCCTGGGTCCGTTGAGGTTACGACCCTCACAGCGGGCGACCTCAACGAAGATCATGTTGGGAAGTTCTTGGGCTTCCACGAGCCGCGTACGGGCGTCAACTACGGCGCAAAGATTCTTGAAGTGACGCGCGATGAATCTCATCGGAATCCTGGAATATTGTTGAAGATTCGTCACTCTGCGATACCGGGCGTTTCTGGATCGCGTGATGAACGGATGAGGCTGAAATTCGATCAGCCAGTGCAGCTTGTCGACGTACCGACCGAGTAAACCGCTGGGTCAGCCGGTCGCGGGCGACGGGCCAGCGAAACCCGCGACCGGCCTGCTCATTGGGCGATCACATCGCCGGGGTTCCCCCGCGCCTCACTGCGGCGAGCGCGACGCGGCGGGTCGACCATGCTGGGAGCCTTGGGCCGGTATGCGCCGACGTCTGCCGGGGTCGCGTACTCCGCGCCTGGCGGCACCGGCCCCGGCCCCCATGAGAACTCGGTGGCACCAGTGTCCTCGGCACCGCGAGCATGCGGATGTGTGCGGTCGCCGTACCAACCCTTCTTGAAACCCATGACCGTTTAACGGTGCGCGACGATCACGGGCGCAGTGTAGTTCGCGTTATTGGTGATCTGGATCGCGACGGCTGCGCCCCGGTGCCGAACGCCGGTGCCGAAGCTGCGGACGTAGAAGTGTTCAGTGATGGGGTAGGGGCCGACGCCGGGGATGACTCGCAATCCGTCGTAGGCGCTGTTCCGATGGACGCGGAAGCCGACCGGGTTGTCGTTGGAGTTGGCTCCACCCGTGGCGGCAATGATGACGTAGCCCTGGGGAATGAAATAGGACTCGATGAGCAGCGCGCTACCGTACGAGCCGGTGACAGGCTGGCCCGCGTAATCCGGTGGCGGGGTTGCGCCCTCGACGTGCTCGTTGGTGAGCCGTGCGGGTGCGTTGCTGCTGACGACGAAGTCGAACTTCGGCAGCGGGCCGCCAGTCCGGTACTCCACCCCGGCGCGCCACGACGTGATCTTGGACGCGACAACATCGTCGGGATGCATCAGGAGCAGGAACCGGCCCGACTGCGCGCCGTAGCCGTGCTCCTTGACGTGGGAGATGCCGGACTCGACATGGAGGCTGTCGAGCGCCGTTCCCAGTGTGGTGAGGTAGTGCTTGTGGTCGGCGGTGAACTTCTTGCCGAGGTAGTCGGGCGGCTGCATGTCGCCGTTGTACAAGCCGTAAACCGTTTGGCCCCAATCATTCACGCGCACTGCGGGATCGAGTAGCCGCTGCACAATCGACCCGTTCACCAGCTGGTTGTCGCCGGCCAAGATACGGGCGACGCGGTTGACTACCTGCTCGGAGTCGGCCTCACGCAAGTAGCGCCACGACATACGGCTGGCGATGTCGAAGTCCTTGAAGCTGAACCCCAGTGAGAGGTACGACGGATCTGCAATACCAACGGGCACACCAAATTCCGTGGCCTCTTCGAACAGAGGCAGTTCGGCGCTCTGGGGAACAACGTCCGCAACGTTGGTGGTCTTGAACGACAGCAGGCCCGCCAAGGCCGACTTCTGTTCGTTGTACGCCGTCAGCGCGTCGGTGATCTCGTCCCAGATGTCATCGAGCCCAACACCATCGTTGAGTTCGTTTACCAGAACGTCTCCGCGAGTGGCGGTTCCGCGGCGATTGCCTGCCATAGCTACTCCTGTGGTCGTTGCTTGATCCGAGCGTAGACCTGAAACACGTTGCCGCGCTGGGGCTAACTGGAGCTATCGGGTAACACGGGTTAGTAGCGGCGCGTACCGGGTGATTCGGGGTAGGGTCGGTTCATAAGAGCTGTGTCGCAGGTGATTAGCGCGATGTAACCGAACGCCGTTGAAACGGGCAAGCAAATGCAAACCAAGTACCAACCGCCACCGGGCGTTGTGTTGTCGAACCTGCTCACGATCCGGGGGCGCGAGGCAGCACACCGGTGGCTTACCGATGTGGTGGGCGCGACGGTGCCGCTGGACACGGTTCGCAAGGCCGCCAGCGGTCGCAGGATCAAGTGCGTACAACGTGGACGCGCTCTCTACTTCTCAACTCAGGACTTGTTCGATTGGTTCGCCGAGAACTACACGACGTCCCCAACCGAAGATGCAGAAGCGACACAACCCCAACAGAAATGGTATGAGCGATGATCCACCCGAAGCGGGCGGCGACCTTGCGCCGCAAGTACGGCATGAATGAGCCACCCCAGAAGGACAACTCGGTTGTGGACCGCATCCTCGCGGGAGACCGACTGCGCGGGCGTGTGTTTACTCGCGACAGCGCCGAACTGTTCGACCCGGTTCGCAGTCCTCGGATGCACGAGAGGGCTGTGGCGGCGCTGCGTGATCTGCATATGGGTATTGCCGACGGCACGATCCGTCGCGATAGCCACGATCCTGACTCATACGGGGCCGACCGCCTCGGCAGAGCGTTCAATGCCAATGACCCAGAGTTGCTTGTGCACATCGTCGGCAGCGATACGGCGATGGTTGTGCGCGGGGAGAAGCAGCTGGGCGCGTTCGACCGGGCCACGCGGGACCACCAACCGAAGCGCCGAGGCGTGGGCTACTACACCGGGATGTACCAGGTGATGACGTCGCTCCACGACGACTTCTGGGAGACGCCGTGCAACGTCAATGTGGCGCGGAAGTGCGTCGGAGCGCCGCAGCTCATGCCGTTCATGGCCGGGACAGCGCTGCTGGTTTTCGCCGTCTGCGATCCGTGCCTGACCTACGCCGAGGCGTCGGCTGCGACCGGATACGAGTTGAGCGTCATGGAGGCCCACGCTCGCGTCGGGCTGCCGTTTCCGTAGCCGGGGTGGCCGAGGGCGTGTGCGCGAGCATGGGGCGGTAGACGGCGCTGAACATGCCGTGGCAGTCGGGTCTAAGAGACTTCTGAGCGTTTCGGGAATCGCCGAAAACTGACCGTGTATCCCCATGCGCGCCAATATTTCCCAATTCGTCTGACGGCGACTCAGGGCCGCGTGTTTACACGAACACACGACGTGTAAAGCGAGCGCTGATCGACGCAGCCGCGTACTTGTGGTGGCACGACCGCAGGAACGGCTTGTGGGCGAGACGCCAAGGAGGCAAAAGTAGATGGCGAAGATGAGGATGGCCGACGAGCGATGGGCGGCGCGAGTGCGCGAACAAGTGTCGACACCGTTACTGGAGGCCGAGCAAGAGTTGATTGATGCTGCTGAGGGCTATGAATGCAATCAGGTGAGGGTCAACCTGAAGCCTATGGGGCCTAAGCGAATCTGCAGGGGCAGTGTACGGGGCTATCTGCCGCTAGCAAACGCCGTGGAGCAGCTGTTGGCGTTAGCACCCTACCTTGACGACGAGTGCTGGGATGAGATCGACATCGTGGTGCGACGGTCTGCATAGTCGGGACGCGCGTAATCGCCTGCCGCACTTCGTGTTCGATTCGGACACACACAGGCGGGAAGCCACGGAGGTGGCGTAGAGTCGATTAACGGAGACGACGAAAGCGCGTCCCGTACAACGGAATATGAGTGACCTTGGCGGGCGCGCTCTTACCTATGGACTAACTGCATCGGCGCGGTGCAGGGGTAAGAGCGCGCCCGTTTGCGTTGTGTATACGGGCCGGACTTGAGAGGTGTCAGGTGCGACCTGATCCTGATGACGTCCCGACCTTGCGAGGCAACGACGGCATTTTGAGCTATTGCCATGAGCTCGGTGCAGTTGGCGTTACGCCGTGGCGAGTGAAGCGGGCGGTAATCGACCGTGAAATCTCACCTCACCAAATCGGGCGCCAGAATTGGTTCTCCCGCAATGCGGTTCACCGCTGGCTCGATTCCCTCGTGGCGCCAGAGCCAAGAATTTTCATGGGTGTGCATGCAGGTCGAGCGGCGAACGACACTGCAAATCAACCCTAATCAAGAGTTCACCCCCGGCGACCTGGCGGGCGCAACCGGGGGCGGACTAACGACCATCAAGCCTGGCAAACCGAAGGACGTGCCCTCGATGATACCCGCCGACAACACAGGCCGGAAAGCACTACAGCGCGAGAGAACCCGCGCCGCGAAGCGGACTGCGCGTAACCCGATGCACTTGGCCATCGCGCCGTCTGGGTCGTCGGAGTCTGTTGGGGAACTGTCACTTTCGAGTTTGCTGCTCGATGTTCTCGGATACGGCCCCGACGAGTTCGTATCTATTGCCCATAAGGGCCGCCAATCTGGCGATGAGTTCACGACGACGGTGACAGTCCCATCGCGTGCTGAGGCTGTCTTATCAAACTTATCGAGCGAACAGTGCGATGTGTGGTTTGGAGTAAATCCGACGAGCGGGCCTGAGCGTGTTGGTGCCGGTCGTGGCAAGTCCGACGACATCACACGTGTGGCAGCGTTGGTGGCCGATCTGGACGCGAAGGGTGACGCCGACGGTGCGGTGTGTGCTGCGATCGTTGATGAGTTGTCCGACGTACTTGGCACCCGACCCTCAGCAGTAGTCGAGAGCGGCAATGGGGGTCTGCATCCGTACTGGCCGATTGCGGATGGAGAGATTGCCGACACCCCGGCGATGGCGGCGTTCGTGAAGCGGTGGGGCAGGCTCGTCAAGGCTGTCGCACGAAGGCACGGGGCAGCAGCAGATTCGGTGTTCGACTTGCCGAGGGTGATGCGTGCGCCGGGGACCACGAACTGGAAGCACGGTGGCGACGGCCAACCTGCGGTCTGCCGGGCGGATTCTGGGCGAGCGCTGTCGGTGGTCGAGGTCGTGGCCCGCCTGGATGAGTGCGGCGTGTTGGAAGAGGACGGCGACCGGGGCGCGATGGAACCCCTGAGCGACCCAAACGAGTGGGAACCCGCCGAGGACACCTGCAACTATGTGGCGGCGATCCTGGACGGTATCCCCGATGACGGTCCGATAGACGGCGGTCGCCACCAATGGCTGGGGAGCTTGGCGGTGCGGCTTGGCTGCGCGGCAATGTTGGGCTGCATCACCGAACCCGACTACCACCATGCCGCCGAACTTGCGCATGACCGGATGGTGGAGTTGCGCGCCGAGACCGGGGAACCAGTACCGCCATGGGAAGTGCCTGCGACGTTCGCGTGGGGGATCGACAGGGCCGCAACAAAGACGCTTGATGAGGCGCGAGCTGAGCTGAAGAACCACCAACACCTGTGGCCGTCGCCGGATGCACCGCGTGATGTCGCGGTGCGCGTCGTCGCGGAGGCGAAGCGCGGAGGCCGGCCATGGTGCTACTGGAACGGCATGTGGTTCGTGTGGGGCGGTAAGCACTACGAGACCGCGACACCGGACAGCCTGCGGGACTGGCTGTATGGGCTGCTGGGGGATGCCCAGTACCAGGGCGCAAACGGTGCGTTGCGGTGGAAGCCGAATCCCCGAAAGCTCAACGAGGTCATCGACGCGGCACGCGGCCTGGTACGGCTGCCTGAGGGGGTCGGCGCGTCGGGATGGATCGACGGCCGCAAGGAGCAGGTGATCCCGTGCGCGAATGGGTTGCTGCGGGTGGCCGACCGGATGTTGTTGGAGCACACGCCCGAACACTTCAGCATCATGTCGTTGCCCTACAGCTACGACGCAAGCGCTGGGTGCCCGCGGTGGATGCAGTTTCTTGGGGAGGTGTTCGGCGAGGACGTCGAGTCTGTGGCGTTGCTTCAGCAGTGGTTCGGTTACGTGCTCTCGGGCCGGTCGGACCTGCAGAAGATGGTCATGTGGCTGGGCCCGATGCGCGGCGGCAAGGGCACCGTGGCTCGGCTGTTGAAGCGGTTGGTCGGTGAGCGCGCCTATGCCGGGGTGAATGTGGCCGATCTGCGGAACGGCTTTGCGTTGCAGCCATTGATCGACAAGTCGCTGGTGGTGTTCCCTGATGAGCGTCAAGTCGGCGCACCCGACGGCAAGAAGCTCGTACAGTTCGTCTTGCAGGCGACCGGCGAGGACGACCTGACGGTGCCGCGCAAGTACAAGGACGCGTGGAGCGGTCGGCTACCCATGCGGCTCATGTACTTCGGTAACGAGTTGCCGGTGCTGCCGGATAGCTCGGGCGCGGTGCAGAACCGCATTCTGACGATTGAAACGGTGGCGTCGTTCGCGGGCCGGGAGGACCGGGGCCTGGACGGCGACCTGGCAGCTGAGTTACCCGGCATCTTGAACTGGGCGCTGGACGGGCTGGAGACGCTGCAGGAGTGCGGTGAGTTCGTCCAGCCCGAATCGGGTCGTGCTGCGGCGCAGGATGTTGATGACTTCAGCAACCACGTTCGGCGGTATCTGATGAGTGGGCGGTGCCGGTTCTCCGACGAGGCGAAGACGGAATGCACCCAACTGTGGCACGACTTCGAGGCCTGGTGCCAACGGAATGGCATAGAGACCAACGCGAACGCTGTGTGGTTTGGGCGGCAACTTCGGCCCGCCATACGAAACCTCGCGCCCGGCATCAAATTTGAGCGAACGCGCAACCAGGCCGAGTTGGACAGACCGTACTACTACACCGGCATCGCACTAGTACCGCAGCCGAACCATATTGGAGCGCAGCAGAAATGGCCGTAAAACCTAGTAACACCCTAGTAAAACCCTGGTATGGGAGAGCTGAAAGCCGCTGGTCCGCGCCTTTAACCCTAGTAACCCTAGTAAAAGCTGAAAAACATTTCTCTATAGGGGATTTAGAGGGGGCACAAGAGGGCCGAGACGCCTATACCCGAGAAGAGTTTTTTGCTGCTTTTACCGGGGTTACTAGGGTTACACCTGGTGTCCGGCCTGGTAGGGCCACATTTTCACACCGCGTCGGTACCAGGGTTCTTACCGCGGTTTATAGAGGTGCGCGGACATGAGCACCGTCTTCACCCCACCAGAGGTGCCCTACATGTGGGCACCCCAAAATCGCTCGCGCCGTGGTCATCCGACGCGACCGCGAAGAAATCCAAGGATGTCACCAAGACCACCAGAGACCTGGAGACCAGGCGAACGATAAATGGAGACAACATGATCGACCCTACGAATAACGAACCCGTCGAAAGGCTGAGCGAGGCATGGTGGGCTGCGCGGAGTCCTGAAATCCGCGCCCGCCGCTGCTCTGCCCATCGTCGGAACGGCGATCAGTGCGCCAAAGTCGCCATGGAGGCGCAGAAGGTATGTGGCACCCACGGCGGTCGTGCCCCACAGGCGAAAGCCAAAGCGCGCCAACGCCTTGATGAGGCAGCAGACCGGATGGCACGCGAATTGCTCAAGATTGCAACAACTTCTGAGAGCGAGTCGGTGAAGCTCTCGGCGGTCCGCGATGCACTCGACCGCGCAGGCCTGAAGCCGCCCACAACGGTTGAAGTCGGCCCGAAGCAACCGGAACCGTGGGAGGAACTGCTGGGCGACGTTGCCCACATCACGCGGGCTCAGCACGAAGCCATGAAGCGCGGCGAGTACATCCCTGCCCCGCCGACCCAGCAGCCCGCGCTGCCTCCGCGCCCTGACGACATCGTGGATGCCGAAGTCGTAGACGCACCCGCTCCGCACCCCGAGCACGATCCTCGTGGTGCGGACGGCACGAGGCAGGGAGATGTGCCCGGTAATCGGCCGTCGTGGGCCGAGGACGCACCTACCCGCCCGCCGTCCCGCGAACTCGTCACCCTCGAAGAGGCCGCAGCGGAGGTGGCCCAAGCAAACCGGGCAGCGGGAGTTCACCAGAAGGGGCGTAGACGCAGGTGAGAGCCTGTGCGCCGTGTAGCTAAACCGCAGGTCGCTGGCGTAGAAACGGGGTAGCAGCGCCGCTTTATCTAGGGACAACGCGGCGTCGCTGGTCGCCCCAGGTGGCCTGTCCCCGACGAGAGGAACCGAAGTGAGCAGATACCACCCCGGCGACCGCGTACGCGTGGTTTCAGTGACGCCAGAGGCGGGCCACGCGCCGATTACCGACCAGAACCACCCGGACGCGCTCGATTGGTACGGCAATCCGCTGATCGGCAAGACCGGCACTGTGCTGGACGTGTTTGGAGACCGGCACGCCCGCAACAATATTCGCCTTGATCACCTCGCGGAGGCTGTGGCGTTCCCCAACGCCGACTTGGAGGTCGAAGCATGAAACTCGTTGCCTATGTGCGTGTCTCGTCGGCCCACCAACAGGAGGCGTTCGGGCCGACTATCCAGCGAGCCGCGATCACCAAGTGGGCGAAGTCAGCCGGCCACAAGATCGTGGCGTGGCAGGAGGACACGATCAGCGGCGCGTCGGAACTACGCAACCGGGTCGGCTGGTGCGAGGCCGCAGCCCTGGTGAAGGCCGGGAAGGCGGCGGGGATCGTGGTTGCGCGGCTAGACCGGCTCGCCCGCGACGTCATGGTGCAGGAGTTGTTGCTACGCAAGCTGTCCGACCTCGGCGGCATCGTGTTGTCCACCCGCGATGGAGAGAACGAACTACTTACTGGCACGTCAAACGACCCGTCGCGCAAATTCATTCGCGTAATTCTCGGTGCCGTCTCCGAGTACGACCGCGAGATGACCGTGGATCGGCTCGCCGCAGGCCGGGCTGCCAAGGCCGCTCGCGGCGGTTACGCACACGGCGCGCTGCCCTACGGCTATCGCACGGTCAAGGGTGCTCTTGTCCCTGAGCCCGCCGAGCAGGCCGCGTTGGCCCGCATGCGCGAGCTACAGGCCGTGGGCTACTCGACCCGCGAGATAGCGCGGGTACTTGCGGACGAGGGCCACCCAACCAAGCGCGGCGGCCAGTGGAGTTCGCCCACAGTGGCACGAATCCTCAGCCGCGCCAATAGCGAGGGCAGCGCCGCATGAGGCCGCTCGTCAAGCGCACACAAGACGGTCGCCCGTACTCGGTGCCGAGCGCGCCCCCGTCCCCGGTGCCGCCCGTGGCCGCGCAGTCCCTGGACGACACGGACGGCGGGCCGGAACCCACACCCCGGCCGCAGGAGGGCCACGGTATGGGGCGGGCCAAGCTCACCGACGACGAGGTGCGGGCAATCCGTGCCGACTACGCGGCGGGCAAGTGGACCCGCAAGGACTTGGCGTACATCTACGACATCAGTGTGGGCGCGATCAACAGCGTGCTAGGCGGCCGCAGCTACACGCATGTAACCACCGGACCCACTGCAAGACAGGAGAACTGACCAATGGCACGGACGCAGAAGCGCGTAACAGTCAGCGGCGCAACAAGATATGTGGCGAAGTGGCGCGATCCAGATGGCACCGACCACAGCAAGGGCGGCTTTGCCAACAAGAAGGCTGCGGCGGACTACGCCCGCAACGCCGAGAGCGCAGCGGCACAAGGGATCGTGTTCGACCCAGCCAAGGGCAAGATGCTGTTCCGCGACGCGGCGGTGATCTGGTTGGAGTCTCGCAAGGCCGACACCCGCAACAACGCCGAGAACCACCGCTACGCCCTCGCCCCGGCCGCAACCCGACGCGGTGACCTCAAGAAGCTCGGCATTGACGCGGTGTTCGGCGGTTACCCGCTCAACAAGATCACCCGCGAGTACATCCAGGCGTGGGTGAACCGGCTCACCGAGGCAGGCAAGAAGCCGTCTACGGTGCGGCACGCGTTCTGGACCGTCCGCATGGTCCTGGAGCAGGCCGTCGTGGATGGCCGGCTGGCGAAGAACCCCGCCGAACACGTCAAGCTGCCGAAGGAGCGCGGTGCAAAGGGCGCGAAGGTGGGCGTCGTGGACCGGGCGCAGTTCCTCACCGCTGCACAGGTTTCTGCGTTAGTTGAGGCGACGCCTTGGCCGTACAACGTCATGGTGAATCTGGCGGCGTGGCCGGGTCTGCGCGCTGCGGAACTCGGCGGGCTGCAAATCCAAGACATCGAGGTCTCGCCGAACGGAGGCATGAAGATACATGTTGAGCGGACCGCTGCCGCCCACGGGCTCACCAAGACAGACGGCTCAATGCGAGTCGTGCCGGTGCCGGGGCCGACAGCAAGTCTGGTCCGGGACTACCGCACCGAGCACCCGCGTCGGCAAGAGGCTGGCGCGCCCCTGTTCCCCGGTATGCGACTGACGACGCCCCGGCCTACGGGAGTGCGGGCCGACACCGCCGCACCAGGAGCGGCGACTACGGGTGTGAAAGACGCAGCCCCGAGCGCGTCGGCGAAGGACCGCGCTCGACGGCAGGCAGACGCACTCGCCGAACTCACCGTGGAGGACGCGGAGAAGCGATTGGTGCTCGACTGGACGACTCCGCTACGCCACCCGAGCTTCTACAAAGCGGTGTTCCGGCCCGCTGTGCTCCGGGCCAACCGGACGGCGGGCAACGCGGTGCTCCCGGCGGGATTGCGGTTCCACTCGCTCCGACACACCTACGCGAGCCTGTGCGCGGCGGTCCCCAGCATCTCGGTGCGGCAGGTGGCCGAATGGATGGGGCACGCGAATCCGACGACAACCGAACTCGTCTACACGCACCTCTACGCGAAGGCCGACCACGACGACGAAATGGCGGCACTTGGCGCACTGGCTGCTACCCCGAAGTACCACGGCGACAACGTGATAACGCTACACGGCTAGTCGTCGCGCGGCGGATTAACGTGAAAGTAGAAGAGAGCACCATCGTCCCATGAGGAGTGACGATGGAACCGCCCGGTATGGGCTAGCGTGAATTGGACTGCGTGCTTTTCGCCGACGTCTGATTCACTGACCGTCCACGTTACCTCGACTCGATTTCCCGAAACCGTTGCGAAGGAAGGTATTCCGCCGTACGGCACGGAGCTTTGCGACTGATCCGAAGGGATGCTGTAGCCCGTCCACTGCACTTCGCGGCCCCGAGGGTCTGTTGCCTCTAAGTAAAAGGCCACGGTGTCCCCGACTTCAAGGCGGGGTGCATCGCGAGGGTCGTCACCGAGACCCCACAGCCCGTCGCCGTTGATGTAGGCGTTGCGTCCGCTCTCATCGCGTGCGGAGTCGATTGACGGATAGTGCCTCTGCGGGCCGTCCGCGCGAGTTCGGTAGACGGCAAGTTGATTCCGAATCTGCCGCGCCGCCCCGGCCAGCAGGAGTCGCTCGGCAGCGTAGATGGGCCGGGAATGGCCGATAGTGTTCCGAATGTCGCCGATGATGCCGAGGTAGACCTCTGTTCGCTTCTTGTCATCCAGGACCGCCTGTACGTCCGGGTTCCAGTGCTTGTTGATCGTCTTCTCAAGCTGGTAAATCTCGACGTAGTCAAGCAGGTCCTGGCTGACGGTGATCCCGTCCCGACGCTTGTCCTCCTCGGCGCGCTTCTCCTTCAGCCTGGCCACCTCTTCGGGTGTGAGGTCATCGATCCAGTTGGGTACCGCGAGCCTGATGACTTCACGGAGCGCGGTCTCAGCGGAGACGAGGTCCGCGTATCCGTCGAGGTCCGAAACGTCGAGCGGCGTATGCCCGACCGCTTGTGGCTCGGGCTTGTCTGGGACGTCGAGGGTGAAATGACGGCCAACCTCAGCGAGTGCGTCGTCGTCGGCGTCCTCCGCGAGGATGTGGAACAAGTAGTCGGGTCCGCGCTCGGACTCGATGCCGAACTGAAGAAGCACCGTCTTGTACTGCCCCAGCGAGAACTGATTCTCGAACTCAGCCACCAATTGAGACACAAGCCGTACGCGGTCACTCGGGGGAAGCCATTTCGACACCGCCGCAGTATCCCACTGGTGTGCGACGGGTTCGTTCAGCAACGCCTAGTACGACAAACTCGGGGTACAGGCGGGGTATGGGACCTCCGACGAGGCAGGGGCCGAAGCACGTTTGCGCTGGTAAAACTGGAGCCGATGACGGGAATCGAACCCGCGTATTCAGCTTGGGAAGCTGATGTTCTGCCATTGAACTACATCGGCGCTGTCGCCCAGAAAGGCTAGCACCGGTCGATGCTCGCCGGTGGGCGGGTCGCGACATTACCGAGCCGTCCCCCGTCACGTCTGAACAGGGCGTTCCGGGAGATCGTATGCCCGACATATTCCACCTCCGGCACCGACCGATCCTCCGATACCGGCAGCGCTCCGCCCCAACACCGACGACGGCAACGGAACCGTCGTTCAGGCCAATCGCTTACCGGTCTCGGCTGACTTCCTCTGCTCCCCGTCCGGACCGGCACTCGAATCACGCTGCGCTACAACATATTTCCGCGACAGTGCCTGTCCCGTCCGCACCACCAACCGTAGATGGTTGTTTGCGCCAGAAGCTCGAGGAACTGTCCAACGGGCTGGTCGACTGAGCGAACCCCGACCCCGGGAATCACCCTGGCGTAATTCACAATGTGAATAAACCCCAACTCATTGCGAATCCTAAAAATGTGACGTTTACCCTTTCGTTATCATCTGTAACCTCGTATTGTGACCATCCGTGGGCAGGCACCAGTTAGCTAGGAAGCCGCGGAAATCGCCCGCAGCGCTGGCTGCGGGCCTCGCCTCGGCTGCTGTGTACTTCGCGGTGAGCGGCGACGTCAGCCCGATCAGTGCCGCCCGCGCGGAAGTCAAGCCTGCCGAGACCCCGTGCTGCGTCGAGCTCGCGGCGACCCCGGTCTCGGCGAGCATCGACACCTCCCACTGGAGATTCAGCATCGAGGAGATGGCGCCGGCCGAGCGGCCTCGAGCTGACCGGTCGCGGGCCGTTGCGGGATCCCGCGTGCTGCCCGTCGGCGTCGCGCCGGAAGCGGGCCTGCAAGTCAAGACCATCCTGGTCGAACGTGCCATCAGCGCGCTGTTCCCGGAGATCCACCAGATCGGCGGCGTCCGACCGGACGCGCTGCGGTGGCATCCCGAAGGCTTGGCGCTTGATGTGATGATCCCGAATCCGAGTTCCGACGAGGGAATCGAGCTGGGCAACGCGATCGTCACCTTCGTGCTGCAGAACGCCGAGCGTTTCGGCATCCAGGACGCCATCTGGCGCGGTGTCTACTACACGCCCGGCGGCGGTGCTCAATCCGGTGGCTACGGCCACTACGACCACGTCCACGTCACCACCACCGGCGGCGGCTACCCCAGCGGCGACGAAATCTACGTCCGCTAACCCGCGTCAACGCCGGCGGTTACGCTCGTCGGGTGCTGCTCTCCGACCGCGACCTCAGGGCTGAAATCGCCGCAGGTCGATTGGGCCTCGATCCATTCGACGACGCCCTGGTTCAGCCGTCGAGCATCGACGTCCGCCTCGACTCGTTGTTCCGGGTCTTCAACAACACGCGCTACACCCACATCGATCCTGCTCGGCAACAGGACGAGCTGACCAGCTTGGTCGAACCCGCTGAGGGGGAGCCGTTCGTCCTGCACCCCGGAGAATTCGTGCTCGGCTCGACGCTGGAAGTCTGCACACTGCCCGATGACCTGGCTGGACGGCTGGAAGGCAAGTCGTCGCTGGGTCGGCTGGGCTTGCTGACGCACTCCACCGCGGGCTTCATCGACCCTGGCTTCAGCGGCCACATCACGCTGGAACTGTCTAATGTGGCCAACCTGCCAATCACCCTGTGGCCGGGGATGAAAATCGGGCAGTTATGTATTTTGCGACTGACCAGCCCATCTGAACACCCTTACGGCAGTTCGCAAGTAGGCTCCAAGTACCAGGGTCAGCGGGGCCCGACACCGTCGCGGTCGTATCAGAACTTCATCCGGTCCACCTAGCAGGCGCATAGTCCCAGGGGCCACAATCGAATTCGGCGATCCGCGCCGTGCTTCCCTCCGCAGACCGGTACGCCTTGGGAGGGGTCATGGACGTAGTACTCGGGGTTTCGATGGCACCCTCGGCCGTCCGCATCGCGCTGGTCGAGGGTGAGGACGCCGACGGTGCCATCGTCGAAGAGGACAGCTTCCGGCTGGCCGGCGACACAGCTGTCACCTGCGCATCCGAGAGGGTGATGGCGGCCATCCTCGGCACCCGCGAGGGCGCCTCTGAAGCAGGTCTGCGGTTGTCCTCGATAGGTGTCAGCTGGACCGACCAGGAACAGGCGACCGCCCTGCGCGATGCACTGGCCGCCCACAAAGTCGAGAACGTGATGCTGGTGTCCGCTTTCCTGGCGGCGGTCGCGATGGGTCAATCCGTCGGCGCCTCGGTGGGCTACGAGCGGACCGGCGTGCTGTTCGTCGAACCCGACAGCGCGACCCTTGCCGTGGTGGACACCCGGGACGGCTCGCTTTGCGACGTGCGCCGCCAGCTGCTGGCCGAAGACGACGACGCCGCCGTGGCCGAGCTGGTGCAAATGGTATCGAGCGCCGAGTCGTTGCGCGCCCGTCCGGACGGAATCTATGTAGTGGGCTCGGGGGTCGACGTGCCCATGATCAAGCCGGCATTAGACGCGGCCACGGCGCTGACTGTCAGCGTGCCCGAGGAACCCGAAATGGCGCTGGCCCGCGGCGCTGCGCTGGCTTCGGGCAGTTCCCCATTGTTCGCGTCGACCACCGCCGCCATGGCTTATGCGCAGGATCCTGGGGACTTCGACTACCTGGGCGACGACGAGTTCGTGGACGGCGCCCGGGAGCATCCGGACAAGCGAAAACGGGCCTTGCTGCTCGGCAGCGGCCTCGCCGTGGCTGCGATTGTTGCCGTGGTGGCGCTGGAGGTCGCTTTGGCGATCAACATCCGTCCCACCGTCGCGTTGCAGCCCAAGCCGAATGAGAACCACTTCGTCGCTCCCGCGGCCGCACCCCCGGCGCCCACCGAAATCGCCGCGCCGGAGCACAAGATCGATCTGCCCGCGCCGCCGCAGCTAGTGCCGCGCGCCGCACCCCCGCGGCTTCCCGTCGAGATCCCGGCCGCGTCGGTCCCCGCTGCGCCGGCACCGGTCGTCCCCGCGTTGCCGGCTCCGGCCGCGCCCAATTTGCCGGCGCCCAGGGTCCCCGATCCCGTTGTGGTGCCGCCGGTGATTCCCATCCTGGTGCCGCCGGTGCAGGTGCCCGGCCCGGAGACGTTCCTGCGTCCGCCCCTAGCCCAGGCTCCGGTGCAGGTACCGCGGCAGCAACCTCAGCTGCCGGCGCCCCGCGCCCCGATTCCCGCGTCACCGCCGCGCCCCCGAAATCCCGTCCCGAAGGCGCCGGCCATCCAGATCCCCAAGGCGCCGGCACCCAACCCGGGCCGGGGGCCTTTCGGCGGTGGAGGTCCCGGTAACGGCGGCCGTGGTCCCTTCGGTGGCGGACCCGGCAGCCACGGCCCGTTCGGCGGAGGCGGCGGGCACGGTCCGTTCGGCGGTGGAGGTGGGCACGGTCCGTTCGGCGGTGGGGGCGGGCACGGTCCGTTCGGCGGAGGCGGTGGGCACGGTCCGTTCGGCGGAGGCGGCGGGTTCGGCGGCGGCCGCGGCCACCGGTAGCCCCAGCGTCAGGGCTGTGAGCTGCCGTACAAAGCAAACTCAAATGGGTATGAAACCGGTGCGCGGGTAACGTTGTACACCAGGAGTTGGGGAACTCGTCGCACTCAATTTGGGGGAGCTTTGGACACCGTACTTGGCGTGTCGATGGCACCAACCGCCGTCCGAATGGTGCTGGTCGAAGGCGAAAACGGGGACGGCGCCCTGGTCGAGGAAGACAGCATCGACATCGGGGACGACGCGCCCACGTTCAATGCCGCCGATCAGGTCATCTCGGCCATACTCGGGACCCGTGAAGGGGCGGCGGAGGGTGGCTACCAGCTGACGTCGACGGGCGTGACCTGGCGGGACCCGGCCCAGGCGGCCGCGCTGCGTGACGCACTGGCCACCCGCAAGATCGAGAACGTCATGTTGGTGTCGGCGTTCCTCGCCGCGGCGGCGCTCGCCCACTCCGTCGGCAACGAAACCAACTACGCGCACACGGCGCTGTTGTTCATCGAACCCGATACCGCGACGTTGGCCGTGGTCGACAGCGGCGATGGATCGATCGCCGACATGCAGACCCAGGCGCTGCCCGCCGATGACGATGCGGCGGTGGCCCGATTGGCCGAGCTGGTCTCGGCAGCCGAACGACTGGAGACGCGTCCCGACGCCGTATTCGTTGTCGGCTCGGGTGTCGACGTGCCCATGATCAAGCCCGCCCTCGAGGCCGCAACCACGCTGCCCGTGACGTTGCCGGAAGAGCCCGAGACGGCACTTGCCTGGGGAGCGGCGCTGGCGTCGGCGAACACCCCCCTGTTGTCATCGTCCACAGCAGCTCGTGCCTACGCCCAGGACCCCGGCACCGGCGCCTACGAGCCGTTCGTGCTGCACCCCGCGTACTTCGAGAATGTGGACGCAGCCGACGGCGCGCTGGCCTACAGCGCTGTGGACGGCGAGCACGACGACCGAAATCCGGACGAGCGAGGGCCAATCGGGTTGCTGGGCAGCGTGCTGCTGTCGATCTTCGTCATCGGGGTGGCTTCGCTGGTCGTCTCGCT
The DNA here is from genome assembly GCF_059812565.1 of Mycobacterium sp. NGS49. NCBI lineage: Bacteria > Bacillati > Actinomycetota > Actinomycetes > Mycobacteriales > Mycobacteriaceae > Mycobacterium > Mycobacterium sp. NGS49. The sequence goes on along the minus strand of NZ_JCALCX010000027.1, from coordinate 28,139 downwards.
GGCCGTCAGCATCCGCAGCACGTCGAGCAGTCGGCCCGATCCGGGGCAAGCCCTCGTCGTTCCCACTCAGGTGCCGCGGGCCCCGGCTTCGGCGCCGCAGGCTCCGGCGGCGGTACCTGAGCAGGCTCCCGCCCCGGTGCCACAGGCTCCCGCGCCGGTGCCGCAGGCGCCCGTGCCGCAGATTCCCGAGCAGGCTCCGGCGCCAGTGCCGCAGGCTCCCCAAGTGCCGGTGGAAGTTCCGCAAGCGCCGGTGCCGGTTCCTGTTCCGGTCCCCCAGGCGCCTGCTCCGGCTCCTGTCCCGGTTCCGGCCGCACCCGCGCCCGCACCGGTTCCCGTCCCTGTTCCCGTTCCGCAGTTGCCGCAGATCTTCACCCCGCAGTTCCCCTTCGGTCCGGGTGGCGGCGGCCGCGGCGGCGGCGACGACGCTAAGCCGCCGGGCATCGGGAAGGCTCCCACCCCCAAACTGCCCGGCGGTGGTCCCGGCAGAGGCGGCGGCAAAGGCGGCAAGGGCGGAGGCGGCGGCCGCGGCGGTTTCAACATCCCCGGCATCCCAGGCATCTGAGCTGAATTTCGCCGGGTAGCCGTCATCTGCCGTTCAGCGTGGCGATGCGGTTCGCTCATCGCGGCCACCTACACACGGTGGTATGCGCTGCACCGTTTTTGGTACCGGTTACCTCGGTGCCACCCACGCTGTCGGAATGGCGGAGCTGGGACACGAGGTCGTCGGGGTTGATATCGACCCGGGCAAGGTCGCCAAGCTCGCCGGCGGCGACATTCCCTTCTACGAGCCTGGCTTGCGAAAGCTGTTGACGGCCAACCTTGCTGCGGGTCGACTGCAGTTCACCACCGACTACGACATGGCGGCCGAGTTCGCCGATGTCCATTTCCTGGGAGTCGGCACGCCGCAGAAGAAGGGCGAATACGGCGCAGATATCCGGCACGTGCACGCCGTCATCGACGCACTGGTGCCCCGATTGACCAGGTCATCCATCCTGGTCGGCAAATCAACCGTACCGGTGGGCACCGCGGCCGAGCTGAGCCAACGTGCCGCCGCGCTGGCACCGGCGGGCGTTGACGTCGAAATCGCCTGGAACCCGGAGTTCCTCCGCGAGGGCTACGCCGTACACGACACGTTGCATCCGGATCGGATTGTGCTTGGCGTGCAACAGGACTCCGTGCGGGCTGAGGCTGCGGTGCGCGAGCTGTACGAGCCGCTGCTCGGCGCGGGCGTGCCGTTCCTGGTGACCGACCTGCAGACCGCGGAACTCGTGAAGGTGTCCGCGAATGCGTTTCTGGCGACCAAGATCTCCTTCATCAACGCGATATCCGAGGTGTGCGAGGCGGCGGGCGCCGACGTCAGCCTGCTGGCCGATGCCCTCGGGTACGACCCGCGCATCGGACGCCAATGTCTCAATGCCGGATTGGGTTTCGGTGGTGGGTGCCTGCCCAAGGACATCCGGGCGTTCATGGCTCGAGCGGGCGAACTGGGCGCCGATCAGGCGCTGACCTTCCTGCGCGAAGTCGACAGCATCAATATGCGGCGGCGGACCAGGATGGTCGAACTGGCCACCCTCGCCTGCGGTGGGTCTCTGCTGGGTGCCAATATCGCGGTACTGGGCGCGGCTTTCAAGCCGGAGTCCGACGACGTGCGGGACTCGCCCGCGCTCAACGTCGCCGGGCAGTTGCAGCTCAACGGCGCCGCCGTCAACGTCTACGACCCCAAGGCGCTGGACAACGCCAACCGGCTCTTTCCCACCCTGAACTATGCGGTGTCGATCCAAGAGGCTTGTGAGCGTGCTGATGCCGTGCTGGTGCTCACGGAGTGGCGGGAGTTCGTCGACCTCGATCCGGCCAGCCTCGCCCAGCGGGTGCGGGCCCGGGTTGTCGTCGACGGCCGCAACTGCCTCGACGTGGCGCGGTGGGAGCGGGCCGGCTGGCAGGTGTTTCGGCTGGGAGCGCGGCGCGCTACGCGCTGACCCGCTGCGGCACGTTGCGTGGCCGCCCGTCGGCGCGCAGGAAGCCGCCGGTGCGCTCGCGTCCGAGGATCTCGCTGGGCTGCCCGTGGCGAAACACCTGTCGGCCGGAGACGAAGACGGCTTCCACGGTGGCGTCGTTGCGGTTCACCATGCGTGAAAGTCCGCCGTAGGCTTCGACATTGGCCTCATGGTAGGCGTCCAGCGAGTCGTCGAGCCGTTGCGGGTCGATGACCACCAGGTCGGCCCAGTCGCCCACCCGCAGATGACCGGCGTCCACTCCATACCAGTCGGCGAGTTCACCAGTGAGCCGGTGTACCGCCTGCTCGATCGACAGGAACGGACGGCCCTGCAGTTCCGCGTCGCGCACATGCCGCAGCAGACGCAACCCGCTGTTGTAGAACGCCATGTTGCGCAGGTGAGCACCGGCGTCCGAGAATCCCACCTGCAGGCCGTGCATCCGGGCCAAGCGGCGCAGCACCTTGGGCCGGTGATTGGAAATCGTTGTGCGCCAACGGATCGCCGTCCCATGTTCGAGCACCAGGTCGAGGAACGCGTCGACGGGGTGCAGACCGCCGCGTTCTACGCCGACCTGACCGAACGACTTGCCCACCACCGACTCGTCGGGGCAGGAGACGATTTCGGCGTCGAAGAAGTCGCGATGCCAGGCGCGCGGGCCGAACTTGGTGTCGTAGTCCTTGCGGAACTGCCTGCGGTACTCCTCGTCACGCATCAGCTCGTTGCGCTCGAGTTCGTCCTTGAGGTGCAGTGCGGCAGCGCCCGCGCCGAACTCCTCGAACACCACGAGGTCGATCCCGTCGGCGTACACCTCGAAGGGCACCGGCAGGTGCTGGAAGCGGAAATCGCCGCCGAGCCGGTTCACCAGGGCGGCCAACCCGCTGGTCAGCCAGATGGTGCCGGGTGCCGACTTCATGTCGGCGGCCGCTAGGAGGCTTGTTTTGAGGTGCGGCCGACGGATCCCCAGCGACTGCAGCGCCTGCGAGACGATGTTCTGCGGATGACTGATGTCAGGTCCGGACTGCAGAGCGCGGCCGGTGCGACGCAACAACGACTTGAGCCGGCGCAACTCGCGGCCTTTGGCATAGGTGGACGGCAGGGTGCGGGACCGGCAGGTGTCGCCGTCGATCTTGTCGAAAAGCAGTTGCTGCGAGGACATTCCAAGGAATCCCGCGTCGAGTGCGTCGCTCAGCATCTGTTCCATCCGCGCCTGCTCGGCGGGGGTGGGCTTGACGTCCTTGCGGGTCGCCCGATCCAGACCCATCACGGATGTCCGCATGTCGGAGTGACCGATGAAAGCCGTCACGTTGGGGCCCAGCGGCAACGACTCCAGCGCGTCGATGTACTCCCGCGCGTTTGTCCACGACTTGTGCTCTCCGACAATGCGCACCACGTGCTCATGCGGGATCGCTTCCACCCGTCCGAACAGGTCGGCGGCTTCGCCGGCATTGACGTGCACGGTAGACAGCGAGCACGACCCCATCACGATCGTGGTGACACCGTGCCGCACGGATTCCGACAGCTCCGGCGCGGCCAGCACCTCGGCGTCGTAGTGGGTATGAATGTCGATGATGCCCGGCATCACCCACTTACCTTCGGCTGCAATGACATTCGGGCAGCCTTCGGTGTCCAGCGGGCCGGCGGAGACGGCGGCCACCCGGCCGCCGCGAATCCCGATGTTGCGGATTGCCGACGGGCCTCCGGTGCCGTCGAACCACCGGCCGTTCACGATCACTGCGTCGAAAGTCATGGTGATCACCTCACTCGAGTGGACAGCTTACCGAGATCGTCAATTCAGGGAGCTGGCCGCCCCCTTGAGGGCGATGTCAGCGGTCAGCACCGGCGCGACCCAGCGGCGCAGGTAGGTGCGCAACACCTCGCCGGTACGCGGGGGTCGGCCGGGGTCGATGGTGAAGGACTGCAGGATTCGCAGCGTGTACTCCGCAAGATCGTCCAGATCGGCGTCGGCGAGCCCGAGCTCGGCCCAATCGACGTCCAACCCGGCCAGAATGCCGTGGCTGAACTTGATCCCGACATCCGAAGTGATCCCGGCCGATGCCTTGCTGAAGTCGTTTACCAGCATCAACTGGATGTGCTTGTCGCTGGGCAACCATTCCAGGGTGTAAGCCAGGCTCTCCACCAGCGCCTCGACCGGGTCGCTGATACCGGACAGGTGCTCGGCCAGCTTCGTGCAGAACCGCTCGCCGGATCGGGTGGCAGCGGCCTCGATGAGGGTGTTGGTTCCCGGGAAATAGTTGTAGACGGTCTGCCGGGAGACGCCCAGCGTTCGTGCCACGTCGGCGATCCGCATGTCACCGCCGCGCTGCTCGATCGCTTCGCTGGCGGCGTCCAGGATGCGCTCGATCGCCTCGTGGTCGGTTGCCGGCCTCGCACCGCTCCACCCATGGGTGCGCATGCTTAGAGGTTACGGTTTGCGGGGGACTAACCCGCACCTTGACGAGGAAACCGCACCTTGACGACGAAAAGAAGGGCGCGGGATGAAACACACAAGTGAGGGACCGAAAGCCGCAACCTCTGTGGTCCCCCGGAACGACCGCACAAAGGCGGGGTCCGCGCCCTCGAGAACAACTAATCACGTAGCGGTGGTCACCGCAAATTCCGCAGGTGTACCAGCGACACCAACCCCATGTCACGCCGCAGTACGGCGGGCGGCAACACATGGAAGCCGCGCACGCCCGGCCGTCCGGTGGCGACTTGCACGATCTTGCGTACGATGCGGAAATCCAAGTCTTTGAGGACTCCCCGGTCGGTTGTCGTGTCGAGGAGGCTGGCCAGGCCAGGAACCGCAAACGGGTTCGTCGCGTCCAGCATCACGTTGGTGGCTGCCACGAGTTGACGCGCTCGCTCGCTGGCCGGGCGCGACACCAGGGCGGCTGCGGCGGCATCGATCCGGGTCGCAATGTGTCCGATGAAGCGGCGCAGTCGAGGTGGCGCCAGGGCAATCGTGCCGGCATGGCTGACCGACAGTCCAAGGCAGTCGATCCGGTCGCGGCCTCGGTAGGCATGATCCTCCGCGCCGGGTTGGCCGTTGCCGCCGAGGGCCGTGCGGAACTCTTTCGCGAGTTTGCGTTTGACGCCCAAGTCGTCGAGCAGGGCGTCGATCCGGGCATCCGCCTCGTGAAGTGCGGCAAGGTCCGGATGCGCCACGATGAAGTCATCGTTGTACCGCGCGTAAAAGATGCCATCGATCGCAACGATTGCGGCGTCCATGGGTACAACCGCCAAATTCCCGAGAACCGGTACCAGAGGGGTTCCCATCGCCGTGCCGTGCAGCCGGGTGAACTGCGTACCGTCCCGATCCCGCACGACGGGGCGTGCCAGGCGGGTGATGAGATCCCAGACATCCGCCCCGAGTTCGCCGCGCGGGCTACCGAGTGTCGCAACTTCTCGCAGGATGCGCCACAGCGCCGCGTCGGGACCAACGGGGAGATCGTCGCCGTAGTGCTCGAAATCGGACTGCAGGACATACAGCGGCGGACCCTTGAGCCCCACCCGTTTGCGGTGAGCGCGAACAAATTCGGCAAGGGCCCGCGTTGCTGCCACGTTCGTTAACCCGGGCAGGTAGGAGTAGACGCCGGGCAGGCCATGGCAGCGCGCGTTATGGGATAGAAGCTGGAAGAGCGCCGAACCAACCACGTGGTCGGTGAAGGTGGGTAGATGGACGGCGCGACACTTACCCTTGTATTCAAGAAAGCTGAGGTCTACGGGCTGCGGGCGGTATTCGCCCCGGGAGACACTGTGGGCGATTGCTCGGGAAAGCGCCCGCCGCTCGGTTGCGGTGCTGAAATAAGTGACGCCCCCACCAGCCTCACTGAAAGCTAATCCACGCTGCCTTCTTTTCGCGAAAATCCGCATGATGGCTTCTTCATACGTTCTCGGCTCGGCCAGGCGTTTCTCGATGTCGACCGGTTCAGGCATCTCGAGCGCATTCCGCCGCCGCGGCGCTGCCCCGGCGGACATGCCAATCCTTGATGATCCGCATCCAGCTTTCGAAGAGCCCAGCCTCGGGATCATGCGGCAACAGAAACAGCAAGCGCAACTTTCCATGATGGAAGACCGGTGTCAGGAGGCGCCCAGACAACGCGACGACGCTGACACCGTCTTCAAGGCAATGGACTGCCGTCGGCAGCGCCCTGACCAGCACACTCAGTTCCAGGTTGCGCATGTCCGGGGTTCCCTCGAGCGTTTCCAGGTCGAAGACTATGCCGTCGGCAAAAAGCGTGCGAAATTTCCGAGTCAGGCTAGCTGGCCCGTCCGGCCCCGGCGATAGCTCATCAGCGGGCTGTATCCATTTCTCGGTGAGGAGCCGGGCCAATGCATCGCGTCCATTTGCCCCGGGCGTGTGCAATGATTTTCCACGGTTTACGGCGCCGCCCGTGGTCGCTTGCAGCGCCAGGTGGGGCTGCTGATCGGTATCGCCATTCGATGTTCGCTGGTAGTAGAAAACTGTCGTCGGTGAACCAAACGCACAGTATCCCTTGCCGTCAAATGTCTTCTGCATCAATGTGACCGCCGCGGATCTCTGCTGCGCCGGGATCCACTCTGGGACCGTGATTTTGCCGACAAGCACGGGCCCCGACTCGCGGGTGAGCTCTTGTATCCAATCGCCCAATGCCAGCAGGGTGGGCAGCGGCAGGGGCTGGCGGTCTCGGAAATGCTGCAGGTTGATGAGAACGATGAGAACCGTGATCATGGCGGCCGTGAGCTCAAGGAGATCAGAGACGGGATGGGGGTCGAGCCATACGAGCCAGAGCAACGCGACCCACAGCGCGACGGTTGCGATGAGTGTGCCGAAATAGCCTTCGGCAAAAAGCCGCGTCTGGTAGATGCCTATCACGCTGCGAACGATAAACAGGGGAAGGAGCGCGAGCAGGAAGGTGATCGGTATCTCGCGCAGGACAAACAGCCCCAGCGCGGCCGCGAGTGACCAAAAGAAAAGTGAGATGAACGGCGTCGTCAAGAGCAGCCTGCGAAAGAACGAGAGTTGAAAGTCGCGAAGCGCCGGGATTCGCCGCAGACGGACAAAGTCGAAATAGAACAGACCGGTGCCCTCGTAGGCGCCACGGAATAGCGGCAGAATCAGGTAGAAAAACTGAAAGGTGTCGACATGCCGCCAGGCCGCTACGCCCGCGAGCAGGTCAAAGGCCCGGTCGTTGGTCCGGTACATGCCCAGTATCGTGAGAACGACAAGGGCGTCCAGGCGCAGACCGAGTCCCGCCAGCGTTGCCTTGAACGCCGGCCATGGCGGGATCCGCGGGAGCGCTCGCCAAAGTTCGTGAGCCGTCCCGAATTTCGGCCAAAGTCCCATCAACCGGTAAATCCTTAGCGTGTAGCGGACCGTGATCCAGATGCCGACCGCATTCGACGTAATGATTGCGACGATGATTGCCGCAGCCGGGTACAAATAGAAGCCAACACTGAGCACCGCCAGCTGCACGACGGTCGGCGCGAGCAACGACCAAAAGGGTCGGTAAATGCGCCGAGTGGCGTATATACCGGAATGAAGCACCCGAACCGAAAAACGCACCGCAGTCTCCAAAACGACCAGAAACGCGTAGAGGAGTCCGACCGGATCCCGGCCCGACGGAAGCTGGGCCGCCAGTGCAACACCGCCAACGATCGTCAAAGCCGCTCCCGCGATCATCGAAAGGACGAGCCAGCAGCCAATCTCGTGCTCGGCCGCATCGCGATCTCCAGACCGGGAGAACACTCTGAGCCGCTCCCGCATGACCTCAAGAAACCCCCACCAGCCGCCGCTGACGACCAGGCTGCCGACGCGTAACACGACAATCGTGAACGCCGCCAGTCTGCCCAGGCTTGCAAGGAGGATTAGAAACTCGATGACGTGGACGAGGAATCGCGCCGTATCAAGCAGTAGTGCGTAGCGCAGACGGTAGCGGAGGTACGCGAAGATCCTGCCGGTGAGAAGGCTCGCGAAAAGCGAGACCATGTGGTCTTGCCGGCGCGCCGTCCGGTCAAACCAACGGTCGATGTCGTTCACCGGAGCGCACCCTTCGAGCGAGGCAATTCGAATGGCTATTTTGAGAAGATTGCAGCATGAAGCGAGGCGATGTAGCCGTATTCTCGGTATCGGCCGGCTTGGCGGCGGTGGTCGTCGCGGTCGTTGTCTTCAGGCTTCTCGGCACCGATCGCTCGCCCGGTTCGTTGCCTGGCGACTCCGGCAGCAGCACCTCGAGCCTGCTTGTTGTGACGTGGGCACCCAGTCTCTGCAAAGTGGAGTCGTCCAGCCCGGGCTGCGCAAACGGTCACGTGAGCAAGTTGGGCCGCACCTTGCTTCTCCACGGACTTTGGCCCCAGCCGGCTAGCGAGCAGTTCTGCGGCGTGCCAACGGCCGTCGCCGGCCGGCCCCGCGGTCTACATGATGCCGATTTGCCGGCGGTGATTCTGCCTGAGGACGTCCAGACGAAGTTGCAGTCGATGGTGTCTGACGTCACGGTCATGGCTCCCTATGAGTGGACCCGGCATGGGACGTGTTCAGGTGTCACGCCTGCTGCATATTTTAGAAATGCCGTATCGCTCACCGAACAGGTCAGGAAAACCCTCGATCCGGTGTTCGGGGCGGCTGTGGGCGGGGGTTTATCCGCCAGCGCGGTGCGTGACCGATTCGATGCCGAATTTGGAAAGGGGGCGGGCAAGCGTGTTGGCCTTGAATGTCGCAGCGTTGATGGGGAAGGCCTCATTGTTTACGAGGTGCGCCTGTCGTTTCCTCCGGTTGTCGATCTCGGCGCCGATCGGGCAACGGTGTCGCTGAGGGACTTACTCGTCAAAGGCCCAACCGTATCCGCCGGTTGTCGGTACGGGCGCGTGCCGTGAAGAACTACTGACGTCTTGGTGAGTGCCGTTCCCTCGGGTCCGCGATCTCGTCTCCATCAGTGTGTCGGGGTTGTGAAGTCATAGCGCGTTCGGCAAGGGCCCACCGGCCAGGAATCACTGACGCCCAGAAGCGCGAACTGGTCCCGGATCGCCGACCGCTACCTCTTGGCGCCAAGGCTTGGAAGCAAAGGTCGAATTAGCTAGGGCAGAAAGGGATTTAGAACCGGCGGGATGATCTGGTTGCCGGTCACGCCGGTGAGCCGGACCCAGATCTGTGCGGGGATGTTGAGCGTTTGGTAGACGCCGGCCCCGATCCAGGAGACCGGTACCTGCAGGAAGTCGGGCACCGAGTGGACGACGTTGGCGATCGGGTCGTACGCCAGGTAGGGAATCGAGGTCGCGAGGGTTCGCGACACGAGAGTCGCATTGGTCACGGGATCGGGGTAACCCTGTGCGGCGAAGTCGGCGCTGAGCACGCTGAACAGGTTGCTCGGGCCGGGATTGACGTAGGTGCCGTTGAAGACGGCGGATGTCAGGGGCGCACCCTGCATATAGGGCAGCGGTGGAATGTCGAAGGCATCCATGATCGTCGGCGTCGTACTGACAATCTGCCATGAGTTGTTGATGAAGCCGTCTTGGGTATCGGTGTAGGCCTGATCGAAGATCAGGAATGTCGCTGTCTCGCGGGGTGATTGGAAGCCATGTCCACGGCCGAACTGGTCGGGCCCGATGTGCCCGTGGTCGGTGACCACCAGGGTGGTCCATTGCTCGCCGTTGTTCATCGCGTTGGCTTCCCAGTCGGCTACCGCGCCCAGCACGCCCCCACCGCCGACGGTTTGGGATCCGAGGTTGGCGTCCAGGTTCCGAAGAGCCAGCGCGTACTGCGGCGAGTCGCCACCGTAGTCATGCCCGACGTGATCAACACCTGCGAAGTACGAGAAAATGAGATTGCCCTTGTCCGGATCGGCCAGGGCAATGGCGGTTCGGGTCTTCTGGGCGACCAGGTCCTGCGTCGCCAGCCACTCCGTGTCGCCCGGGACCTGCGGAACGAACTCGATGTTGTCGGCGGGATGCGAGCCGGCAGCGGCCATTTCGGCTATGCCCCCCGTGCCGTTAGCGATGACCGTGGTGTTGACGTTGTCGCCGTAGGCTGCCTCGAGCTGGTTGTAGACGGTCGGCCAGTCGTCATACGTCCAGGGGGTGAAGACGTTGTTGCTCACACCGGCTGTTTCGCCCCACACCCCGGTCTGAATGGTCGTCCAGGAGGGGTTGGAGAAGCTGGTGTGCCCGATGATCGTCGACGCCGAGGTGACGCTCTGCGTCATCAGCGCGTGGAAGTTCGGGGTGCCCAGGGGATCGGCCAGGATCTTGGCCAGGTTGGTGCCGTCGGTGCCTATCAGCAGGAAGTTCACGTCCGGTGCGGTCATCATCAGCAGGGCGGCTTCTTGTGGAGTCACCACGTTCAGTACTGTGCCGGCCTGGCCGGTCGCGCCCGCGGCGCCGAATAGGGACCAGGCCCGGCCGCCGATCCCGCCCACCCCGGCGGGGACGGTCAGTCCGCCAACCCCGCCGGTGCCGCCGGTTCCGCCATTGCCCCACAACAATCCGCCCATGCCGCCGGCGCCGCCGGCCCCGCCGCGAAAGCCCCCGGTGCCGCCGATCCCCCCGTTGCCGATCAACCCGGCGTTGCCGCCGCGGCCCCCCGTTGCGCCCATCAGCCCGGCCGAGCCGCCGTTACCGCCGTTGCCCCACAGGATCCCGCCGTCGCCGCCGGCTTGCCCAGTACCGGGGGTGCCGTTGACCCCGTCGCCGATCAACGGGCGCCCCAGCAGCAAGTTCGTGGGTGCATTGATCGCACCCAGGACGTTGTCGGCCACGGCCTGCAGCGGGCCGGCATTGGCCGCCTCGGCGACGCCGTAGGCCGCGCCGGCGGCGCGCACCGCCTGGGCGAACTGGTCTTGCAACGCCGCGATCTGCGCACCGAGCGCCTGGTAGTCGCGGGCGTAGCCGGAGAACAGCGAGGCGATCGCCGCCGATACCTCGTCACCGGCCGCAGCCGCCACCGTGCCGGTCGGGGCCAACGCCGCCAGGTTGGCCGTCCGCAGCGCGGAGCTGATACCCGCCACGTCCGCCGCGGCGGCCGTCAACCGCTCAGTTGCAGCGACGAGATATGACATGGTGGGTCCTCCCGCCCGGTAGCTTCTTGGCGCATCGAGGGACGTGACGGCGCCCACAATCTATCCGATCCGGCATGTCGCCTGGTACTCCCGTTAACCGACACCTCGCCAACCGCGGCGACCCGGTGTCCTACCGCTGTCTGGTCGTGGAGTTGACCCGGATCTCGATGTCGTCGGGATCCGTTGCTATGAGGCCGGATTCGTCGGTGACCCGCACGCCCAGGGTCCGGCCTGTTTCGGGGTCGACGAACCTGAGCGGGCCCCGGCCTTTTTGCAGGTGCTTGTCCCCCCACTGCACCAGCGACAGGAACACCGGGAACAGGTCTTTGCCCGCCGGGGTCAGGCGGTACTCGTCGCGAACCCGCCTGCCCGGTTCCTGATACGGAACTCGCGTGATGATGCCGGCCGCCTCCAACTGCTTCATCGCTCGCGACACCGCCGGCGCGGAGGTGCCGATCCGTTCCACGAAGTCCTCGAACCGCGTTGTGCCGTAGAAGCATTCACGCAGCACCAGGAACGTGGTTTTGGTGCTCAGTAGGTCGAGGGCTTTGGCCATCGAGCATCCGTCGCCGATCGACCATTTCTTCCGGTCGCGCAGCTTCTTTTCGAACTCCATGGCGCACCTTACATAACTAACGATTGCGTTATCCAGCATAGCGTGCTTGTATCTAGATAACGAAAACATTAGTCAGATAGCCGGAAGGAAACCCGAGATGGTTGCAGTAGCCGACAAGGTGGTTGTGGTGACAGGAGGCCGACGCGGACTCGGTGCCGCGCTGGTCGACGAGGTGCTGGCCCGCGGGGCCCGCAAGGTCTACTCGACAGCGAGAAGCCCGTTCACCGATGACCGCCCGCAGGTGGTCACCCGCGAACTCGAGGTCCGCGACGCGGACTCGGTCGACGCGCTGGCCCGCATCGCGGGTGACGCCGACATCGTGATCAACAACGCCGGCATTCTCATCCCCGACTCGCTACTGACGGGAAGCTTCGACGACGTCACGGAAACCTTTGACATCAACGTCTTTGGCCCGCTGAGAGTCACACGGGCCTTTGCGCCGATCTTGGCGGCCAATGGCGGCGGCGCGGTGGTCAATGTGCATTCGGTGCTGTCCTGGCTCGCCGGCAGCGGAGCCTACGGCGCTTCCAAAGCCGCGATCTGGTCGGTGACCAACTCGCTGCGTCTTGAGTTGGCGTCGCAGAAAACCCAGGTCGTCGGTGTGCACGCCGGATTCATCGACACCGACATGGTCGCTGACATTCCGATGGCGAAGTCGACACCGGCAGAGGTGGCCAGGCGCATTCTAGACGGGTTGGAATCCGGGGCCGTCGAGGTTCTCACCGACGACGTCACCGTCAACGTCAAAGCTGCACTCTCGGGCCCGGTGGAAAACCTGGCCTTCGCGCTGGCGCATTAGGAATCGTCATGCCACTGTGGACAATTCATCACACGCCGGGCGTCTTCACCGACGCCGAGAAGCACGAGTTGGCGACCCGGATCACCGACCACTACGAGAAGGCCGGCCTGCCGAGGTTCTACGTGATCACCTTGTTCAAGGAGACCAGGACCGAGGACTTCTACGTCGGCGGTGAGCCGACTCCCGTCGGTGTCCGGGTCGTCATCGATCACATCGCCCGGCATTCGCGCAACACGGGCGACCGTCAGCGGATCGCGCGCTGGATCAACGACATCCTGACTCCGTTGGCCGAAGTGAAACCCGGTCTGCACTGGGAGTTTCACGTCGATGAAACCAGCGAGGAACTCTGGATGATCAACGGACTTGTTCCGCCGCCGGGTGGCTCAGCGGCCGAAAAGGCGTGGGCGCAATCCAACACCGCAGCTGTCTACTGACATCGCGAGAAGCCGGTTCGCCCGGCCTGACCCGCGAGCAAATGTTCGGCACATTGGCCGCTTTGACCGCCGGCCGCGCAGATCCCTAGGTGAGGAATGGATTGAGGATCGGCGGGATGATCTTGTTGCCGTTCACGCCGGTGAGCCGGACCCAGATCTGTGCTGGGATGTTGAGCGTTTGGTAGACACCGGCCCCGATCCAGGAGACCGGTACCTGCAGGAAGTCGGGCACTGAGTGGACGACGTTGGCTATCGGCTCGTATGCCAGGTAGGGAATCGAGGCCACCAGCGTGCGCGACACCAGAATTCCATTGGTCACGGGATCGGGGTAACCCTGTGCTCCGAAGTCCGCGCTGAGCACGCTGAACAGGTTGGTCGGGCCGGGATTGACGTAGGTGGCGTCGAAGACGGACGACGTCAGGGGCGCACCCTGCATGTACGGCAGCGGTGGAATGTCGAATGCATCCATGATCGTCGGTGTCGTACTGACGATCTGCCACGAGTTGTTGATGTACCCGTCGTACGCGTTGTTGTAGGCCTGATCGAAGATCAGGAATGTTGCTGTCTCCAAAGGAGATTGGAAACCGTGAGTGATGCCGCCAATCTGTGGCGGTCCTAGTTCGCCATGGTCGGTGACCACCAGTGTGGTCCATTCCTCGCCGTTGTTCATCGGGTTGGCCTCCCAGTCGGCTACCGCGCCCAACAGGCCCCCGCCGCCGACGGTTTGGGATCCGAGGTTGGCGTCCATGTTCCGAAGGGCCAGCGCGTACTGCGGCGAGTCGCCGCCGTATGCATGCGCGTTGACGTCTGGGCCCGTGAAGTACGAGAAGATGAGATTGCCCTCGTTTGGGTCAGCGGCCAGAATGGCGGTCCGGGCTGTCTGGCCGACCAGATTCGACGTCGCCAACCAATCTGTGTCGCCCGGGACCTGCGGGATGAATTGGATGTTGTCGGCCGGGTTGGAGCCGGCGCCGGCGATGTCGGTGATGACATCCCAGTCCGCGATGACCGTGGTGTTGACGTTGTCGCCGTAGGTGGCCTCGAGCTGGTTGTAGACGGTCGGCCAGTCGTCATACGTCCAGGGGGTGAAGACGTTGTTGGCCACACCGGCGGTTTCGCCCCACACCCCGGTCTGAATCGCCGTCCAGGAGGGGTTGGAGATGGTGGTGTGCCCGATGATCGTTGACGCCGAGGTGACGCTCTGCTGCATCAACGCGTGGAAGTTCGGCGTGCCCAGGGGATCGGCCAGGATTCTGCTCAGGTTGGTGCCGTCGGTGCCGATCAGCAGGAAGTTCGCATCCGGTACGGCCAGGAGCAGCAGGGCCGCCTCCTCGGGAGAGGCGAACATCACGTCCGGGTAGTAGGTCCCGGCGTTGCCGGTCGCGCCCGGGGCGCCGAACAACGACCACGCCCGGCCGCCGATTCCGCCGGCCCCGGCGGCGATGGTGCCGCCGCCGACACCGCCGATGCCGCCGGCCCCACCGCTGCCCCACAACAATCCGCCCATGCCGCCGGCGCCGCCCGCCCCGCCGCGGATACCGCCGGTGCCGCCCACACCCCCGTTACCGATCAACCCGGCATTGCCGCCGCGGCCACCGGCTTGCCCCAGTCCGGCGGAGGCGCCCGCGCCGCCGTTGCCCCACAGGATCCCGCCGTCGCCGCCGGCTTGCCCGGTGCCGGGGGTGCCGTTGACCCCGTCGCCGATCAACGGGCGTCCCAGCAGCAAGTTCGTGGGTGCATTGATCGCTCCCAGGACGTTGTCGGCCACGGCCTGCAGCGGGCCGGCATTGGCCGCCTCGGCGACGCCGTAGGCCGCGCCGGCGGCGCGCACCGCCTGGGCGAACTGGTCTTGCAACGCCGCGATCTGCGCACCGAGCGCCTGGTAGTCGCGGGCGTAGCCGGAGAACAGCGAGGCGATCGCCGCCGACACCTCGTCACCGGCCGCAGCCGCCACCGTGCCGGTCGGGGCCAACGCCGCCAGGTTGGCCGTCCGCAGCGCGGAACTGATACCCGCCGCGTCCGCCGCGGCGGCCGCGATCAACTCCGGTGCAGCGACGAGATACGACATGGTGGTCCTCCAAACAGCTGCTCGACCCATCGGAAGATGTGACGGAGATCATAATCCACCGGACGACTGCACCTTTAGGGCCACGTGTCAGCAGGACCCTGTACCCACGCCGAGTCTTTGAATGACCAGCCGGATCAACGACATTGGACTCCGGTCAGCGTGAAACCGGCAGGTGTATCAATGCCACGCCGCGTCCGCCTACTGACAACGCGAGTAGCGTGATCCCGGTGGATTACTCGTCGGCTTACCTCGAAGAAACCCGCGCTTTCGGCGAGCTGATCCGCGGCGCCGACCAAACGACGCCGGTGCCGACCTGCCCGGGCTGGACCCTTGAGCAACTGTTCCGCCACGTTGGTCGCGGCGACCGCTGGGCCGCGCAGATCGTGCGGGACCGGATGGACAGTTTCCTGGATTTCCGCAGTGTCGAAGGCGGCAAGCCCCCACCTGGTCTCGACGACGCCATTTCGTGGTTGAACGGTGGTGCGCAGCGGCTGGTCGATGCGGTACAGGCAACCGGAGCCGAAACTCCGGTCTGGACGTTCCTCGGACCTCGACCCGCCAACTGGTGGATCCGCCGCCGGCTTCATGAGAACGCGGTGCATCGAGCCGACGCCGCGCTGGCCGTCGGCTCCGACTTCGCCCTGAATGTCGAGGTGGCCGTCGACGGGATCGACGAGTTCCTGGAACGGATCGTGATCCGGGCGGGGAAGGACGGCGCCGAGCTGCCACTGGACGGCGGTGACACACTCCACCTGCACGCCACCGATCCTGGGTTGGGTGCAGCCGGCGAATGGACGGTAGCCGTCGAGAACGACGTGGTGACTTGGTCGCACGAACACGGCAAAGGCACTGTGGCGCTTCGGGGTAGCGCCGCCGAGCTGCTGCTGGCGATGACCCGTCGAGTCTCGCTCGCCGACACCGGTATCGAGCTGTTCGGCGATAAGGCCGTATGGCAAAGATGGCTGGACCGCACCCCTCTCTAGACTTGCAAGCCATGACCACATCGGAGATCGCCACCGTCCTGGCATGGCACGACGCCCTCAATAGCTCCGACATCGACACCTTGGTTTCTTTGTCCAGCGACGACATCGATATCGGTGACGCGCACGGAGCGGTCCAGGGGCACGACGCTCTGCGCAGGTGGGTCAGTTCCCTGACGGCCAGGGCAGAGCTGGGCCGGATGTACGTGCATGACGGCATCGTTGTCGTCGAACAGCAGATCAGCGATCGCAACAGGCCCTTCACCGCGTCGACCGCCGCGTCGGCATTCCGGGTGGTTCGCGACCACGTCACATCGGTGTTCCGTCACGCGGACCTGGCCTCAGCTCTGGCGGCGACTGAGCTCACCGAGGACGACCGGGTCGACTGAGGCTGAGGAGCCGGCAATGCGAGGCATCATCTTGGCGGGCGGTTCGGGCACCCGGCTGTACCCGATCACGATGGGTATCAGTAAGCAGCTGCTGCCGGTCTACGACAAGCCGATGATCTACTATCCGTTGACCACGCTGATGATGGCCGGTATTCGCGACATCCTGATGATCACGACCCCGCACGACGCACCCGGCTTTCACCGACTCCTCGGTGACGGAAGTCAATTCGGCATCAACCTGACCTATGCGGTCCAGGAACGACCGGATGGACTGGCCCAGGCCTTCGTGGTCGGCGCCGATCACATCGGCAGTGACTCCGTGGCACTGATATTGGGAGACAACATCTTCTACGGTCCAGGACTGGGCACCAGGCTGAGCCGGTTCCAATCCGTCGACGGCGGAGCGGTTTTCGCCTACTGGGTCGCCAACCCGTCGGCTTATGGGGTGGTGGAGTTCGACGCCGGCGGCATGGCGGTGTCGCTGGAGGAGAAGCCGGCCACTCCGAAATCGCACTACGCGGTTCCCGGCTTGTACTTCTACGACAACGACGTGGTCGAGATCGCCAAGGGGTTGAAGAAGTCCGCGCGCGGTGAATACGAGATCACCGAGGTCAACCAGATCTACCTGAATCAGGGCAGGCTGGCGGTTGAGGTACTGGCTCGCGGCACCGCCTGGCTGGACACCGGTACGTTCGACTCCCTGCTCGACGCAGCGGATTTCGTTCGGACGCTGGAACTGCGTCAAGGGCTGAAGGTGAGCGTTCCCGAGGAAGTCGCCTGGCGGCGCGGCTGGATCGACGACGAACAGCTAACGCACCGTGCCCGCAGTCTGGTCAAGTCCGGGTATGGCGACTACCTACTGCACCTGTTGGAACGGAGCTGATTTCGCCGGAACGCGCCTCCACGGCTATGGCAACCCGTCCAATCCGCTGAAGCCGATCAGTGCGGTGCCGCCTATGCCGGGGCTGCCCGGAGTCGGACCAAGCCCTGCGTTGCCGCCGTTGCCGCCGATACCGAACAGCGCAGCGTTGCCGCCCCTTCCGCCGGGCCCACCGATCACCCCGCCGGCGCCGCCGGCCCCACCGTTGCCGCCGATGCCGAACAGCTGGGAGACGCCGCCCCTTTCGCCGTTGCCGCCGATGTTGCCGCCGTAGCCGCCGGTCCCGCCGGCGCCGCCGTCGACAAAGCCGTTGCCGCCCACTCCGCCGTACCCACCGTTCCAGGTGGTACTGGCACCGCCGTTCCCGCCGGCCCCGCCATTACTGAACCACCCGTTACCGCCGACCCCGCCGCCACCACCAACGCCGGTAGCGCCATTGGCGGAACCGCCGGTGCCGCCGGCCCCGCCGGTGTTGAATAGCCCATCGCCGCCCCGTCCACCGGACCCGCCCATACCTAGGGGTCCGGTGGCCGCCCCGCCGGTACCGCCGTTGCCGCCGGGGCCGAACAGTCCGCCGACGCCCCCTTGGCCGCCGCCGCCGCCGACTGGCCCGGTCCCGCCGGTGCCGCCGGTGCCTCCGGGACTGCCAAATATCCCGCCGTCCCCACCGGCTCCGCCAGCGCCGCCGGTGGCGACCGATGATGCCCCGCCGACGCCGCCTGTGCCGCCGGCGCCCCACAGCAGCCCGCGCCCTCCAGCGCCGCCGGGCCCGCCGTTGGCGAATGAGGAGGGCCCGCCGGCGCCGCCAGCGCCGGCGTTGCCCCACAGAAATCCGCCGATCCCCCCGGTCCCGCCGGCCCCACCATTGCCGACTGTTGAGGCTCCGCCGGCGCCGCCGGCGCCGCCGTTACCGAACAGGATCGAGCCGGCTCCGCCAGTGCCGCCGTTTTGGCCGATGCCGCCGGACGCGCCGGACCCGCCGGCCCCACCGTTACCGAGCAGGATCCCACCGTCGCCGCCGTTTGCCCCGGTGCCGGGGGCCCCGTTTGCCCCGTTGCCAATCAGCGGGCGCCCTAACAGCGCCATGGTGGGCGCATTGATGAAGTCGAGGAGTGGTTGCAGAGGTGACGCAGCGGCGGCTTCCGCACTGGCATACGCATTCGCGCCCGCGGTCAAGGTGGCCTCGAACTGGGCCTGGAAAGCTGCCGCCTGTGCGCTGAGCACCTGGTAGGCCTGCCCGTGTGTCGTGAACAACGCCGCGATGGCCGCCGACACTTCGTCGGCGCCGGCCGCCAGTACCCCCATCGTGGGGGCAGCGGCGGCCACACTGGCTTCGCTGAGCGACGTACCGATATTCGCCAGATCTGTTGCTGCCGCTGCCACCATCTCCGGTGGCACCACTACGTACGACATCGCGTCCTCCCGACCAGGTCAATATCGACACAGGGAGAAGAGCGTCGCGCATCGGTGTCACGGCCCACTAGGGCATTTCGCCTCTACTTGGCGGTACCTTCGACTCGCGCAGCCGCGGACCTACTGGCGGTAACCGGCGAGGAAGTTGCCGAGGCGCTCGATAGCCTTGGCCAGGTCACGCGCCCACGGCAAGGTGACGATGCGCAGGTGATCGGGCTCGGGCCAGTTGAATCCCGTGCCCTGGGTGACGAGGATCTTCTCCTGCAGCAGCAGGTCGAGGACGAGTTGTTCGTCGTCGGCGATGTCGTAGACCTCGGGGTCCAGCCGGGGGAAGGCATACAGCGCGCCTTCGGGTTTGGTACAGGAGACCCCTGGTATCTCGTTGAGTTTGGTCCAGGCGACATCGCGCTGTTCGAGCAGGCGCCCACCGGGAAGCACCAGGTCCTCGATGCTCTGGTGGCCGCCGAGGGCAACCTGAATTGCGTGCTGCGCCGGGACATTCGGGCACAGCCGCATGTTGGCCAGCAGACTGATGCCCTCGATGAAACTGCTCGCATGGTCCTTGGGGCCGGTGATCGCCAACCAGCCGGCCCGGTAACCGGCGACCCGGTAGGCCTTGGACAGCCCGTTGAAGGTCAGGCACAGCATGTCCGGAGCCAGCGATGCCACGTTGATGTGCTTGGCGTCGTCGTAAAGGATTTTGTCGTAGATCTCGTCGGCAAGCAGCAGCAGTTGGTGCTTACGCGCCAAAGCGACCATCTCGGTGAGGATTTCGCGGCTGTACACCGCCCCGGTCGGGTTGTTCGGGTTGATCACCACCAACGCTTTGGTGCGCTCGGTGATCTTGGATTCCAGATCGGCGATGTCGGGCTGCCAGCCCTGGGTCTCGTCGCACAAATAGTGCACCGGCGTGCCGCCCGCCAGGGAGGTCGACGCCGTCCACAGCGGGTAGTCCGGCGCGGGTATCAATACCTGGTCACCATTGTCCAGCAGAGCCTGCAGGGTCATGGTGATCAGCTCGGAAACCCCGTTGCCCAAATAGACGTCGTCGACGTCGAACCGCGGGAAGCCGTCGACGAGTTCGTAGCGGGTGACCACCGCGCGACGTGCGGGCAGGATGCCCTTGGAGTCCGAGTACCCCTGGGCATGAGGCAGCGCCTGGATCATGTCGCGCATGATCACGTCCGGCGCCTCGAAGCCGAACGGCGCCGGGTTGCCGATGTTCAGTTTGAGGATGCGGTGCCCCTCGGCCTCCAGCCGCGCCGCGTGCTGGTGCACGGGTCCGCGAATTTCATACAGGACGTCCTGCAGCTTGGACGACTGCGCGAACACCCGCTGCCGGTGATGGCCGGAGGTGTGCGCGGGCAGCTGGTGAGTAGTCACGTCAGCCATCGTCCCATCGCTGTCCACCGATATTTGCTGATCGCTGTAAAACCGTGATCAGCGCTTGCCCGGCGGGCGCGCACCCTTGGCCAGTCCCAGGCCCTTGACCGGCGCGGCCGGCGCAGTCGAGTCCCCGTTGGACTCTGCGGACGGCGCCGGCTCCGACTTAGCCTCCGGTTCGGCCTCGGCCTCCGCTTTCGGCTCGGCAGGCGCGACGGGTGCAGCAGCTGGTGCAGGTGCTGCAGGCGCGCTCTTCTTCGCGCCCGGGCGCTTGGCGCCGGCCGCAATTCCCAGCCCCTTCACCGGCACTTCCGGCTTGGCCGGCTCTGCCGGAGCTTCGGCGGGCGCCTCGGCTTCGGCCTGCGCCTCCGCCTTCACCGGCTCGGCCTGGGCCGGTTCAGCCGCTGCCGGTGCGGTTTTCTTGGCGCCGGGTCGCTTTGCGCCGGCGGCCATCCCGAGGCCCTTCACCGGGGTGGCGGGTTCGGCCGGCGCGGCGGCCGTGGGTGCCTCCGTAGCCTTGCCGGCCTCGGCGGCGGGAGCCGCCTTCTTGGCCCCGGGGCGCTTGGCTCCGGCGGCCACACCCAGCCCCTTGACGGGTGCGGCGGAAGGAGGAGCTTCCTCGGCTGCGGGTGTTGCGGCCGCTGCCGGGGCCTTCTTGGCGCCGGGTCGCTTCGCGCCGCCAGCCAGGCCCAGACCCTTCGCAGGAGCGGCGGGCGACGCGGCTGCGGGCTTCTCGGCAGGCTCGGCCGGCTTCTCGGCCGGTGCTTCGGCGGGCGCCTCCGCGGGAGCCGCCGCAGCGGCCTTGGGCTTGGCCTTGGCCACTTTGGCGGCCCGCTCTTCGGCTTCCTTGGCGGCGGTGCCCTTCTCCGGAAGCTTCACACTGTCGCGGTCGAGCGACTCGAGCAGCACCTGCGCGACGTCGAGCACCTCGACACCGCTGCGGCCGGCCTCCTCCTGGCGGTCGTTGACACCGTCGGTCACCATCACCCGGCAGAACGGGCACGCCACTGCGACGGTGGTGGCGTTGGTTGCCAGTGCCTCGTCGACGCGTTCGTGGTTGATGCGCTTGCCGATGTGCTCTTCCATCCACATCCGAGCGCCGCCCGCACCGCAGCAGAAGCTGCGCTCCGCGTGGCGCGGCATCTCGGTGAGGTTGGCGCCCGCCGCGCCGATCAGCTCACGCGGCGCCTCGTACACCTTGTTGTGGCGACCCAGGTAGCACGGGTCGTGGTAGGTGATGTCCTGGGAGACGGAATTCACCGGGACCAGCTTGTTGTCGCGGACAAGGCGGTTCAGCAACTGGGTGTGGTGCAGCACGGAGTAGTTGCTGCCGAGCTGGCGGTATTCCTTGCCCAGGGTGTTGAAGCAGTGCGGGCAGGTGACGACGACCTTGCGGTCCACGGTCTCCACACCTTCGAACAGCCCGTCCAGCGTTTCGACGGCCTGCTGGGCGAGTTGCTGGAACAGGAACTCGTTGCCCGAGCGCCGCGCGGAGTCGCCGTTACAGGTTTCGCCCGTGCCCAGCACCAGGTACTTGACTCCGGCGATGGACAGCAGTTCGGCGACAGCCTTTGTGGTCTTCTTGGCCTTGTCGTCGTAGGCGCCGGCGCAGCCCACCCAGAACAGGTACTCGAAGCCCTCGAAGCTCTCGACGTCCTCGCCGTACACCGGGACGTCGAAGTCGACCTCGTCGATCCAGGCGGTGCGGTCCGAGGCGTTCTGACCCCACGGGTTGCCCTTGTTCTCCAGGTTCTTGAACAGCACCGAAAGTTCGGAGGGGAACTCCGACTCCATCATCACCTGGTAGCGGCGCATGTCGACGATGTGATCGACGTGCTCGATGTCCACGGGGCATTGCTCTACGCAGGCGCCACAGGTCACACAGGACCACAAGACATCGGGGTCGATAACGCCGCCCTGTTCGGCGGTGCCGACCAGTGGGCGGGTGGCCTGCTCAGGCCCGTGCCCGGGCACCCGGCCGAAACCCGACTCGGGCACATGATGGCCCTCTTCGTGGACGGTTTCGAGGTCCAGACCTTCCAGCGGCTCCGCCTTCTTCTCGCCCAGGATGTAGGGCGCTTTGGCCATCCAGTGATCGCGGAGGTCCATGATGACGAGCTTGGGCGACAGTGGCTTGCCGGTGTTCCATGCAGGGCATTGCGATTGGCACCGCCCGCACTCGGTACAGGTTGCGAAGTCGAGCATGCCCTTCCAGGTGAAGTCTTCGATCTTGCCGCGGCCGAAAACCGCATCGTCCGGCGGGTTTTCGAAGTCGATCGGCTTCCCGTCAGCTTCCACCGGCAGCAGCGGGCCCAGTCCGTCGGGCAGGCGCTTGAAGGTGACGTTGATCGGCGCCAGGAAGATGTGCAGGTGCTTGGAGTGCAGCACGATCAGCAGGAAGACGAGCGCCACAGCGATATGGGCCAGCAGCGCGATCGTCTCGATCCACTCGTTGGCCGTCGTACCCAGCGGGCTCATGAGCGTGCCCATGGCGTGGGAGAAGAATGCGCCGCCGCCGTAGGGGAGGGTTCCGGTGTTCGCCGAGGCGCCTCGGAATATCGCGAAAGTGAAGATGACCATAAAGATCATGAACAGGATCAGCCACGCGCCCCCGGTGTGCGAGCCGTAGAACCGTGACTGGCGGCCGTATTCCTTGGGCTCGGAGCGCAACCGGATGATCGCAAACGTGACAATGCCGAACACCACGCTGAGAGCGATGAAGTCCTGCAGGAATCCCAGTGCGTCCCAACGGCCGACGATCGGGATGTGGAAATTGGACTGGAAGAGGGTGCCGTAGGCCTCGATGTAAACCGTGACGAGGATGAAGAAGCCCCACATCGTGAAAAAGTGCGCCAGCCCGGGGATCGACCACTTGAGAAGTTTGCGCTGCCCGAAGACCTCGGAGATCTGCGCCCAGACGCGGGTGCCGACGTCGTCAGTGCGTCCTGAGACCGGTTGGCCGGACATGACGAGCTTGTACAACCACCAGACGCGCTTGAGCGCCAGCGCGCCCACCACCGCGGTCATGCCCAGGCCAACGATCAGCCGGATGAGGGTCTGCGTGGTCACTGAAGGCCACCTCGATTCATCGTCATTCAGAAGCCGTGGGGCGCGGATGCGC
The DNA here is from genome assembly GCF_059812565.1 of Mycobacterium sp. NGS49. Taxonomy (NCBI): domain Bacteria; kingdom Bacillati; phylum Actinomycetota; class Actinomycetes; order Mycobacteriales; family Mycobacteriaceae; genus Mycobacterium; species Mycobacterium sp. NGS49. Next base: position 5,033 of record NZ_JCALCX010000027.1, on the reverse strand, counting down.
TTTTGCTAGTCAACCTGCCCATACTGACATCTTCGCCGCATTCGCCGCGAGGTAGGCAAACCTAAGTTTTCGCAGATCACCAGCCCAGCCGGGCGCGGTGTGATCAGGCGTACACCAGCGACACTTCGAGCGATCGCGCAGTGACACGGTGACCAGAGTCTGCCCCCGATCGTCGGCCCGGACGGTGTCTTCACGACCGGGGGTAGGCCGCGGCGCTTCACAGCGGCCCCGTCCGCTGCGCCCGCCGCCAGGGCGAGGACACCGCTGATCCCGTCGATACACCGGCGAGCTTTCCTGCCCCGGCTTCGGAGTGCTCGGTGGAACCGCGGTGACCGTCCCGCTGGCAGTGTCGACGCGTGGCACGATCCGCCGGAGTGGACTGCTCACGGAATCGTTGATGTCATCGCGGCGACTCAATGCCGTTGCGGCGGCTGCCGGCGATCTGACGACCGGTTGGGTGATCGGCACCGCCCCGGGATATGTTGAGGGACAACGCTATGGCGAGCAGAGCCACCGTGACGATGGCCAGGCTATGGCGGCTCAGTTTTGCGGAGCAAGCATCGCCCGCAGCATTGACAGCATCTCCGAGCGTGAGCCGGCACCGAGCCGGCGGCGGATTCGGGCGACGTGATGCTCGACGGTTTTCGCCGAAATGAACAGCTGGCCTCCGATGTCGCGGTAGGGCATGCCCAGCAGGAGTAGTTCGGCGACTTCGCGTTCGCGGTCGGACAGCGTATTGCCCGAAGGCGGTTGACGTGTAGTTGCCGTGCCGGCTTCCGGTTGTCCGTCTCCGCTGGGCGCCTCGGCAAAACCTATGCCGATCTTGAGATCGCGGGCCAGCTGCAGCATGGCACCGGATACTCGGGCATCGGGCGTCTGCAATGCTGCCTGACCGGCAAGACGGGTGGCGTCGGATGTCAGCCCGACGTGCGCCAACGACCGTGCCGCGACGGCGACTTCGTTGGCGTCCACCTGGCCGGCCAGTACCCGCAGCCAGGTCCGGCCGGCTACCGAAAGGGTCTGTGCGAGAGTGCTTTGCGTGGCTGCGGCACTCAGCGCCTGTCCGTGTGGCGCTACGGCCTCCGGTGAATTGGTGAGGATGCCGGCGTGTACGCCCGACCAGTGCAGCGGATTCGACCACAGTGGTGGATTTCCCAGTGAACTGAGCAGCGCGAAGGCCTGGTCCACGGTGTGTTGGAGCTGGTCCACCTGACGCATGCGGGCCGCGGCGACCCAAAGCTCGCCCAATGGCAGCAGCGCGAACAGGTCCAGCGAGTACTCGGCGAGTACTTCGACCGCCGCGTACCAATGCTTCTGCAACGCGCCGGCATCGCCGCTACGACGAGCGATCGCAGTTTGCAGGGCGGCCGCCCACAGCGCGTCGCGCCGATGGAGACTCGCGCCGGAAACGGCGGCGACGTCGGCACTGGCCGAGGGCAGTTGGCCGTCCTGCATTTTGATCCAGCCACACAGGAGCCGGTGCCGGTCGGTGAACAACGCGCTGCCGTCCGCGCGCACCGCGCGGCCGATCACGCTGTGAGCACGGACGGGGTCTCCGCCGTGTAGTGCGGCCAGGGTGATTAGTGCTGCCGGGCTGTCTGGGAAGGCTTCGCCGATCGGGTGTTCGACCGCGACGGCCTGGCTGAGCCTCGCCATGGCGGTCGGATAGGGCTGCTCCATACTCTGCAGCAGGCCTTCGGCCAGGTTGCGTGACGCACGTGCCGAAATCGTTGGCGGACCGGTGTCCTTGAGCCGCAGGGCGGCATGTGCGGTGGCGAGGTCGCCCGTCGCGGCCAACACGATGGCACCGGCCGAGCCCACCACGGAATCCGGATACGGACCCAGCCAGGTGAACAGTTCGGCTGCGTGAGCGTAGTTGCCGTCGTGAGCTGCGACGCTGGCGGCAATTCGCACCGCCGCGGCACGTTCGATGAAGTCGGGGGAGGCCAGCAGGCTGTCGGCCAGTGCTGCGGCCGCAACACAATCGCCGCTGAGGGCAAGGGCGTCGGCCAGGCGCGGTTTCAGACCGCTGGCGCCGGTGTGGATCGCTGCCCGGTACAAGCGGGCGGCTTCGCCTGCAACGCCATGGATTTCGGTCGCGTGCCGGGACAGAATAGCGGCCAATCGATCGTCGCGAAGGCCGTGTTCGGCCAGACGCAGCGCCAACGACGGCGACACGGTTGACATGTCGAGTTGTGAACGCAACAGCGCGGTTTCGACTTCGTGGTGGCGTGCGTTGCCGACAACCTGAGCGACGGCATCATGCACGAGCTGCAAGAAAGCCGGGGGATAGGACGGCTCGACCAACCCGCTGGCATGTGCCCGATCGACCAGCCGCCTGGCTTCGGTGGTCGAAATACCCAGTGCCGCAGCCACATCGGCAGCGCCCAGTTCGTGCGAAAGGGACATCAGAAGGAAGGCATCGAGGTCGGCTTCGCCGACCCGGCGCAACCGCTCGACGAGAGCGATCTTGGCAGCCTGCGGCGGATCGCACTGGGATGCGGCGCCTAGTAGAAACGGCAGACCTGCGGTGCATTGGAGTTCGGGTTCGGCCACAGGCAGCGCACCCAGCTTCACCCGCGGTCTTTCCCGGGCGATAGCCGTCATCAGCGAACGCAGTGCCGCCCGCTGCTCGTGGGCTTCGGCGGCGGCGATGACGGTGGCGCGGGCATCGCCCACGCGTTCAGCGAGGCGATCCAGCTCGGAGTCGGTAAGCAGATGGGCGTCATCGACGACGAAAGCCACCTCCGGCGGATCCTCGGTTCGCGGCGGGCGGGTCACGACCGACACGCCGGCGCGAAGCAGACGGTCCCGGGCAGCGGCCAGGAGAGCAGTCTTGCCGGTCCCGATGCCACCGACGATCAGCACCTTGACCGGCAACGTCGCCGCATCGGCGAGATCGTCGATGACGGCCCGCGCGGCCTGGGGGATCTCGGTCGGGCAAACCGTCATGGGCGCCTTGCCGCCGGCGGCCTGCGCGGCGAGTCGCTCACTGTCGCGTACCCCCTATGCTCCGCTGGCGGTCAGCAGCGGCTTCTCCACGGTAGCCGTCCCTGCCCCAAAGCCCTAACATTCCCCTAACGCGTCACCCCCTAATAGAGGCCGGGGGTGGGCGGGGTTCGCACCGAACACGGTCACCGGCCCAGCGGATAGCATCTTGCTAGTGCTGGGTGTGTGCGGGCGTGAGTCGTACGGAGGTGGGTGATGGCTAACTCCTTGCTGGACTTCGTCATCGCGCTGGTGCGCGATCCCGAGGCCGCTGCACGGTACGCCGCCAACCCTGCCCAGGCTATCGCTGACGCGCACCTTACCGACGTGACCAGCATCGATGTGAACAATCTGATTCCGATGGTGTCCGATTCGCTGTCGATGGCCGGCCCCGCCGCCGCGGTTAGCGGCATGCCCGTTGCCGATCACGGCAATGTCTGGGCAAGTGGCGCGGCGACGGCGGCGTTTGACGCGTTCACGCCGCAGACGCCCCCCGCTGCGGTGCCCCAGCACAACGCGATCGGTGGCGTGATCAATGAGCCGACCGCTGCTGTGCTGGGTGACGTGCACGCCAGTCCAGCGCCTGTACAGACCGGTCACTATGAGCCCTCGCCGCCGTTCGCAGGTGGCGGAGTGCCTGAAATGGCATTCGACCAGGGCAGTTTCCCGGCCCATGACCCGAGCCTCTGGGACCATGCTGCGATGCATTCGGACGCCGACCCGCAGGATGGGCCGCCGGATCACCATGGCCTGGGCATCCACGGCCTGCACGGCTGAGGTTCATTCGTAGCCGATCAGTCTGGCGGCTGTGACGCCTGGCGAGTAGTGTTTGACGTGCATAAATGCTGTAAACGGGGGTGGTTTCAGCACATTTATGGGGGCACCTGCGATTCCCCTAATCCCCTAACGAGGTAGCCCCGGCTATCCCGATAGGTGTTTCCCCCACCGGGGGAATCGACCCCGATTTGGGGGAGCGGCGAAGTCCATACGGTTTATGACAGAGCGCCGGTCACTTCGGCGAACAACTTCACGGTTTCAATTTGAAGGGAAATGAAGATGACCTCGCTTGTGGACTACATCCTGAGCCTTTTTCGCAGTCAAGAGGCGGCGCAGTCTTTCGTCGCCGCGCCCGGTCAGGCCATGACCAATGCGGGATTGGTCAACGTCTCGCCCGCCGAGGTGTCTTCGGCGATGGCCAGTGCAGTTCCGGGTGTTGTGCTGTCCTCTGACGACCCGATCGTCGGGCTGCAGCAGGCGGTGGCTGAGCAGCATGGCCTGCCGATTACGACGTCGGACGCAAGTGTCGTGTCCAACTTCGTCGCGCAAAACGCCGGACCGGTCATCGGCAACGCCGGGCTGGCGGCGAGCGACGCAGGCCTCGTCGCCACCGATGCGGGTCTGATCGCCGCGGACGCGGGCGCCGGATTGGCAGGCGCGGTCGCGACGGACGTCGGCGCAGGATTGGCGACTGGCCTCAACGCTGGGCTGGCGACTGGCGTTGATGCCGGACTCGTCGGTCAGAGCGGTTTGGGCTTGCAGACCGGTGTCGCCGGATCCGCGCCCGGCTTGGCTTTCGTCGAGCCAACGGGTGGTTTCGGTGCGGGAGTAGGTGTCGGCGCGCAGGCTGGGCTGGAGGTCGGTTTCGGTGTGCAAGCCGGAATCGGTGCACAGGTTGGTGGCGGACTCGGCGCCGGCGTCGGCACCGGAGTGGGTGCGCAAGCGGGCGTTGGTTTCGGTGTCCAGGCCGGGGTTAGCGCGCAGGCAGGTGTAGTCGGCGGGATTGGCGGCCAGGTCGGCGGAGTCGTTGGTGGCGGGGTCGGTGCCGGTGGTCAGGTTGGTGCTGGCGTCGGTGGTGCCGTTGGTGTCGGTGGGCAGGTTGGCGGCGCGGTTGGTGGTCAAGTTGGTGGGGCCATCGGTGGTGGCCTTGGCGGCGGTATCAATGCCGGCGGTCAAGTTGGTGGCGCGGTTGGTGCTGGTGGTCAGGTTGGTGGTGCGATCGGCGGTCAGGCCGGCGGTGCGATCGGTGGTCAGGCCGGTGGGGTGAT
>NZ_JCALCX010000026.1:0-86193 GCF_059812565.1 Mycobacterium sp. NGS49 | reverse complement strand
CCGCAACACCGGGGTGTTGCCGACCAAGCCGTCGGGCTGGCGGTGACTATTCGCGACCGGTCGGCAACTCCCGCGCCCCTGAACAAGGGGCAACGGGCGTGAACTGCGCGGTCGAACGGTCTTCAACGACTTCGAAGGCGAAACATGATTGTTCACAGGAATTGTCGCTTTCTCGAGTGCGGCCGCACCAGGCGCGGCCATCAATAGGGACAGCGGCCACCGGCCGTCAGTGACAACACACAAACGACCTGGCGCTGACCGGTCAGCGACGAGAAAGACAGAACCGCATCAAGAGATCTTGACCGGTCAAAGCGGCGCGAAGCCCGCGCGGCGGACCGCGCCCCGCCAGCATGTTCTGCTGCCACCCCGGACTCGCACCGGCAGCCACCGCCACGACAACACCCAAAGCGGCAATGGCGGCTGGCCCGTTAGGCAGCACGCCAACCGCAAACGCTTCGTGGTGATCTACCGTCGGCGAACCCTTCGACACATGCGGATGGTCGACGTTGACGGCGAATTGACTGCCTAACGAGCCAATCAGGGCATGCGCCGGGTGGGGGGCAGGAACCTGCGACCGCAACACGGAGTGCCCACCGAAGGCAAACACCCACATCGCGACTGCGGCTGCGACGACCGCCAGGCCGGCGGCAGCCCGCCACCGCGGCGGCCCGAAGACGACGACGCGACTTGCGTCCGTTCGCATTCCCACTGGCCCCATACCCCTAGAGGGTACTCGACCTCGCGGGGCGCCGCCACTATGAATGCTTGGGAGCGCCTCATTGCATCATCCCTTCCGAGCGTTCGACGGAACTCCTGTACCCCGTAGGGTATAAACCTATCGACGGCGACCGCTTCCCTCGTGGTAGTGGCAAAGTAGACGTGTTGGTCCCTTTATCCCGTCAGAGGAGTTTTGTGAGATTTTTCCGAACCGGCGTGATGGGCCTGCTGCTTGTTGGCGCGCTGTTTATATCGGGATGCGGTGGCAGCACCAATACCTCTGCTCCCTCTACAGGGCCGTCGGCGAGAGTGGATTGCGGCGGCAAGGCGGAACTCAACGCCAGCGGCGCAACCGCACAAGCAAACGCGATACAACAATTTGTCAATGCCTACGCCCACGCGTGCCCTGGTTACACGCTGGACTACGAGGCGAACGGCTCAGGCGCCGGCGTTGAGCAGTTCATCAAGAGCGAGACTGATCTGGCCGGGTCCGGCGTACCGTTGGATGCGGCCAAAGGCGAACCCAATAAGGCGGCGGCACGGTGCGCGTCCCCCGCCTGGGAGTTGCCGGCGCTGTTTCAGCCGATTGCGGTCACTTACCACATCGGCGGCGTGAGTTCGCTGAAGCTGGACGCGCCCACACTGGCTAAGATTTTCAACGGCACTGTCACCAGGTGGGACGACCCGGCGGTCAGGGCGCTCAATGCAGGTACCAGCCTGCCCTCATCGGCAATTCGGGTCATCTTCCGCAATGACGAATCCGGGAACTCGGCCAACTTCCAGCAATACCTCAATGCCGCGTCCAACGGTGCCTGGGGCAAAGGCGACGGCGAGACGTTTGAAGGGGGCGTCGGTACCGGCGCCGACGGGGACAATGGGGTGACGGCGGCCTTGCAGACTACCGACGGGTCGATCACCTACACTGCGTGGTCATTCGCGCTGGGTAAACAACTCAACATCGCCCAGATCATCACCTCAGCAGGTTCGGACCCCGTGTCGATCACTCCCGAGTCAGTCAGCAAGACGATCGCGGGAGCCAGAATTGTGGGTCAAGGCAATGATCTTGTGTTGGATACGTCATCGTTCGCCAAACCCACACAGCCCGGCGCGTACCCGATCGTAGAGCCAACGTATGAAATCGTCTGTTCGAAGTATCCGGAGTCGGCGACGGGCGCCGCCGTAAGGGCGTTTATGCAGGCGCTTGTAGGTCCGGGGCAAGAGGGGTTGGCGCAGTATGGGTCCATTACACCGCCGAGCTGGCTGCAGGCGCGGCTGGCAACAGCGGTCAACGCTATCTCTTGATCACCTGAAGGAGTTTGATGGCAGGCGTCAGTGAGCCCGGCCCGAGGGAAGGCTCGCTTGTCGGGCCGTATCGGCTGATACGGCTACTCGGCCGCGGCGGAATGGGCGAGGTCTATGAGGCCGAGGACACCCGCAAACGCCGAGTGGTGGCGCTCAAGTTGATCTCAAAGCAATTCTCCGCCGACCCGGTGTTTCGCGAGCGGATGCAGCGCGAGGCGGATGCCGCGGGACGGCTGACCGAACCGCACGTGGTGCCGATCCACGATTACGGCGAGGTCGACGGGCAGCTGTACCTGGACATGCGGCTGATAGACGGTATTTCTTTGCGCCGCATGTTGTCGGCCTATGGTCCGCTGATACCGGCCCGAGCGGTGGCCATCGTGCGGCAGATCGCCGCCGCCCTGGACGCCGCACACGCCAGCGGGGTGACGCACCGCGACGTCAAACCGGAGAACATCATCGTCGGCGTCGACGACTTCGCCTATCTGGTGGACTTCGGCATCGCCCGTGCCGCAACCGATCCCGGGCTGACCCACACCGGGATGGCGCTGGGCACCTACAACTACATGGCTCCGGAGCGGTTCGCCGGGGACACGGTTGACTTTCGCGCCGATATCTATTCGCTGGCCTGTGTGTTGGCCGAGTGTTTGACCGGGTCACCTCCTTACCCGGCCAGCAGCATCGAAAGGGTGATCGGCGCGCATCTGATGGAGCCCGCCCCGCGGCCCAGCCAACTGCGGCCCGGCATAGTTCCGGCGGGTCTCGACCAGGTGATCGCGAAAGGAATGGCCAAAAACCCCGAGGAACGCTTTCGCAGCGCCGGTGACCTGGCCGCCGCCGCCCACGATGCACTGACGACAGCCGAGCAGAACCAGGCGGCCGCGATTGCCCAGCGCGGCGAGCGAGCGATCCTGTCGACCGGGGCTGGCCCAGCCGCCGCCGACTCGGTCACGCAGGCCAGGCCGTGGTCAGCGATTTCAAGTTCGTCCGCGACCCAGAGCGGGTGGACGCCGCCGCCCGCCGACACTGCCAGCTGGCGCGGCCGACCCAATGTCTCGACGCGCCCACCGGACCCGGCCTCGACATCCGGAGCACCCGCGGCGCCCCGACATCGACGCATGAGGGTCGTGATCGGCGCCGCCGCGCTAGTGGTGATCGTCGCCGTCATCTTCGCCGGACATCTGCTCAGGCCGAAACCGCAACCAGCGGCGTCGGCGCCCGGGCAGACAGTGCTGCCGATGACCGGGCTGGGCTTTTCCCTGTCGCCGGGCGGGGTCGCCCTGGACAGTACCGGCAGCGTGTATATCACCAGCCAAAGCATGTACGGGCGGGTGGTGAAATTGGCTTCCGGGTCCCCCACCCCGACAGTGCTCCCGTTCACCGGCCTTTACCAGCCGCAGGGCCTGGCGGTAGACGGCAACGGCACCGTGTACGTCGCCGACTTCAACAACAGGGTGGTCAAGCTGGCGGCCGGATCGAACACGCAGTCCGTGCTGCCGCTCGCCGGACTCACTTACCCTCAGGGCGTTGGGGTCGACGCCGCCGGCAACATCTATGTCGCCGACCGCGGCAACAACCGAGTGGTGAAGCTCGATGCCAAATCCAACACTCAGGCTGATCTGCCGTTCACCGGCCTTAACCATCCAGATGGTGTCGCGGTAGACCCCTCGGGCACCGTATATGTTACCGACTCAGACAACGACCGGGTACTGAAGCTCACTCCCGGGTCAAGCACCCCGACGGAATTGCCCTTCACCGGGCTTACCGCGCCGTCGGGTATCGCGGTAGACACCGCCGGCGCCGTTTACGTCACCGACCACGAGACCGGCAAGGTGGTCAAGCTGGATCCCGGTTCGAGCACCCCGACGGTACTGCCGTTCACCGGCGGGCACCCCGTGGGCGTGGCGGTCGACACCTCCAGAAAGAAAGTATTGGTCGCCGACAACGGCAACGGCAGAGTGGTACAGCTGGCAACGAATTAACCGTGAATTCCGGCATCCGCTGGAAGGTCGACTTCCATAAGTTGATCGGTAATGCGTGCCCACAGGCGGTGAACCCTGGATCGGCTCCGTGAGCTAAACCCCTACTCTCACAACAACACTCGCTACAGCGAGCCCAGAATTGTTTGCATGGTCGTGATCTCTTTCTGCTGGCTGGTGACGATCGACTGCGCCATCGCAGTAGCAGGCGGGTACTGACCGGACTTGATTTCGTTTTGGGCCATGGTGATCGCGCCCTGATGGTGCTGAATCATCTGGGTGAGGAACAGCTTGCTGGCGTCAACGCCTTGCGCGTTCTGCAGGGCCTGCATGTCTTGCTCGGACATCATCCCGTCCATGCCGCCCATCCCCGGCATCCCGGGCATGCCACTGCTCGGCATCCCGGGCATGCCACTGCTCGGCATCCCGGGCATGCCGCTGCTCGGCATCCCGGGCATCGTCGACGAGGGGGACATGCCGCCCGGCGTCGTCGGCTGTCCCCACTGGTTCAGCCACGTCTGCAGCTGTTGAACTTCCGGTCCCTGCGCCGCCTTGATCTGGTTGGCCAAGTCGACTACGCGAGGATCGATGCCCTGCTTACCGAGGATGATGTCGCTCATCTGGATGGCTTGCTGATGGTGGGCAATCATGTGCTGGGCGAACATGACGTCGTGATCGTTGTGCGCCTGCGCGCCCGCCGGTGAACTCGACACGCTCGACGAGCCGGCCGTCGTGGTACTGGAGCCGGCCTGATTGCCGGAACTGCCGCATGCGGTCAAGGTGAGCAGCGCCATAACTGCAGCCGCAGCTGCGGAGGCGGTCAGTGTTCGTTGCACCATCACGATGACTTCCTTTCGAGAACCAAGAGCAGTGTCGTTTTCACCTACCTAATACGGGTAGACGGTAGCAGGCGTGGGGAGACGGCCCCTCGAGCGAAGGAGTTCTACATGCAATCGGGTACGGAAACTGCGCGTTCCCGCGCTCCGCGTTCCCGCGGGATCTCATCAAGGGCCTACGAAATGTTGTCCGAGGCCTGGTATTTCGGCCAGCGGGCCCGCATATGGGACAATCTCGTCGCGTTGTCGGGCGCCCGGTCAGGTGAGAAGGTACTCGACCTTGGTTGCGGCACCGGATATTTCGCTCGCCGGATCGCCCCGGTCGTGGGCCCTTCGGGAGTGGTGGTCGGGATCGATCCGTCATCCGCGTCACTGGACTACGCAGCGGCCCATGCCCCGCCGAACTGCACGTTCCACCCCGCCCAAGCTCAGAATCTGCCCTTTGCCGATGCTTCGTTCGACTTGGTCGTTTCAAGTTTGACATTCCACCACATCGAGCCCGACCACCGTCTCGCCGCGATTCAGGAGGCGCTTCGGGTGTTGCGGCCGCACGGACGGGCGTGCATCGCTGACGTCTGCCCACCGCGGATTCAGGTACTGGAGCGGGCTATCAGCGCTGCGCATGGTCGAGCGGATGTGCACAACATCTTCCACCAACTCCGTGCAATGATGACAGAGACCGGATTTGCCACTGTGACAACCGGCAGTGTCTCGCGACTGTGCTACATCACGGCCGAACGGCCGGACATGTGACCGCCACGTCCCCAGACGCCTGAACTCTGAACTCGGGCCAGGCGCATCGCTCGGTGCTCGAGGGCCAGGGCGCTAGTGTCCGCCGCCACCGTGTCCACCGCCGCCATTGCCACCGCCGCCACCATGTCCGCCGCCCCCGTTTCCTCCGCCGCCAGGCCCAACAGGACCATGTCCGCCGCCGGGGTTGAAAGAGTCGTGGCAGTGGTTCCAGTCCCAGTTCGAACCCCAGATCGGGTTCCAATAGGCCCCAGGGCACCACTGGTCAGTCGGGAACGTCTCCGGTTGTGCCTCAGCGCTGGCAACACCGCCCAATCCCAACGTGCCTGAACCCGCTGTGATTGCAACGGCAGCTGCAGCGATTGCCATCCTCCGCTTCATGGTTCAGCGATACCCGTGGTGCAGCCCGGCAAACACCGGCACAACACAACGGTTGTCTGACCGGACCGGAGTCCTCGCCATGGTGACGGTTCGCCGTGTGGATCGGCAGGTCATAGGCACATGCCGTCCGGTAGCGCCGCTTCGAGGGCTGTCAAGGTGGGCGCGAGGACCGGTAGATCGGGCAGCCGGCTGGCCGTCGCGCCGGGATCTTTCAGCCCGGTCGACGTCGACAGCAATACGACGCTCTCGTCAGCACCGATCCAACTTCTGTCAGCGAGCTGCTGAGCGGCGAGTACCGTCAACACTGACGCACCTTCTGCGTAGATGCCTTCGCTCGACGCCAATTCGAGTTGCATACGAATGATCGCGTCATCGCTCGGTTCTGCTACGGCCGTCCCCTTGGTGGCCCTGATTGCGTCCAATCCCTGATAGGTTGCCACCCGCGCAGCGACCGAAAATGCGGTTGACGATCGGGTGGGGACGGTGGGCTGACGTCCGGGTGGGGCTTGGAGCCCCTGGGCATAGGCACCGAACGGGTCGACCGCGACCAATCTGGGCATGCGGGTGCTGAGGCCGAGACCAATCAGATCAGCAAAACCCCGGCGAATACCGGCCAACCCGTCACCGTAGGCCGTCGGGACGACGACAACGTCGGGCGCTTCCCCGAGTTGTCGCCACAGCTCGTAGGCGATTGTCTTGTATCCCTCCACCCCGAACGGGTTGGAACCGATCGGCGGGGTCACTGCGCCAGATATCGGCGTCCAGCCGAACGCCTCGACCGCTTGTCGCAGCACCGACCACCGGTCCGGGCCCTTCTCATACGCTACGACGCAGGCGCCATAGCCTCGGATGAGAATGCTCATCTCGCGCGGTACCGACGACAGCGTGAGAACCACGCACCGAAGCCCTGCCGCGGCTGCGTAGGCGGCTACTGCTGCGCCGTGGTTTCCGGTCGACGAAACAATGACAGTCGAAGCTCCTGATGCCACCGGCTTGGTGACGGCCGCCGCCGCCAGCCGGTCTTTGAATGACCACGTCGGATTGCGGGCTTCGTCTTTGAGCAGGAGTCTGTGTAGTCCAAGCCGAGGCCCAAGCCGATTCAACGGAATGACGGGCGTCTGACCTTCGCCCAAGGTCACCGGCGCATCCTCTGGCGCGAAGGGCAGCAAATCACGAAATCCGAAAATTCCTGACTGGGAGGCCTCCCAGGGCAAGGAGCCCGCGTTCAGCGCGTACGCGGGAGTGAGATTCACCCCGATGCCGTCGCGGGCGCAGCGAGGACATCCGAAGGATGCTCGATCTTCCGGTGCTTCCTCGCCACACCGGGGACAACGAAGCAATCCGAGATATCGTGCGTTCATATCGAGGTCGGCTGCCTGGTGTCGGCGTTGGTTACGAGCGCGGCTTGAAGGTGCGCAGCCGGAGGCTGTTGGTGACCACGAATGCCGACGAGAACGCCATAGCCGCACCAGCCAGCATGGGGTTCAGCATCCCAGCGGCTGCCAGCGGCAACGCGGCAATGTTGTAGGCAAACGCCCAAAACAGATTGCCCTTGATCGTCGCCAATGTCTTGCGCGAAAGTTCAATCGCGTCAGGCACCGCGCGCAGGTCACCGCGTACCAGTGTCAGATCGCTGGCCTCGATTGCGACATCGGTGCCGGTCCCCATCGCCAGGCCCAGATCGGCTTGCGCCAGGGCCGCGGCGTCGTTGACACCGTCGCCGACCATGGCCACCACCTTCCCTTCGGCCTGCAACCGTCGCACGGTTTCCACCTTGTCTCGCGGTAGAACGTCGGCGATGACCTGGTCGATGCCGACCTGGCCGGCGATGGTGCGGGCCGCGGCCGCGTTGTCGCCGGTAAGCATGATCGGGGTCAATCCCAGCGCGCGCAGCCGTGCGACGGCCTCGGCCGATGTCGGCTTGACCGCATCCGCCACTACCAGGATTCCCCGCGCCTTGTCGTCCCAGCCGACCACCACCGCTGTCTTGCCCTCGGACTCGGCCTGACGCAGCGATCGGGTAAGTCTCTCCGGAAGCTGCTGCGACCTATCCGCCAGGAGTTGCCGGCGGCCTACTGTCACCGCGTATCCTTCGACAACCCCTTGCACGCCCAAACCTTCCAGGTTGGCGAAACACTCGACGGTTGGCAGGTCGCCGACTTTGTGACGAGCTGCCTGCGCGATCGCCCTGCCGATCGGGTGTTCGGAGGAGTCCTCCAGCGCGCCCGCCAACCGCAGCACCTCGGCGGGCTGTTCATCGTGCGCAGCGATCACGTCGAGCAGGGTCATGTCGCCGGTGGTGACGGTGCCGGTCTTGTCGAGCACGATGGTGTCGATTCGACGCGTCGATTCCAGCACTTCGGGTCCCTTGATCAAGATCCCGAGTTGTGCGCCACGGCCGGTGCCGACCATCAAGGCCGTCGGTGTGGCAAGACCCAGCGCGCACGGGCACGCGATGATCAGCACCGACACCGCCGCAGTGAAAGCGGCGGCGATGGACCCGGTTGCGGCGATCCAGAACCCGAGTGTCGCCAGCGACAGCGCGATCACGATCGGCACAAAGATTTCGGAAATCCTGTCGGCCAACCGCTGCGCCTGCGCCTTGCCCGACTGCGCCTCTTCGACCAGCTTGGCCATCTGGGCTAGCTGGGTATCCGAACCAATCCTTTTGGCGCGCACCACAATTCGTCCACCGACGTTAACGGTGGCGCCCACCACCTGATCCCCGGGGCCGACCTCAACCGGCATAGACTCCCCGGTCAGCAGGGAGGCGTCCACCGCGGAGGAGCCCTCAATCACCACGCCATCGGTCGCCACTTTCTCGCCGGGTCGTACTACGAACTCGTCACCGATGGCGAGCTGCTCGATCGGAATGCGTTGCTCGACACCATCTCTGCGCACCGAGACAATCTTGGCGCCGAGCTCGAGCAGCGCGCGCAGCGCGGCGCCGGCGCGCCGCTTGGACCGGACCTCAAAGAACCGGCCTGCGAGGATGAAGGTAGTAACACCTGCGGCGGCCTCCAGATAAATGTTGCTGCTGCCGTCGGTGCGGGAAATGGTCAGCTCGAATTGGTGGCGCATGCCGGCCATGCCGGCCGTGCCCCAGAACAACGCGTAGACCGACCAGCCCAGCGCGGCAATCGTGCCCATCGAGATCAACGTGTCCATGGTGGCGGTGCGGTGCCGCAGGTTGGTCCATGCGGCCTTATGGAACGGCAGGGCGCCCCATACCACCACCGGCGCGGCCAGCGTCAACGAGAGCCATTGCCAATTAGCGAATTGCAGTGGGGGCACCATGGCCATCGCGAGCACCGGCACGGTCAATACCAGTGAAACCAGCAGACGTTGCCTTAGCGACGCGACTGCATCCGGCTCCCCGCCCGGCTCCGTGGACTCGTCGTCCATGGCGGGTGAGCTCAGCCTAGGCACTTCCGCGGTGTAGCCGGCTTGCTCAACCGTCGTCACGAGCTGGTCGGGTGAGACGGTGCCGATGTAAGCGACGCTGGCCTTCTCGGTCGCGTAGTTGACCGACGCGCTGACGCCGTCGATCTTGTTGAGCTTCTTCTCAATTCGGGCCGCGCACGAAGCACACGTCATCCCGCCGATCCGTAGCTCAAGATGTTGGGTGGTTTCCGTGGCAGAGTCCATGCTCTGTTCCCCTCAATTAAATCGCGACAGGTCGTCTCAGCGGACCAACTGGTAGCCCGCTGCCTCCACCGCATCCTTGATCGCGTCCAGCTCGATCACGCCGTCGCTGTTGATGGTCACCTTGCCACTGCCGAGCTTCACGTCCACGGCTGTGACTTGAGCGATGTTGCTGACTTCCTCACGGACAGAAGAAGCGCAGTGCCCGCACGTCATCCCAGAAACGGTGACTGTCAGGGTGCTCATGCCGCTCTCCAATCTGAATGCATCGTGCCTGATAATTCATGTCTACCATACCCCCCTAGGGTAATCAAGGACGGACGGCACGGTGGTCGGTCCTATTTCTCTCGGCAATCGCGATGTCGTGACTGCGGCATAGAGTAAAAATGGTGAGTACCCGTTTTGACTGCCCACACACAGGCACGATCAACGTCGGCGACGAGGGGACAGCAGATGCCGGAAGGCCAAAGAGAGGGCGTGACCGCGACCGATGCGCCTTGCGCGTCCGGGACGACCGACCGCTCACTTCACCTGATCATCAACGCAATCGAGTCCAATCCGCACACGCCCGGCGCAGACGTCGACGTGACGCTGCACCTGCCATGGGGAACCGTGACGGGTGTCATCGAACCCTGCTGGTATTTCGACCAGAAGGTCCTTGGCTACCTGCAAACGGTCGGCGTCGACCACAGCCGACAGAGCTCGACCGAGGGCAACTGTCCGAACTGCCCGAATGGGGGTGAGTTCCACGAGTACATACACCTGTCTCGAGTTACCTACCGCCGCAGTGGCGATGAAATCTATTCGCACGATCAGCTTCGCGTACGGATGTCCGACATCTCGTCCTGGGCCTTCGGGTCGTAGCGCGGGTTAGCGCCTGATGCCGACCTGACCTGACGGCTTCCTCGAAATGCATCGCATCTCCGCAGTCGGCTGCTGCCGGCCGGGGCAATGGCCTTTAGTCGAGATGGTGTGCCGCTTCGACATCCGTCTCATGATTCCGATGGGCGGTAGGACTCCAGCTGTCGTCGGCGCCATCGCTTGACAATCTCGCCGATCTGGTCCGGATCATCGGCGATCACGAGCAGGTCAACGTCCTCTCCCGATACCAGTTCCGTCTCCAGCAGCCGGTCACGAATCCACCGTTCCAGCCCGGTCCAGTGGTCAGAACCCGCAAGCACGACGGGGAAGTTTCGGATCTTCTGAGTCTGTATGAGCGTCAGGGCCTCGAAAAGCTCGTCGAGCGTTCCGAAGCCGCCCGGAAGAACCACGAACGCCGACGCGTAGCGGACGAACATCAGCTTGCGCACGAAGAAATAATTGAACTGAAGTGAGAGGTCGATGAACGGATTCTGCTGCTGCTCGTAGGGCAGCTCGATGACAAGACCGATCGACCGCACTCCGGCGTCGCGGGCGCCCCGGTTCGCGGCCTCCATGATCCCGGGTCCGCCGCCGGTGATGATGTCGAACCCCAAGCTGCCCAGTCGTGCAGCCAGCTTGCGGGCCAGCTTGTAGTGTGGATGATCCGGCGGTGTACGGGCGGAACCGAAGAACGACACGGCATGGGTGACGTCCGCTAGCGCCGCAAAGCCCTGCGCCACCTCGTCGCGGATCCTGACAACGCGTTCGGGATCGCTGCCGGCCAGGGCTGGAAAGCCCGGGCCCAGGCAGGAGAGCAGCTCCTCGTCGCATGTTGCGGGGACGCGGCCTCTTGATTCATGCATTGGCCGATCGTGCCAGGGCCACGGCACCGATGAAACCGAAGGCCCCAAGCAGCTTGGTCGGTCGCCCGGCAGTGAAGTGATCAAGGTCCAAACTGGTCGTCGGTTGAAAACTACCCCCACCCGCGGGTGCTGATACGTTATTTCAGCGGCACTGCCCGGCACCGAGGGAACTCACTGGTGAACATCGCTCCGCGCCTGGCCAACGGGAAGCGATCGACGGCAGGAGTTTGAGAAGCGGCCGCAAGGGTACCGATTTCGTGCCACCACAAAAGACTAGGAGCCGCGATGTATGCGGGTGTGGCGTGGATGCTGTTACTCAGCGTCGCCGGGCTCGCCAGTGTTTACGGGTTGCACCGCTTTACTGCGATCAGCCCCACCACGCTGATGGCGCTGCCTTTCCAGTCCGGGTGGGAACCAGAAGAGCATGCGTTGTCGCGCTATCACGTTCGGTGGTATCTGGCGACTTTGGTATTTCTCGCCTTCGATGTCGAGATGTTGTTCATGTACCCGTGGGCGTTGGTGGTCAAAAAAATGGGTGCTACCGCAATCACTGAGATGTTTCTCTTTCTGGCAGCGCTACTCGTGGCGGTGGCGTGGGCATGGCGCGAGGGCGCCCTGAGATGGGTCTGACGCAGCGGCTGGCCCGATGCGCAGCACGGCGGGCACACGTTCTCATCGTGGAGGCCCGAGGGTTCTGGGTGGTGCGCGCAGAGGCCGAACACCGACTTCGAGTCCGGGGTTGGTGTGTGGCTACATCCCCGGCCGACGCTGACGTGTTGGCGGTCTGCGGTACGCCGGGACCGGAACTGAACGAGGCGATCGACCGGGTCTGGTACCAGATGCCGGGGCCCCGGGTTCGCGTCGAGCTGCCCGATCCCCAAGCGGTCGAGTCGGCCCTGCACAGCGCCGCCATGCAGTTGGTGGAGGTAGACAGGCACCGCCAGGATGCTCGCGAGCGCGCTCAATCTCCGGAATTGAGCGGAAATCAGCACGGCACCATGAACCACGGCGAGCACGGGCATATGGACCACCGTGAGCACGAACACCACGAGCAGACTGACCACAGCGCCATGAACCACGGCGAGCACGGGCATGCGGACCACGGCGAACACGGGCATATGGACCACAGCGCACACCAGCACATGCACCACGGCGACATGGACATGGCGCCGGATGGGATTGCGCTGGCCGAAGGCGGCGATGACCGCGACGGTTTGGAAATGGATGTGCTGCACCTTCGCCTTGGGCCAGTGCTGTGCTACTGGCCTGCGGGGCTGGCGGTGCGGTGCTCGTTGCAGGGAGACGTGCTCACGCAAGCCGAGGCGTGGGTCGTTGACAACGGTTTCGACTACGGCATTCCGCCGCCGGAACCCAGGAACCACGCCGCGGCGCGACATTGTGACCATGTCGTTGATCTGCTGGCACTGGCCGCCTGGCCGGGTGCGGCAGCAATCGCCCGTACCGCGCGGGACGAGCTGCTCAACGACGCGGACGCCGGGCACGCCGCTTCGCTGCTGGACACCCTGCACCGCAAGCTTCGACGCTCTCGAACGCTGCACTGGTCATTGCGCGACATCGCATCGTTGACACCCGAGGACTGCAAGACCCTCGAGCTGCCGACTGTCCTGGCCGGCGATTGCTACGACCGCCTCCTCGCGCAGGTCGACATGGCGCGGCATGCGCTAGCGAATCCAGCGAAACCACACGGTGTCGGCGCTCCTGCAAACAGCGTCATCGCCGTGTTGCCTCAGATGGTGAGCGGCCTTGACCTTGGGACCGCCCGGCTGGTGATCGCCAGCCTCGGTATCGACACCGCATCGCACCCGGGCGGTCGCCATGGCTGACGTCTCGATCACCACGGTCCCGGGTGTGTGGGCGCTGGGCGGCGTGGCATTGCTCCTGTGCCTCGGCTTCTATGCGGCGACCCTCGACGGCGTGCTTGCTGCCCGCGGCGCCGGGCCGGGTACTGCGCTCTACGAAGTCGCGCGGCTGATGCGGCAGCGCCGCCGCACCACCGTAGCCGCCGATACGTTGTTATGGCGTGCCGGCGGAGCGGGGCTGATCGTCGCCGCGTCGCTCATGGTGACTGTCGTGCCGTTCGGGCGCTGGACGCTGGCCGATCTCGACGTCGGAGTCATGTGGTTCAACGCCATGGATGTGATGGTGTGGGCGCTGGTGTGGCTTGCCGGGTGGGGTCCGAACTCCGCCCATCCGCTGGTCGGGGGCTACCGATTCCTGGCTCATGGGCTCGGCTACGAGATGCCGTTGATGTTCGCGCTGGTCGCACCGCCCATCGCCGCGCAAAGTCTACGGGTCGCCGACGTGGCCGCCGCTCAACACGGACTGTGGTTCGCGGTGTGGATGCCGGTCGCGTTCGTCGTGTATTGCCTTGGGGCAGTTGCTTTTTCGGTGTGGGGACCCTTCTCTGCAGCGCTGGGAGCTGATATTGCCGGCGGTGTCACCGCGGAACTGTCCGGGGTGGATCGGCTCGTATTCCAGGCGGGCCGCTACACCCTGTTGGCTGCCGGTGCGGCGTTCGCGGTGCCGATGTTCCTCGGCGGCGGTGCGGGTCCACTGTTACCGGCCTGGTCATGGGTGTTGGTGAAGACCATCGGCTTGCTGTCGGTGTTTGTTTGGCTGCGCGGGCGGCTTCCGGTGCTGCGACCCGAAAAATTTCTGGAGATCGGGTGGATGGTGCTCTTGCCGCTCACGCTTGTGCAAGACCTCGTCGTGGCCATCATCGCAGTGAGGAAGTGACTCTCATGATCGTTGACATCGTGTTCTGGGTCGTTGCCGTGACCGCCGTGCTGGCCGGAGCCGCCGTTTTCATTGTCAATTCCATGGCCCGCGCCACCTACGCCTTGGCGGTTTCGTTCATCGCGGTCGGTGTCGCGGTTGTGCTGTTGCAACAGAACTACATCGGCATCGTCATCATCTTGATGATGGTGATGGAGATGGCCGTGATGGCGGTCTACATGGTGATGTTCATGGGCATGAACCCGGCGCTGATGCCCATGAGCATGGTGCACGACAACCGACGCGCATTAGCCGCTGCGATCGGAACGTTCGTGGTGCTGGCGTCGGGGATCCTGCTCACCGACTGGCCGGCGAGGCGCGGCCCACCGCCGAAGGATCTGACCTTCGCGCTCGGCGAGGAGTTGATGGGGCCCAGCATGCTGGCCATGACGGTGATCAGCCCGGTGATGGTCGCGACCATCGTCGCCGGCGTCGTCCTGGCCGCCCGCCGCGGCCGCTACGACCGGTTCGGTGACGACCTCAAACGCAGGCCCGCGAGCGATCCACAACCCGGCGGGCTGGGGCGATGACACTGCAAACCGTTCTGTTGGTGGCCGCCGCGTTATTCAGCGTCGGCCTTTACGGAGCACTGTCGCAGCAGGTCGTCGTCATGGTGATGATGGGCCTTGAGCTGATGATCAACGCCGTCATACTGGCGGCCGGCGGGTTCTGGTGGTTCTCGGCACCCGTACCGGCCGGACAGGTGGTGCTGCTGGTGATCATCGCCGCCATGACGGTGGAGATGGCGATGGGATTCGCCGTGGCTACGCTGCTGCACCGCGAGCGCCGCACCGACATGACCGACACGGCCGCAGACTTGGCCGGGTGAACGGGGTGACCTCGACAACGCAGCCGGCGTTGTGGCTGCTGATCTGCCTTCCGGCAGGCTGCGGCGCGGCACTGCTCCTTACGCGCCGCGGGGATCGATTCGCGGCTGGAATATCGGTAACGGTGTCCGCGGTTGTGGTCGCGTTGTCGATCGTGGTAGCGATGACTCATCCCGCTGTGAGCGTCGCTTTTGTGGCAGGTGGGCAGTTCGGACTGTCCGTGGATCGCCTGTCGGCGTTGGTGGTCCCCGCGGTCGCGCTCGTCACCTTGCTGGTCCTGGTGTTCGCCGTGGCGGACATCCGCGAAGCCGCGGGTCGATTCCACGGGTTGATGCTGCTGTTCGCCTCCGCCGCCCTGCTGACCGCAACCGCCGGCACGTTACCCGCGCTGCTGCTGGCGTGGGAAGTGATGGGGGCGGCGTCGTATGCGCTGATCGGGTTCTGGTGGCGCGACGACTTTCGGATGTCGGCCGGTCTCACCGCGTTCGTGACCACCCGCAGCGCCGACCTCGGGATGTATCTGGCCGCCGGCGCGGCGCTTGCCGGCGGCGCGGGGCTGGCGCTGGCGGACCTGTCCCACGCGAACACACTGTGGCGCAATGTCATTGCGGTCGGTCTGTTCATCGCCGCCTTGGGCAAGGCGGCGCAGCTGCCGTTTTCGTTCTGGCTTTCGCGCGCAATGGAGGGCCCCAGCCCCGTTAGCGCACTACTGCACTCGGCCGCCATGGTGGCCATGGGCGCGTACCTGCTGCTGCGCATCCAGCCGCTATTGGCGGCCACTGGATGGGCCGCCGAGTTGGCAGCCTGGACCGGCGCCGTGACCGCTGTACTGCTGGGTGCTGTTGCGGTGGCCCAACGCGACCTCAAACAGTTGCTCGCCGCCTCCACCGCGGCGCAGCTCGGGTTTGTGGTGATGGCAGCAGGGGTGGGTACGGTCAGCGGTGGCGCCGCGCAGCTGGTCGCGCACGCTTTCACCAAGGCCGGGCTCTTTCTTGCCGCCGGCGCATGGCTCTCATTGCTCGGCACCAAACACCTTGACAAGCTGAACGGTGTCGCCCGGCGATGGCCGCTGGTCGGCTGGTGCGCCACCATCGGTGCGGCCGCGCTGGCGGGAATTGCGCCGCTATCCCTGTGGGCGACAAAGGACGCCGTGCTGGCGGTTGCACTCGAACACTCGATCGCGCTCTATGCGGTGGGGCTGGTGGCCGCCGCGCTGTCGGCGGCCTACGCGGCGAAGATTCTCGTTGCGGTGTGGGGGACGCCGGCGCCGATCGGCGATCCCAGGTCGCCGAAGCTCAAGGCGCCCAACGCCTTTCTACAGCTGCCGATCCTTGTGTTAGCCGCTGGCGCCGCCGTGGCAGGGGTGCTGGCATTGCCGCCCATCGCGCCGGCGTTGAGCCGTGTTCTCGACCACGGGTCGACCGCGTACTCGACCGTGCCGGAACTGGCCACGTCGGCGCTGTTGGCGCTTCTCGTAGTGGCCGCGGTGATGCGCTGGGGGGTGCCCGAGCCGCGGTGGGCCGCCGACTGGCTTGGCCTGCAGCAGGCCGTCGACGCGGTGGTCGCCCGTCCCACCATGCGCCTGGCTCACGCGCTGGCCCGGTTCGACGACGGGATTCTCGACCGGGCCGTGGACCGGATCGCCGCCGGGTCGCTGAAAGCCGGCCGGTGGGCGGCGCGCATCGATGACCGCCGTGTTGATGCCGCGGTGGAGTCGCTGGCGAGGCGAACACGTCAGCTCGGGGCGCTGGCCCGCAGACCGCAGACCGGCCAGCTGCACCAGTACTACCTCGTCGCCGTGGTGGTGGTCGTGGCAGGCGTCCTGCTACTGATAGCGGTGAGGTGACAGGTGCTCAGTTTGATCGTTTTTCTGCCGTTGGCCGCCGCGGTGGGTGTGCTTGCCATACCCAAGTCGGTCGAAACCGCAGCCCGCTGGGTGTGGGTCGCCCTCACCGCTGTGGATCTGGCGCTGACGGTGCTGGCGTGGGCACGCTATAAGACACCGGGCCCCAACGGGCTGGCTTTCGAGGAGCGGGCCCGCTGGATCCCGGGAGTAAACAGCAGCTACCACATCGGCGTCGACGGTTTGTCGCTGCCGCTGGTGGTCATGTCCGCGGTGATCTTCCTGGCCTGCGCGCTGTATGGGTTGCGTGGTCACAACCGGCCCAGGTCGCAGGCCGCGTTGTTCCTGTTTCTGCAGACCGTGAGCCTGGGTCTGTTCGTCGCTGCGGACCTGATCTTGTTCTTCGTGTTCTTCGACCTGTCGATCGTGGCGATGTACTTCGTGATCGCCGGATGGGGCCACGGCGACGCCGCCCGTTCGGCGCTGAAGTTTTTCCTTTACACCTTTCTGGGTTCGCTGGCGCTGCTGGTGGGCTTCATCGGCTTGTACATCGCCGCCAATCCGCACACGTTCGACATGCTCGAGCTGATCGCCGCCGACCCGCTGGCGAGTAGCCCGCTGGCGGGCAGGCTGGTCCTCGCGGCGATCCTGCTCGGTCTGGCAGTCAAGACACCCACGGTTCCCTTCCACACCTGGCTTCCCCCTGCTCATACCGACGCGCCGGCCATCGGCTCGGCCGTGCTGGCGGGGGTACTGCTCAAGATGGGCACTTACGGGTTCGTGCGAATCGCGATGCCGATGCTGCCGCACGCCTGGCGCGCCTGGGCCTGGGCGATCATCGCCGTCGGCGTCGTCTCGGTGCTTTACGGAGCGCTGGTTGCGTTGGCGCAGCAGGACTTCAAGCGCATGGTGGCCTATACCTCGGTGAACCACATGGGTTACGTAGTGCTGGCGCTCGGCGCTGCCGGCCTGCTCTCAGGCAACACCGACCAGGCGCGCGCGGTGGCGGTCAGTGGAGCGGTCACGCAGATGGTCAGCCACGGTCTGATCACCGGTGCGCTGTTCTTGCTCGCCGGGGTGTTCTACGACCGCGCCGGCAGCTACGACATGGACTCCTACGGCGGTCTGGCTGCACCGGCCCCGAAGCTGGCCGTGCTGTTCACACTCGGCGCGTTCGCCTCACTGGGGCTGCCGGGATTCTCCGGCTTCATCGCCGAGTTTCAAATCTTCACCGGCAGCATCGCGGCCGCACCACTCACCGCGGTCGCGCTACCGGGCATCCTGATCACCGCAGCCTTGTTTCTGCGCGCCCTGCAGCGCATCTTCACCGGCGAGACCCGTGGCCACTCGCGGAACTTCCTGGATCTGCACCCGTCCGAAACCGGCTCGGCAGGAATGTTTCTCATGCTCTCGATCTTGATCGGCGTGTTGCCGCGCCCACTGCTGGATGTGATCGAGCCGGCGTCACGCACGCTGATCGGGCTGGTGGGGAGATAGCTGGTGAACACCGGGATGCGGCCGCTGCTGATGCTGCCGGAGATGCTGACATTCGGCGGCGGCCTGCTGGTGCTGATCGGCGGATCATTTCTACCCCGCAACCGTCAATGGTGGGCCCGAATCATCGCAGCCGCAACGCTTATCGGTGTCGTCGTGGTCGCGGCGGTCGGAATGGCGGCCCCGGATCAGATGGCGCTCGAGGGAGCCTTCGCCGTCGACAGCACCACCGCGGTGGCGCGGATCACCGCCGCGATCGGGGTCCTGATGGTTCTGACGCTAGCCGGCGACGACATCACAGCAACGGCCCGGGAAAGCGAAACCTATGCGCTGCTTCTCTTTTCGACCGCCGGCGTCATGGTCCTCGCCGGGACTGACGACCTGCTCGTCCTGGCCACCGGATACCTGCTGGCCAGCATCCCGCTTTACGGACTGATCGGACTGTTGCGGTCGGGCCTGGCGGCCGAGGCAGCGTTGAAGACTTACCTGGTCGGCGCCATGTTCGGGATCATTTTGCTGCTGGGTGTGACCGTACTTTACGGGATCAGCGGGGCTACCCGTTACAACGAACTCGCCGCACAATTGCGCGGCGCGCCCGCCGCGGTAGTGGCGACCGGGGTCGTGGCCGTGGTGGCAGGACTGATGTTCGAAGCAGGCGGCGTGCCCGCCCACTTCTGGGTTCCCGACGCCGCTCAAGCTGCCAATGGTGTAGCGGCCGTATTCTTGACAACAGTGCCCAAAATCGGCGCAGTGATTGCGCTGTACCGCGTGGCCATCGTGCTGCCGGACACGGTTGCGTGGCCACTGCTGATCGCGATATTCGCTGTCGCGAGTATGACTTTGGGCAACTTGGCCGCCTTCGGGCAGCAGGATCCCCGTCGGCTCCTGGGTTGGTCGACTGTGAGCCAAGTCGGCTACCTACTCGTGCCGATCACCGTCGCCGGCCGCAGCGAGCTGGCCCTTCCGTCGCTGCTGTTCTATCTGGTCGGCTACACCATCACGAACAGCGCGGCGTTCGCGGTGAGCACCGCACTGCCCGATCGGCGCGACCTCAACGCCTACCGTGGCATGGCGCGAGCCCGGCCCTGGCTGGCCGGAGCCCTGGTGGTGGCGCTGCTCGGATTGGTCGGCACCCCGCCCACCAGTGTCTTCGTCGCGAAGCTCACCACCGCCATGGCCGTTTGGGACGGTGGTCTCGCGTGGTTGGCCGTGGTGGTGTTCGTCAACAGCCTTCTCAGCCTCTTCTACTATTTGCGTTGGGTCGCTCCGGTATTCCAGAAGCCGGAATTCTCAGACGATTTCAACACTGGCGGGTGGTCTGCGCGCACCGCGCTTGTCGCGGCAGCACTGAGCCTGGGAGTCGGCATTGCGGCGGGGCCGCTGTGGGACGTGCTCGCAACAGCACCACTGCGGTAGCCGATGCACCCCCGCGCCGATGTTGGGCGAACCGTTAATTACTCTAGAGGAGGGTCGGACCAAGCCGGTCAGCGATCCGCGAGGGTCAGCGACCGTCAATTGGTCACGAGCGCACAAGTCGGGCGATTGCCGCCGAAGCCTCGGTGAGCTTCGCGTCAGCCTGTGCTCCGCCCTCAGCGATTGCTTGACTGACGCAGCTATCAAGATGGTCATCGAGAAGGTTTAAAGCCACAGACCGCAACGCGCTGCTGGCCGCACTGATCTGGGTCAGAATGTCGATGCAGTACTTATCCTCATCGATCATCTTGGAAATACCGCGGATTTGGCCCTCGACTCTGCGCAGCCGCTTGGCATACGCGTCCTTATTCGCCGCGTATCCGTATGTGGTTCCCACCTGTACTCCCAGCATTCTCGTCATCGGGTCGTTCGGTTCATTGCCGCGTGCCGAGCGTGGTCGGCCGCTAATGACATCCTTGGTGACACCATACCCGGGAGGGGTGCCGCAACTTCGAAACTTGCCAACAGCGACCGAGGATTGACCCCGTTCGGCGAAGAGTCCAATGAGGGCTTGCCTGCCTGCGGGCAATCCGCCCGACTGCCAGATTGCACCGCTTGCGCAGGGTACCCTGTGGGGGTACCGTCTCCGCTATGGACAAGAACTGCGACTGCTGCGGGAGATGCACTGGCTGCACCTGCGGCGGCTTCGACTCAACCCAGCAGGCTGGCCGCACCTGAGGTGAAGACGTGCCCCGTGTGGTCAGTGAGGTAGGGCCTCGGAATTGCAACCGCGAGACAACGGCGCATCCCAGGGATCTTCAATGAGCTCAGGGTGCCAAGACGTAACGACCCCGCTACTACCACGCCAGGCGCGAGACCCATCTCCATACAGGTGTCCTCAGGTTATGCCCCCAAGCGGCGTTCAGATTTGGCGGATGACGAACCGCTGCCGAACAGCGACAATGTCGCTTGGGGCCCTCACAGTCCGCAGCATGTGATCGTTTCAACAATGGTAAGGAAGGTTCAAGATGGCGTGGCAGGGAATTTTGGCGAAGGCGGTGCCCGCCGTGGTGACAGGATTGGTCGGTGCCGTGGCGTATGACGCGTTGGGGAAGGCGCCCTGGCGGAAGGTGACGGTCAGCGCAACTGCTTTGGGCCTTCGCGCGGCGCGCACGACCGAGCGCAAGACCAAAGCGGGCGCCGAGCGTGCTCGGTTGGCCGTGGCAGACGTACTCGCTGAGGCAGCAGACCGCATCGGAGAACGGGTTGAACCACCCACGGCGGTAGCGACGACGTCGACCTTGACTCCCAAGCCCGGCAATGCTTGCCACTGACACTCGGGTTAGTCCCGAAACTCACCTCGCGCTGACCGTCATATCCCAGGGTGGCGGGCGAATGCG
The DNA here is from genome assembly GCF_059812565.1 of Mycobacterium sp. NGS49. Taxonomy (NCBI): domain Bacteria; kingdom Bacillati; phylum Actinomycetota; class Actinomycetes; order Mycobacteriales; family Mycobacteriaceae; genus Mycobacterium; species Mycobacterium sp. NGS49. Next base: position 65,086 of record NZ_JCALCX010000026.1, on the reverse strand, counting down.
TTTGCGCGCCAGCGGTTTTGACTTCAACGAAGTCCGGGCCGTGGCGATCGAAGATGCTGTTGCCACGGTGGCTGGTGTGCAGGCGGTGCATGCCTACCCGCGATCGGCTTCGGTGGTGATCTGGTATTCGCCGGATGACTGCGACACCGCTGCGGTCCTGTCGGCGATCGCCGAGGCCCAGCACATCCCAGCGGAATCGGTCCCCGCACGCGCCCCACACTCCGTGCATTCCGGCGATCCCGGTGTGGTGCAAAGGATTGCCGGCGGGATCTTCCGGTTGCTGGGACTCTCGACCGGCCCTGCGGCCGAAGCGCCCGCCGGCGAAGGTGACTGTCATCAGCCAGTGGCGTCGTGTCATGGGGCGCCAGCGACAGATGCCAAGGGTGAGCAGCGCAAGTGGTTGCGACGGGTGTGGCTGGCCGTGCCGCTCGGATTGGTGTCGATGGCAGCGCCGATGGTGATCGGCGCCTCCTGGGCGGGGTGGTTGGCCTTTGCCGCGACGGTGCCCGTGCAGTTCGTGGCCGGCTGGCCGTTCCTGACGGGGGCCGTCCAGCAGGCGCGGGCACGCACCGCCAACATGGACACGCTGATCACGTTGGGCACGCTGACGGCGTTCGCGTACTCCACCTACCAGCTCTTCGCCGGGGGGCCGCTGTTCTTCGACACCGCGGCGTTGATCATTGCGTTCGTGGTGTTGGGCCGCTACTTCGAGGCCCGAGCGACCGGCAAGACCCGCGAGGCGATCAGCAAACTGCTGGAGATGGGCGCCAAGGAAGCCTGCCTGCTCGTCGACGGTCAAGAGATTCTGGTGCCGGTGGAGCAGGTGCAGGTCGGCGACCTGCTGCTGGTGCGGCCCGGGGAGAAAATCCCCGTCGACGGCGAGATAATCGACGGACGTGCCGCCGTCGATGAGTCGATGCTGACCGGCGAATCCGTCCCGGTGGAGAAATCCGTGGGCGACGGGGTGGCCGGGGCCACCGTCAATATCGACGGGCTGCTGACCGTGCGCGCCACTGCAGTCGGGGCCGACACCGCACTGGCCCGGATTGTGCATCTGGTCGAGCAGGCCCAAGGCGGCAAAGCCCCGGTGCAGCGGTTGGCCGACCAGGTCTCGGCGGTGTTCGTGCCCGCCGTCCTGGGTGTGGCCGCCCTGACGTTTGCCGGCTGGGCGATCTTCGCGGCCAACCCGATCGCGGGGATGACCGCGGCAGTCTCGGTGCTGATCATCGCCTGCCCGTGCGCGCTGGGGCTGGCCACTCCCACCGCGATCATCGTCGGCACCGGCCGCGGCGCGGAGATGGGGATTCTGGTAAAAGGCGGAGAGGTCCTGGAAGCGTCGAAAAAAATCGACACTGTGGTGTTCGACAAGACCGGCACCCTCACCCGCGGCCAGATGCAACTCACCGATGTCATCCCCGACAAGCGACAGAAGTCAAATACGGTGCTGCAGATTGCTGCCGCGGTCGAGTCGGGCTCGGAACACCCTATCGGCGCGGCTATCGTCTCCGGCGCCCGAGAACGCAGCCTCGATATCGTAACGGCCACAGGGTTTACCAACCTGGCCGGCCACGGCGTCCGCGCCCAGGTCGATGGCCAAGCCGTGCTGGTCGGGCGGCGCAAACTGGTCGACGAAAACGAGTTGCGTCTCCCCGAATATCTCGCTGCGGCCGCCGCCAGACTCGAAGAGCAGGGCCGCACCGCGGTATTCGTTGGCCGCGACGACCGAGTGGTCGGCGTGCTCGCGGTCGCTGACACGATCAAAGACGACGCCCGTGACGTAGTGCGTCAGCTGCATGCGATGGGGCTGCAGGTTGCCATGATCACCGGCGACAACGCCCGCACCGCCGCCGCCATCGCCGACCAGGTCGGCATCGACCAGGTGCTGGCCGAGGTCTTGCCCGAAGACAAAGTCAACGAGGTCCGCCGGCTCCAAGAAGAGGGCCGGCTGGTGGCCATGGTCGGCGACGGCGTCAACGATGCCCCGGCGCTCGTGCAGGCCGATCTGGGGATCGCGATCGGCAGCGGCACGGACGTGGCCATCGAGGCATCAGACATCACCCTGATGTCCGACCACCTCGACGGTGTGGTGCGGTCGCTCCAGCTTTCCCGACAGACGCTGCGCACGATCCACCAGAACCTGGGCTGGGCCTTCGGTTACAACACCGCCGCCATACCGCTGGCGGCAATGGGGCTGCTGAATCCCGTCGTCGCGGGCGCTGCGATGGGGCTGTCGTCGGTGAGCGTGGTTACCAACTCCCTGCGCCTGCGGCGCTTCGGCCGCGACCGATGACAGCAGCCTCCTGTCCCGACCATCATCAACCACCGCGATCCGAGCGGCTTGCGACCGTATGATCCATGATTTGCTGCTGCGCTGGGTCGTCACGGGACTCTTCGCGCTAGGAGCCACTGAATGCGGTTTACCGCTCCTCATCAGACGCCTCCCTGCGACAGCGGCGGTCAGCCACGGTCTGCATCTGCTGATGGCCATCTCCATGGCCGTGATGGCTTGGCCATGGGGCGCACAGGTACCCACTGTCGGACCCGCCGTATTCTTCCTGCTGGCAGCGTTGTGGTTCCTAGCGGTAGCCACGATTGCGGTCCGATCGCGCTATCCACGAATGTCCAACGGATACCACGCGTTGATGATGCTGGCGACGGCGTGGATGTATGTCAGCATGAACAACCCTGTGCACGTTCAATCCCCCCACTCGCCGAGCACTCCGATGCCCGGCATGGACATGCCAGCGATGAACGAACAGGCGAGCAGCGAAGCACCCGCCTTATTCACCGCAGTGAATTGGCTCGGCGCCGTCGTTTTCACAATCGCCGCAGCTTTCTGGGTGGCCACATACTTGGTCGAGCGGCGGCGCGCCACAACGCGTTTCGGGCCACTGGGCAACGTCGCGCAGGCGATGACAGCAGCCGCCATGGCAGTCTTATTCGGGGCAACGCTTTTCGCGATCTGAGCAATGCAGCGCCCCAGCGCGTCGCCCTCCGGTCCGATCCAAATTTCCGTGCGCCGCTCCCCCTTGTGCGCCCACGGTACGGTTCAGCATGGAACACGGCTGAAATCGGTGGTGCTGCCGCGGAGGGCGGCCCGGACTGCCCCGCCAGGCGGTGGTTGATGTCGGTAAGTGCGACGCCGGGCCTGCTGAGGCAGGCTGTGGCCGTTGCGGGGGTGCCTGAGCTCGGCGATGACGGCGATGAGTTGGCCGGCGCTGTCGAAAAGGCGAGGGTCACCGGGGGCGGCCCAGTAGCGTTCGAACACAGTGCCGCGAGACTCGACGACGAGCGCAGTCGCCGACCCGTACGCGATCGCGACCGCAGGATGACACCGTTACTTCTCTGACTTCGCGCAGCCCCACCGCACTAGAAGCAGGTGCTGTTATCGCAGGTCTCCGGCGGACCGCGGCCGATTTCCGTGGTTCGCGTGCCGCCCGCTTCCGGGGGCCGTTACGGTCATCACCGTGGCTGCGATCCAGTTCGACGAACGGGACCTTGAAGCGCGAGTGCCCGACCTCCCCGCGGGAGGGCCTGGACCCGGGCGCGGCTGCGCTGGCGGCAGGACCCGCTGACCGGGGGAGCGCCCGGATCCTCACCGGGGTGAAGCTGCAGCCCCGGACCGGCCGGACCTGACCGAGCTCACGGCCCCGCCCGCGTTCTGCCCCTTGGACAGCGACGCCTCAAGACGGCCACCTTCCAGTTCCCGCCCGAGCTCACCGCCGTGGGCCGGATCCGCTGCGGCCGGGCGGTGGTCGTGGCGAACATCGTGGCCTACGCGACCCACAGCGCGGTCGGCATCTACGACCCCGGGTCGCACTTCCTCGACCTCGACGAGCTCACGTCCGCCCTGGTCGGGGATGCCCTGGCCGCCATGGTCCGGCACGCTCACAGGGTGCGGCGCACCGACCCGACGGCGCGTGAAGCTCGGTCAAGGCCAACTACCTGCCGCGCGCGGGCGCCTCGCTGGTGCATCCGCACCTGCAGTCGGCGCACGACGCCCACGGCCTTACCGGCCAGCGCCGCTCGCCGAGCGGTCGGCGGCCTGGCAGGAGCGGAACGGGAACTACTGGGCGGCCCTGATCGACAGGAGGCCGGCGGCCCCCGGTGGGTCGGGCAGACCGGCCGGGTCGCCTGGCTCACGCCATTCGCGCCGGCCGGGTTCCACGAGGTGTGGGCCGTGGTCAGCGGGGCCGCCGACATCACCGACCTCACCGAGGACGACAGCCGGGCGCTGAGGCAGAGGGTGTCCCGGTGCCTGGCCGCGTACAAGGACTCGAACCTGACCTCGTTCATCTTCGGCCTGATCGGCGGTGGCCCGCTTTCACGCGAGAACGGGTACCAGGTCGTGCTCAAGCTGGTCAGCCGCTCCAACCCGGAGCCGTTGTACCGCAGCGATGCCACCGAGCGGCTCTGGGCGGAGGCGCTGATCGACATGAGCCCGAGAAGTGGCCGAGGGCCTGCGGACCAGGTTCTGAGATCAGGCGCTTGCTGCAGAGAATCGGGCCCTTTCGGGACCGAAAACCGTCCTGAACTGCGAAAATTCTGGTGCGTGATACACCGTCGTCGGCGAACGGTGCACGCCCGTTCGCCACCGATGGCGGCAGGCGGGGCGGTCGATGCACCTGATGAGATCCGCCGCCCGTACCTTCTCGCGTGGCTAGCGTCTTGTGTCGGAGTTAGGCGGTGAGTGCTTCGTCGGGTAGTGGCGTCGCCAGCAGGTCGGACACGGTCGATTCAAACAGGGCGGCGACGTTGACGCCGCGGAGCTCGGCGAGCCGGGTCAATCGCTGATGGTCTTCGGGGCGGAGGCGCAGGCCCACCATCTTGGTGCGTTGCCTGGTCTCGGTACCCTTCCTGGTCCGGGCCTGGTGTTCGGTTTGTGTCGCCACAACTGTTCCCCTCGACAACATCGCTCTACAACTTGCCGCGATACCGCGGCCTCGCTGCCACTAGTTTAGGGCATTGATGTCGTTAATTAGCGACATGTATGGCCGTGCCGCCCGCCCGAGTCGCTACAATGCCACTAATTAATAGCATCGTGTCGTTAGGAGAGGAGCGCTCCCCCGCGCGGATCGAGACGATGAGCGAGTTCAAAAAGGCGCCACCAGGTGTGGAGACGACACCGACGGGTCCCTACGTGTCGCTGCAGGAGGCCGCTGCACGGCTGGGCAAGGACCCGCGCACGGTGGTGCGCGCCATCACAGCGGGGGAACTGCGCGGCGGAGCCATTCCCCGCCCCGAGCGCTTGCGGTGGTACGTCTACGCCGACGCCTTGCCGGCTCCGGCAGTCCCCTCCCCCGCCGCGCCATCAGACACCGATCTCGCTGACCTACGCGCGCAGCTGGTCACGCAGATAGAGGTCAATCGGCTGCTGATTGCCGCGCAACAGAACATGCTGGCCGGCGAAAGTGCGGCCGAGAAGTATCGGGCCGCGGCCCAGAACTATCTGGACGCGCTGGCGCAGTTCGTCACGCCGGGGCATCTGGGCGAACTGGCTGATCAGCTGTGACGAGCGCAGCCAAAGCTGCGTCGTTTAGGAGCGTCCGCGTGCGGCGGTGCCACCGGGTTGGGCGGGGTGCAGCAGCGTGAGCAATCGGGCGAGGCCGTCGTCGCCGAGGTAGGTGCGCAGCGCGTCGGCGAGCAGGTTGGGTTCGGCGTCGAACTTAGCCAGCGCGGTCGCGATGACCCGCGACCGCGACGGGGTCGGCTTGGGATTCTCGGGGGCGGTCTTGTCGTCCCCGGACTGCTGTTTATCCAGTGCTGCGCGCCAACGGGCGACTTGCTGTTCAAGCGGCACCCGGGCCAGGGAGCGGGCTTCGCGGATGGCCAGTTCCCCGCGGCGCAAGGCGGTTTGCAGTTCCGGGGCCAGTTTGAGCAGGGCGCGCCGCTGCGACACCCATCCTTCGGTGCGGTGCAGACGCTGGCCGGCCTCGTCGGCGCGGCCGCACTCGGCGACCAGGGCCTCCACGGCGCGGGCTTCTTCGATGACGTCGAAGTCTTGACGGTCGACGTTTTCGGTGATCGCCGCCGAGATCAGGGTGATGCGGTCGCGGGCGATGGCGTCGTTGACGACGATGTCGAGGTCGGTGCGGCCGTATTTGTGCGCCGCGGCCAGCCGCCGGCACCCGTTGACCACGACGTAGCGGGTGGTGATGCGGTCGTCGGGATACAGGGCCCGGTACGCCGTGGCGGTGACGACGACGGCGGGCTGCAGCTGCATGTCGGCGACGGAGGCCAGGTCGGTGAGGTCGCCGAGGTCCTCGCGGGGGTTGCGCGGGTTGGGGGTCAATTCGCTCAGCGGTGCGCTGCGCGGCGGCCCCACGTCGGCGGGTGGTTGGTCGACGGGCGAGTTGTCGCCGACGTCGCCGGCCAGTGCGGCCAGGCTGGTGCGTTTTCCGCGTGGCGCCATCAGTTCCCTCCCCCGATGTTGAGCTCGAGCGCAAAGCGGTAGAAGTCTTCGCGGGCTTGCAGTGCGACCCGGTTGGCCGGGTATTCGGTGACGACTTGACCGTCGGCGCTGGCTCGGGTGTGCAGCTTGTAGTGGCGGATGACGGTGTTGGCCAGGGGCCACCCGTTGAGCCGGATGAATTCCTTGGTCTCGTTGAGGTCGTGGGTGCCGTCGCGGGGGTCCCAGTTGTTGATCACCACGGTGTAGGGCAGGCCGCGTGGTTTGACGACCTTGTTAATGGTGCGCGCGGTCGGATCGAACGACAGTGGTTCGGTCTCGATGGGGATGATGACTTGGTCGGCGACGTCGAGGACAGCGCGCAGCGCGTCGGCGGCCGGTCCGCGGCCCAATGGGTCGCTGGCGTTGGCGCCGGCGTCGAGGTCGATCCAGCCTGGGGTGTCGACGTAGACGTGTTTGATGTCGGGGAGCTGCTTGAGACGCGCCAGGCCGGCCAGATCGTCGTGGGCCTGCACGATGTGGAACGGCAGATCGTTGATCCGGGAGGCCCACCACACCGCGGAGCCTTGCGGGTCAACAGAGACGGCGGCCACCGGCGAACTGGCGTCCGGATCGTCGTGGTGGTTGAGGACGTCGGCGGTCACGGCGGCCAAGTTGACCGCGATGGTGCTCTTGCCGACGCCGCCCTTCTGGTTGAGAACGACGTGCACAGCCATAGAAGGCCTTCCGTATGCTTCCCCCGCGCGGCGGAGTACTTCGGATGAGGTAGGACCTGATGCTAACGGCCCCCGCCAGGTTGTGCCGCTAGTGACACACGGCCGTTTGAGCGCACACCACTCCCCCGTCAACGACGGCGATCGCCGGCACAGTGTTTGCCACTTTACCGCGGTAAAGTGGCAAAGCCTGCTCCAAATCCGCACTAGCTGGGTTTTTCTGACGAAGGCCGCTTATCAGGACCGCGGCACCCGATTTGCCATACCGATCTCGCCAGCCTTGGCCGCAAGTTCAGGTTTCCCGCGGCTCCCTGTGATTCTGTGATCGATCACAGCGCGACCCAGTGTAGCCGTGATCGCCTCACTCGGTGATGCGCTGATCCGGTCAGCCGATCACGGCGTGTATTGATCACCCCGCCACGTGGTGATGGCCTGATTGCGTGATCGGCTCACGGCGCCACCCCGTCGCTCAGTGAGCCGATCACCGGGTCATCCTGTGATCCTGTGATCCTGTGATCCAATTACACGGTGAGCGCGTTATCGCATCACTAGGTGGCCGCGCGATGTCATCACCGGGCCACCGCGTGTTGCGATGACCGGGTCGCACGGTGTCTGGGTGGCAGGATCACCCGGTGATCGCGTCGCCGCATCGCATAAACACGTCGTCACCGCGCCACCCCGCGATCGGGTGTCGCGATCACTGAGTCGCACGGTGTCTGGGTGGCGGGATCACCCGGTGATCGCAACACGCCGTTGCCGCGTCGCGCGAACACCGGGTCACGCCGTGTTCTAATCACCACTGTGACGGCTGTGATGTAAGGGGTGCATGTGAAAGCTGAGATCATTGCGATCGCGAACCATAAGGGCGGTGTGGGCAAGTCCTTCACCGCGGTCAGCTTGGCGGCCGGGTTGGCCCATGGGGGTTGGCGCACGCTGCTGGTGGATTGCGACGCTCAGGCCAACTCGACGTCGATGTTCGACCCCGACGACGATGTGGAACTCGACCTGTACGACTTGATCGCCGAGCAGGCCCCGATCGCCCGCGTCATCCGCAAGACCCGGATCCCGAATCTGGAGTTGGTGCCCTCGACCTTGGCGGTGGCCAAGCTCGATCAGCAGCTGGTCATGATGCATCGCCGTGAGTACCAGGTGGCGATGCGCCTGGCACCGGTCTACGGCGACTATGACGCCGTAGTGCTGGATCTGTCGCCGAACTTGGGGCAGCTGGTGATCTCGGCGCTCAATGCCGCCGATTGGATGATAGTTCCCACCGATGCCAGCAAGTGGGGCCGCCGCGGCGTGCACATGTTCTTGCAGTGGGCGGCGTCGCTGCGCGAGCACGAGGTGCTCTCGGCCGAGCTGCTGGGTGTGCTGTTGACCAAGTACGAGCCCAACACGGTCATCAGCCGCGAAACCCTGGCGGCCCTGCGCGACGACGGGCTGCCGCTGTTCGAGGCGCTGATCCCCAAGCGCACCGCCGCCGAGCGGATGGTCAGCGGGGGATTCGTTCTGGGCGACGCCGAGGCCGATCCCGATCTGGCCCAGGCCTATGCCGCCTTCACCGTCGACGTGATGCAGCGCGTTGACCAGGGCCGCCGTAACCGAGGGAGACACCATGGCTAAGAACGTGTCGGACGTCGTGATGGGCATGCTGTCCGACGTCGGTTCGGCTACTCGCGCACCGGGGGAGACAGACCGCCAGCCCGCCGCCGAAGCACACCAGTCCCGGGCGGCCCTGGTGTCTCGCCGCCCGGCGCCAGCGCCGCGTGCTGTTGCCGAGGCGGTGCCGCCAGCTGAACCGGTCGGCCCGCCGCCGTCGGCCGAGTCTGATGCGCCCGGCGCCCCGCGCACGCTGCGTTTGCGGCCAGAGACCGCGACCCAGCTGCGTGCGGCATGGCTGCAAGCCAAACGTGACGACGTGTTGTTGACCGCGCAGGATTTCGCATCAAACCTGGTCGAGGAAGCCCTGGTGGCCCGCCAACGCCGGCGCCGCGCGTCTACCACGGCCTAACCTGGACGCGTCGAGCAAACGGCGGCCCTCCCGCCCGTGACCGCGTCAGACACCGGTGAACTGGCATTCTTTCCCGCACGACCGCGAATAGCACTTTACCGCGGTAAAGTGGCAAACTCCCGGGTCCCGCGTCCTCTCGACGCACCGCCATTGCGCTCGACCGCGCCAACCGGCCGTCCTCGCCAGCGTCGGCCACCGTCACGGGCCGCTCAGGACTCTGGCCCCGACGAGTTCGGCCAGCAGGTCGATGGCCTGGCGTTCTTCGTCGATGGTCGGCGGTCCGGTCGCCAGCACTGCGCTGAGGTAGTCCTGGCGCTCTGGGTCGATCGGCTCGGCCACTGCGGTGATCGCCCCGGTCTGGTTGTCGCGGGGCTGCTCGCGGGCATCTTCGCGAATACCGAGCCAGTCGTGCCAGGTGGCGCGTTCGCGCTGATGTCGCTGGATGCGTTGAGTCCTCAGCTCATCCAGGTGATGGGCCGTGGCGATCTCCTCGAGGGTGACTGTTCCCGGGCCGACGTGGCCTCGTCGGCGAGTGATCAGTCCCGCGGTGGCAAGCGCGGCCAGCGTCTCGTATCCGGTGCTGGTCCCCACGTGAGCGGCCGCGAACACGTCTCGGGGGTCGGTGAGCCCGCGGTGCACAATTAGTTCATAAACGCGCCGGTGCCGATGCCCGATCACTTTCCAGGCCGTGTGGACGTCTTCGACCCGGGTCGCCGCGATCACTTCTGGTGTCGTTTCCACCAGATTCTGTCTGGTCAGGGCGTAGTAGTCGGGCCGGCGCCCTTGCGCCACACGGGTCCGAACCAGGGGAGAGCCGGGCTGATCGCGCGTGTCGCGCAGGAATTGCCACACAGTGGTCTCGCTCAACAGGCCGGTGGCGATCGACAGTGACCGCCCGCCCACCCCGACTACGGCCACGCCGTTGACGATCTCTCCGGCCCGTACCGCATGCACTGCCAGCGCCTGGTAGATCGCCGCCCCGATCCAGCGGTAGGGGTGACCGGGGTATTCGGTTTCCACCCATGCGGTCGCATTGGCCAGCCACTGCCGGTGGAGCTCTGGGCCCTTGCCGCCCCCCCGTGTGTGTATCTGTACTTGTGCGCAGACAGGCCGGAAAAGGGGGCTGTTGGTGGCCGCCCAGGTCAGGGCCTTGCGGAAGTCGCGGTGCAGCGCGGCGCGGGCGTTGTGGTGGTAGCGGGCATAGGCGGCGCCTAGTCCGCGCTGCCAGGGCCGGCCGGGGGCGATCAGGGCCTCGACGGTGGCGAGGCTGTGACCGTGCAGGACGGCGTGCGCCAGGACCGACTGGCGGGCCTCGGAATGGCTTGCCCAGGTGGTGTCGGGGGGAAGCTGGCCGGTGGTGGCATACGCGGTGATCCGCTCGGGCAGCTCTGCGGTGCGGGTGTATTCGGGGCGCAGCCGGGTGTGGGGTCCGGTGCCGGTGAGCGCGTGGTGGGCATCCGGCGTCGGGTGGCCGGGCCGGCCGGTGGCGGCGCGGTGCAGGGCGCCGAGCAGGACGTTGAGCCGGGGAAGCAGGGCGGGGTCGGACCGGGTGGCGAAGGCGTCGATGGCGGTGCTCAGCTCACCGTCCAGGCTGCGGTATCCCCCTTCGCGGCACGGTGATCCGGGCACGGTGATGCACCCGGTCTTGGGATTGGTCATCGGGGTCTTGTCCAGGCTGGGCAGCCGCGCTTCCAGGAGCCGCGTCAGTGAGGTGATCTCCGCGGCGGTGGCCGAGGTGCCGGCGGCTAGGGGCACCAGGATGTGGCGGCCCCCGCTGCTGGACTGATCGGTGACCGCCACCCCGCCGCATTCGGTGATCCAGGACAGGGCGCGGGTGAAGTCCGCGTCGACGGTGTCCTGACCGTGACGTTTGGTGTCAAAGTCCAGCGCCAGGACTTGGGTGCGCCCGTGCAGGTAGAGCAGCACCGCGGCCGGGACACGGGGCAGTCTGCTGGTGAGGGGGGTGCTGCGGTCGAACTTGTTGGTGGCCGGGTTCCAGGTGCGGATGGCGGGTCGGGCCGCGATGAGGTGGGCCAGCGCTTTCCAGGTGGTGGCCGGGTCGGTGCCAGCACCGGCCGGGGCAGTGGTGGGCATGGGTTAGGCGATTCCGGCCAGGTCGGGACCGCTGGTGGGGTGCAGGCGACCCTGGGTGTCGAGGTGAACCCAGCGGTGTTGGCGCCACAGCATCGGCGCGTTGCTGGTGGCGCAGCGCGGGTCCACGAGGTATCCGAGGTCCAGGGCGGTGGGGATGTCGGTGTGCTCGATCAGGTCGATGCAGTTGCGGCAGGCGGCGATGGCGTCGGCGGGGCTGGTGAGCGCGGTGGGGGCCGTGCGGTGGCGTCGGGTGAAGATCGCCGACTGCTGGTGGGTGCAGGCCGGAGCCATGATTTCGCAGTGTCCGCTGGCGCGGGCGGTGATCAGCGCGGCCAGTGCCGGGGCGGGGGGCGTGGTGGGGAGTGTGCCGACCCGGCTGCGGCGGGCGCGCGGGCTGCCAGCGGGCGCCGGTGGTGGTGTCGGCGGATGTGGCTGCGGGTCAGGGAATTCGGGTGTCAGGCTGGGGCCGATGTCCGGGTGGGACAGGCCCAGCAGGTGCTGCTTTGTGGCGAAGTCGCCGTCGATCCAGACCCCGGCCCACATGCCGTAGTTGGGTCGGTTGCGTATCGCTGCGGCCGCGCAGCAGCTGCGATTGGCGCAGTTGAGGCACTGGCGGCGAGTGAGGGCTCGTCGGCTTGGATCGAACCAGTCGTCGGGGTTTTGCTGGCAGGGTAGGGACGGTGACGAAGTGTCAGTCTTGTGGTTCACGGAGGTGTCCTCTATCGTGAAACCGGCCTGGCTAGGCGTGGTTTCTGTTGTCAGAGGCCATATCCGGAGTCGCTAGCTCCGGTGCAGGTGTCCCCGCTTCGGCGGGGATTTCTGCGTTTGGGCCGTGTGAAGTTGTCGTGGTCGGCTCGCCGGCGGCGGGGCGCTGGGGAGTGCGTGGGTTCCGGCGACTCCTAGTGACTGGTGTTGTCTGTGTCTTTGGTGGGACAAGAGTGACATAAGGGCGCGGTTAAACCGCGCAGACACGCCGCGCGGTTTAACCGCACGCATGCAGGGGCATCGCCCCGCGGCGGCTGCCCGTAGCGGCAGACAGTCTGGCCGCGCGGCTGTGGAACACGTATTGAGACCAGGCCGGCGTTGCGAAGGTGTGCCCTTAGGGTCTCGGACGCTGTGGTGCGCGGGGTGTGCGGGCGTCGTGACCGGTTCTGCCGGCCTGCGACCGTCGCATAGCGACGTCGGCGCCGGTAGCGTTCTCGGGGCAGATAAGTGCAAGTCAGCGGTTGTATAGGGGCGCTCATGACTGACCTGGTGCTAGATGCGATCGATATCCTTCTCCCACCTGGGTTGCGGGTTCTGTTGAAGGGCGCTGAGGCATTGTTTGGCGGCCACAAGCCGCAAGCGGACGGGGGTGGATTGACGCCGAGCCGCCGTGTCGAGCAGATCCTCAACGAGACACCGCCGCCGGGGCCGGTAACGCCTCCCGGGGGTAGTGGTGGTTTGCGCGATGGGCTTGACCGCGCTGGGGAGGCTTACCAGCAGGCTGGTGGTGCGGCAGCGGCGGCCGACGCGAGGCTGGCGCACCTGCTGAAGCAGATTTTCGCGTCCAACGAGGTGCTTCGGAACAAAGTCACCGCCATCATCGGCGAGATTGAATCGGCTCGCACGAAGATCGCGGCCGATCCGACGTTGGCCAACGATCCGCGCGGGATGAAGCGTTTCGGGGAGTTCGTCGACCAAAAGCTGGGCGAGATCGAGCAGCTGATGGAGTCCGCCAAGGTCGAAAGCGCTAAGCAGGCGGATCTGCTCGATGCGCTCACCGATGACTATCGCGCCGCGGCGGCAACTGCCCATCAGCAGACCAGCGGGAAGGACGATTCCCACACCGGCGGCGGTAGTGGTGGCGGGGCCGCTGCTGACGGAGGGGGCGGCGGAGCCGCTGGTGGGGGAGATCCCGGTGCGGCCGGGGCAGGATTGAGCGATCCGTTGGCCGGCATGGGCTTGCCCGGCGGGTTGGGCGGGATGGCCGATCCGATGTCGATGCTGGGGCCAGCCTTGGCCGGGATGGGCTCGATTCCGGGCGCGCTGGGTGGGTTGGCCAGCTCACTTCCGGCCGGTGCGATGGGGTTGGCGCCTTTGGCTGGCCAAATGGCGGGCGCTGGGTCCGGGGATGGGTTCAAAGACCAGGCCGCTCGGGAGGCAGCGAAGCCGGCCGATTTCATCGACGATGGGCACGGCAAAGCTGGCGGGGGGGCCAAGGCCGACGACGCTGCCGCCGATGGACATGGCAGCGGGGACAAGAAGCCGGAAATCTCCCCGTCGCCGGTGCCAGCGCAGACGCCGCCGGCTGGCGCGGTGCCGGCCAGCGCCGGCGCAGACCCGGCGATGGTGCAGATGCCCGATGGTTCGCCGGTGACCGCGCCGTCGGGGCAGCATGCGACGGCGCTGCGTTCGGTGCTCAACGGGATGTCGGTGACCGAGGCGTGGAAGTCGGCGCATGTCGATTTGCCGCCGCCAGGTACCCCGGTGACCGACCCCGCCGATCCCAGCCACTTAGCGCCGGGCGCGGTTGCTCAGTTCAAGGCTCGCGAAGCTGTCATGTACATGGGTAATGGGAAGATTTGGTTGGACGGCCAGCTACAGCCCCAGAGCACATTGCCAACTGCGGATTTTTTGGGTTGGGTTGACCCGACTCAGCAGGCTGGCGCCGCGCCGGTGACGTTACCGCCACCCCAAGCGCCGACAGGTACGTAATTGGTTGTGGTTGAAGGGATATGCGGGCGGATGGCCGACAGCGATGAGCAAGCCGCGTCCGAGCCCACTATCGTCGAGTGCTCTGCTGATGGCGCGCTGCTGATCGAGGTCGACTACTCCGGTGAGCAGGTGCGGGTGCAGTTGGAGCCGGAGGCGGCCACCTGGCCCATGGAGGTGCTGGCCGACCGGATCATTCGCTTGCATCGTGTGGCCTTGATGCGCGCCCGGGCCGACAGGCGACTGGTCGAGAATTTCGGGGTCAGCCCGACCAGGGGATGGCCAAGTCACGCGGAAGTCGAGGAATACCGCCGCTCAGCCATCGATTTCTGAGCGTCCCCGACCATGCAGAAGGGCGCATCGAGTGGTTAGGCTAGCAAACAGCAAGTTCGGAGTGTAGGAGGTGAAAGTCGGTGGCCGCAGAGGTTGTGCTCGACGTCGACGAATGGCACGAACATGCACGGTGGTGGGACGCGGAGGGGCCTCGGGTTCGCGAGCAGCTCAGTGTGAGCCCTGAGGTCTTGAAGGAGTCCCGCTCGATGTTCGGCAAAATCGGGTCCTCCACGGTGGGGGCCGCGTTGCAGGAGCTTTTGCAGGCCCGGGCGGACGCCGGGCAGTCCTTGGGACGCTATTGCGAGGGCGTGGCCGGTCAGATCCGTACCAGCCTTGCCGCCTACACGCAGTCCGAGGACACCAACCAGCGAACGCTGCGCACGTAACGTTGGCCGATTCGGTGCGGGCCGACACCGCGGCACTGAGGTCGGCCGGATCGCGGGCAGCAGCCGCGGCGGCCAGCGCATCGCCGGGGGTCGGCCACGTACAACCCTGCGCGCCGGACGTGGTATCTGTGGGCGCCAGCGCCCGCTTTGACGCTCAGGTCGTCCTGGCTCGCTGGTACACGACCGTGGCGAATCGGATGGCCCGCCAGTTCGGTGTATTGCTGGATGCCGGTGCTGATGCCTATGACGGGCAGGAAGCGGCGTCGTCAGCGATGTTGGGCGGGGCGGCGCTGCCAAGCGCGGCGGCCGGGGTGTCTTCACCGACGGCAGCACTCGAGGCTGCGGCCTGGTTCGAAGGTGGGCAACCATCCCCGCTGCCGAGCATGCCGGGCGGGCAGGTTCCGGCGTCACCCCGCGATATCGCCCGCCTGATCGACAGCGGCCGCACGGGTCCTGGACCACCGGCGTGGCAGGCGGTGGCCGAAAGTCTGCGGACGGAGGCGGGCCGTCTGCAGCGGGCCTCCGAGCAGCTGGCGAGTGCAATCGCTGCAGCGCAATTCGGGTGGAATTCGACAGCGGCTGATGCGGCGCTGGCGCGGATGCGTTCGTTGCAATCCTGGTTTGACGGTCACGCCACGTACGTACGCGGCCTGGCCGCCGCTGCGACGGGGCATGTGGAGGATTTCCGGGCGGCCGCGGCGCAGATTCCGGAGTTTTCTGCGGTCGTCGCGGCCGAGCGTGAGTTGCGCGCCGCCAACGACGCCAATGTTCGCAGCCGAGGCGCCTTGCAGCCGGCGGTGGTGCGGGCTCAGGTCCAGTTGAGCAGGCTGTACACGCAGTCGGCCGACGGCTTCAAAAACTACACATCCGCTGCGGGGGCGACCTCGCCGCATCCCCCGCCGGCGCCGCCGGCGTGGACACCGGGGTCGCACCCGGAGCCGGTTCCGACCTCCGGCCCGGGCGAGGCGGTGCTCGCACACAAAACCGATGCGGCGCCGGCGAACGCACCACTGGAACCGCTGGATGCCGGCAATGGGGTAGGGGAGGACGTGGTATCCGCGGGTCCGACGTGGCCGCCGACCGGAGTGGACCCAGACGCGGTCGATGTGCGGCTGGCCGATGCGCTGCCGGATGCGGCGGCGGTCGCGCCGCAAGTGATCCCGGCGATTGTCGGCGGCGTGGTAGGCGGAGCCGGTGGCGCGCTGGGCGGACTGACGGGGGCCGGGAGCAAGGCCCTGCAGGGGTTGCAGCCGGCGTCGATGATGAGCGGTCTTGGCGAGCAGCCGGGCGGCGGCGGGCCGCAGCAGGGCGGGGAAGAGCCGCCGCAGGAGCCGCCGCCGTCGCCCGGTGGTGGGCATCCGGCAGCGCCGGGTGGTGGCGCGGGCGGGGAGCCAGGGGACACGGAGCCGGCCTGGGCTCAGGGTTCGTTGAGTGCGCCGCCAGGTCTGTCGGCCGCCCCGGCGGCCGCTGCGCCGATGTCGGCGCCGGTGGCAAGTGGCGCGGTGCCGGAGGCTGCGCCGGCTGCCGGGGCGCCGACGGGTGCGATGGTGCCGCCGATGATGGGCGGGCCGCGTGGGGGTGGGTCGGGGGATGACAAGAACCAGCTGTATAAGGATCGGGAGCTTAAGGTGGTGGCCCCACCCAATAGCGAGCCGGTGAAGGGTCGTCGCGAAGGGCGCGGGAATAGGGACGGAGCTGCGAAGTGACCGACGACGACTACGTGGACACGGTGACGCAGGGCCTCAGGGAGTCGCGGTCCTGGATGGCGCAGTTCAATGATGTCGTGCAGCGGGCAATGCAGTTCGACCCGGTCAGCGACGTGGTGGCTGCGACGTTTGACGGGGATGGGTATTTGCAGGACTTGGTTATCGATCCGACCGCGCCTGCGCAGTACACGCACACCGAGCTGGAAGAGCTGATCACGCTGGTGCTGCGCGACGGCAGCGCCAAGCTGCGTGAGGCGATGCGCAAAGCGGTGGAGCGGTATTTCGGGACCGACTCGGCATGGCGGGAGATGGACGCGCTGGCGGATGAGTGGTGACCGCGATCGATCAGGGGACCAGGCGCCGGGCGAGACGGAAGGGGTCGCTGCCCCTAATCCCGACTGCACCTCTCCGCAATTTGATCGGCATGCGCCTCGTCGGTGAACTCTCCGCCGTGGCGTCCCGATAACGAAGGTCTTGGGACGTTGGTCAAGTCGGCGCGTGGCCCTTCAGGTGAGTAATTACAGTATGATTTCTATACATGCTTGAGTTTGAGTTTGATCCCGCCAAGAGCGCGGCAAACCTGGTCAAGCACGGCATCGACTTCACTGCGGCGCAGTCCATTTGGCGGGATACACACCGCATTGAGGTTCCGGCACGCACGACGGATGAGCCGAGGTGGATGGTGATCGGTCAGATTGATGGCCGATGTTGGTCAGCAGTTGTGACCTACCGAGATGAACACGTCCGGATCATCTCGGTACGTCGCTCACGGGAAGGCGAGGTCGCGATTTATGAAGGCTAACGAGTTCGACGAGCGGTTCGATGCCGGAGAGGACATGGCGGCCGCTCTGGATACGACACGGGCGCGGCGGCCCAGCGAGGAACACCGGCGGGTAAACGTCGACTTCCCAGCATGGATGGTTGCCGAACTCGACCGCGAAGCCACCCGGCTCGGAGTCACCCGCCAGTCACTGATCAAGGTCTGGATCGCCGAAAAACTCGACCACGGCGACCACACTGCAGCCTGACCGAATCTCTAACGTAATCGGCGCGGCGGCGTTAGCCCTGGGGGGATCAGTCCGGCTGCTGTCGTGTTGAGACGCGTTCCCACCAGTTGATGGTTTCAGCGTCGGTTGTCATCCGATCGAGGATGTGAGCGATCATCTCGATGTGTGTTCCGCCGCCGGACCAGCAGAACTTCCACAGCTCACGGGCTGCCCGGTGATAGTGGTGGATCGTTTCATCGACGGTGTAGGCGTCGACCTCACCGGCGCGATACCGGTCGATCGCAATCGCAACATGTTCGATGAGTTCACCCAGCCGTGCCTCGTGATAGCCGGCCACGGCGTTCCTCGCGGCCTGGCGTTCGGCCTTCGTTGCCACAACACGGGACGATACCCACCATCCGCGGCGCCTCCTGGCCGGCTGGCCGCGGCCGGTACAGTCCTGCGGAGTGTTGGTCAGCGACCTGAACCATTTCCTGGACTTGCCTGACGACGTCCGCGGTCCCGCGCGTCGCCTCGCCGAGCACTTCGGCAACATCGTGCGGGCGGCCACCGCCGGCGACGGTGTCGGTGATCGGTGGACGAGCGCGCTGCCGTGCCGACGGCGACCTGCCCATCGAGCCTGTCCGGGGCGGATCACCATCGTGCGGCACGAACCGCCGGCACCGATCCTGTGGCGGTGCAGCGCGTGCGACGACGAGGGGACCATCAGCAACTGGGAAGACTCGCCGTACGACTTGCGGCGACGGCGGCTCACCGCCGTCGGCGCGGTCCACGAGGTCGTCATCGAAGATGAGGTGGCCTCGGCACTACGGGAACTGGTCTTTCTTGACCCCAACTGCGAACGGCTTGTGTTCGGGATGCGCTCCCACCGCAATCGCGCCGCCCTGCACGCCAGCGACGACGACCTCGAGGAATTGATCGGATCTGTTGCCGCCGAAGCCAACCACGAATCCAACCGGCGCCGACAGCGTCGCCTCGATGCCGCGTTCGACTCACTCAGCACCGCAGCCCAGACCCTCCACGGCCGGTGACGCGATGGCCCTGCCGGAACTGGACGTCACGCGAGTGCGACGGTGGTGCGCGGCACGGGTTCCCGAGCACGCACTGCACCAAGTGGGCGTCGAATGCGAGATCGCCCCACGACACCTCACGGACATCGCTAACCCGCTTCTGGCGGGGGACCGCCGGTGAGCGAGCTCGCCGACAGGGTCCTGCCACTGATCCGTACCAGGGCCGATGTCTACCGATGGGCCACCGCCAATAGCCACGGACAGCGGATGCACGCCGCCCTGGACATCCTCGAGGCCGCGCTGCCGACGGCCGATCCGGCCGAGGCGTACTCAGTGACCCACAAAGCACTAGGCAGCGCGATCAAAATCATCGCCCGGGCCGATGACTCCAGCGGCATCATCGGCGACGCCTGCCGGCGCCTTCTGGAACTGCATCCAAAGGTCGCCGCCGCTGCCAACGGTGCGGCGGCGAAACTCATCGACTGGATGATGACGTTCCAATTCGACGGCGACGTCGACTATTTCACCCTCGATCCGGTGGCCTACGCCCCCGCGCTGGGCCAGGCCGGGATGGCCGCTTACCGGGCACGATGATGCAGATCGAGGCCGGTCTAGGCCAGCGTCCCAGCCAAGCCGATCGCTGGACATCGCAGCACTCACATGAGCGGTTCACCCTCGACTGGAACGCCCGCAGGTTGGCCGTGCTCGACCGGGATATCGAGGCGATCATCCGCACACATGCCCCGGACCGACGCGTCGCGGCCTCGTTGCAGGACACCGCCGAAGCCTTCGAAGAGATCGGGCAGACCGACCTGGCCATCGATTGGGCCAAACAGGCCACCGATTTCGATGACGGCCATCAATCCTGCCGCGCCGCCGACTACTGGTGTGAACTCCTCGACGAACACCGGCCGCACGAATCACTGCCCGCTGCTTTCTCATCTTCCGTCGTTGGCCGTCGGCGACAACGGCAACACGTCTGCACGCCGCAGCCGGCGCCTCCTGGCCCGACTATCGAGCCGAAGTCATGACCACCCTCGCGTCACATCCCCGTGATGCCGTGATGTTCGCCCTGCGCACCCTCCGGGATGTTGTATTCGCCTGGGATCTCGCGCATTCACTCGCACTCGCCGACGACCCGACATGGAGCGAACTGGTCAAGGCCTACGAGAAGATCGACCCACTGGCCGCCCTTCCGTTCTGTAGCACCTTGTGGAGAACGAACTGGTGGCGGCCAAGGCCCAGAACTACCGCTTCGCGGCGCGACGGCTGGCGAAGATGCGCCGACTGGCGGTCAACAGCGACCACTCACAAGCGGTCGACACACTGGTCGCCCAATTACGCGAGACCCACCGCCGCCGACCACGACTCCAACAGGAATTCGACCGCGCCGGACTGCCCTGAACACCGACCGGATGCCGTCAGCGTTCCTGAACCTTTCGGTGGCCATTGGCGTTTATGCCAGCAACTCCGAGACGGCAAGGATCCCACTGTCGGTGATGGTTGCAACCGACCTTGGCGTAGTTCCTCATGCGAGATATCGGTAGGCGGTGCCCCGGCCGATGCCGAAGGCGGCCGCCAGTTCTTTGACGGGTTCGCCGGTGGCGGCCAGTCGGCGTAGTTGTTCTTGGCGTTTGGCGCTGAGTCTGGGGGGTTTGGTGGCTGGCAGCTGACGGGCCCGCCGGGATCGGCGTGAGGCGGCGCGGCGTTCCCTGCCGAGTTCGAGCTCAAGCTCGGCGAGGGTGGCCATAATCGCCGCGACCACACGGCCGATGGGCGTGGCGGTGTCGATGCCTTCGCGTATGGCGCGCAACAAGATTCCGCGCTAACCGAGTTCGGCGATGGTGCGGGTCACCTGGACTACCGAACGCCCCAGCCGGTCGATGGCGGTGACAATGACGGTGTCCCCGGCACGGGCGTAGTCCAGCAGTGCCGCCAGTCCAGGCCGGTCGGTGCCGGCCGCTCCGGAGAGGGTGTCGGTGAAGATCATCCGATCGGCCTCGACGCCGGCTTCGGCCAGGGCACGGCGGGGCGGGCGGCAACGCCGGCATGCTGGCCGGCGATGACGCCGGCGGGGCGGGGGCAAGCCCGGGCTGATCGGCGACGGCGGTAACGGCTGTAACGGCGGGACTGGAACGGCGCTGGGTGCCGCCGGCGCCGGCGGCACCGGCGGGCTGCTGTTCGGCCAGGGCGGGATGACCGGGTTGACGTAGCCGGCGGGGCCGCGGCCGCTCATTGCTTTCGGGACGTCCACCCGCCCTGGCCGCCTCGACCCACATCAACGGCCCGGCCTTTCCCGGCGTGTCCAACGAGGCGTGTCACGGCCACTGAAATGCCCGTTGGGCCACGACTGGCTGCTGGTGGAGACATGGGCAAGGAACCCGTCGTGGTAGCGGGCCTCCCCTTAGCAACGGAACGAATCTGGTCCCCCTTTGGCCACCGGAGAGGAGTCAGGCGGCCGGTGATCGGAGCGGGTCGTGCAGCGCCGACGTCAGACGGCCTCGCTATTCCGCCTCGCGAGCTCGGCGCCGGAAAGGAAGCCAACCGGCCAACGGCACGCTATCCGCGCCGATGAATGACGGACAACACCGTCACCGTCACGTGATCAAATACCACCCTTCGCCAGGGACCAGATCCGCTCCGTTGACTAAGGAAACCCCTATTAGCTATCTGGCGTCCCTCGCCACGTGATTCCGTCGACGCGCGGCGTCCTCGAGAGCCTGCCGAACAGCAGCCCGGCCCGGGCCGGACAGTGCTTGGCGGCCAACGAATTTGGCCCGACGTGAGTCGTCAAGTTCAGCTACTAATACGGTCTCGCGGGCCTGCCGGAGGGCCAGCGCTTGCGCGTCGCGGGCGTCGTCGAGGGCTGCGGGTCGTGCGTCGAGGTTGTCGCGACCGTGCCAGGCCAGGATCGCGCCGAGCAATCCGATGGGCTTGTGCGGGCTGTCGGGTATCCAGTGCCCGGTGCTCAGCCAGTCGGTGACCAGCTGGTTGAGATCGCGCGGGGTCCAGCCATGACGTGCGGGACGAGCCAGGATGCGAGACCAGGCCGCCGAGCTGTGCCGCCGGCACCACGGCGGTGCTCCGGTATGCACCCGCCACGCTTTGGCCAGGGCCAGCCCCCCTTCGTCTGGGCTGCGGCGGCGCGTAGCGGCGCGTTGCCGTCGGCCGCAGTGCCGGCGGTGGGTAGTAAGAGATATCGATAAAGACCTCTTCGAGGTAAAGACACCACTACGTGGGTGGGATGACAAGCTATGGATAAGACGGCTCAGCTGCTGGTTGTCGTGGAGCGCCCACACCGAGGCCCAGCCGCGGCCGCGGTCGCCGACGCGCCATGACGCCAACCGCTCGGCCCGGGTGCGCTGCCTGCCCCGCAGGACTTCGGTGGCCACGCCCAGCAGTCGTAGGGCTTCATCCACCCGCTGAACGGTGCGCACTGTGTAGCCGGTGTCTTGCGCGAGGCGCTCGTTGGTGGGCCGTGAGTTGCGGCCGGTGGCGTGATCGGCGTAGCGCGCCCGCGCCGCGGCGACGGCGACAAGGGCCTGGCGGCTGACACCTCCGTTGTACATCAACGGACGGATCTGGTCATAGTGCAGGTCGTAGGCGATCGGCACCGTCCAGTGCGCCCACCGGGCAGCCCGGCCCGCCCAGCACGGCAGCCCGCGATAGGCGTCGTCGCCCAGGTCGAGCTGGATGGCCGGCGGCAGTAAACGGCCACCAAGGTCGCGGCAGCCGGCCGCCATAAGGACATGTGCTCGCGGCCGCGTATGCGCAACGCCGCGCCGCGGAGAGCGGGAGCTACAGCCGCGGTAAAACGGTGGCGGCGAGAGAGATTGGTGTGTTGCTGGACTTGTTACTGAAAAGCCACGGTGCGCCAGTGAAACCGGACATGGGTATGCGCTACCGTGAGACGAGTCAGGCACGACACGTCCCTTCGGGGAAATGGGTGGGAAGACCCAGAACCGAGCGCCAACTCGGTTCGAACCTTCAGACATGGCCCCGCTTCGCGCGGGGCCTTTGTCATGTCAGATGGGGGTTAGTCCGCACCCGCTATTGAGATGCTCACGTCTGCTCCGCGAAGCCGCCCACCGGGCCACGGAGCCCCGGGTTTCACATCGCCAGGGGCAACTCCTGCCGCTACTTCTTCTCGAGCTCACGGGCCGAATCTGGGCGGCGTGTGTGGATCGCGACAAGATCAGCTAGATGCTGCGACATCGAGGAGACCCCGGACTTCACTGACTTCGCCTCAAGCAGAGGTACGACTTCGTTTGTCGGCTCCGGTTGAATCTTGCGCAGGTTCTTCCGGTCGAAAAGTAAGCAGGTTTACTGGGTTGAGTTTGCCTGACGGTCGGCTTCGACGGAGGGCAGGGACTCGATTGCGGTGTGTTTGATGCGGTAGCTGGCGCCTTTGAGGGCGATGACGTCGGCGTGGTGCACGATGCGGTCGATCATCGCTGAGGCGATGGTGGCTTCGCCGAAGACTTGACCCCAGCGAACTGGAGCTGGCACATGTTCGTTGTGGCTGTTTTCTGCTGCTAGCTGGGCTTTCGAGTGGTCTGTGTGTCTTGCAGATATTCAAGTCATCGTCGCGATATGTTAGGTGCTGCCTTAACTAGTTAGGCGGGAAGAAGGTGTGCGGCTAGTGGAGGGTCTGCGGCTGATTCCCGGTGGTGCCGTACCGGTCGAGCCTGTTGTCGCGGATCCTGTTGTGTTTCAACGTGAATGCGTTGATGCGTTCGTGGCGTCGTGGCATGCCCGAGGATTCAGCCTGGTGACGATCGACAACGATGTTGGGCTGTTGGAGCGGACGTTGGCGGCGCTGGGGCGGCCGGCGTGGGATGTCACCAGTGAGGACATCGATCGGGTGGTCGGTGAGCTGGCGGTGGCGGGGCGGGCGGCATCCACGCGGCGGGAGTATGTGCAGATCTTCAAGGGGTTCCATCGGTTCCTGCAGACCCGGAAGGCGGCCGAGATCGAGGCCGCGTTCGGGGCGCGGCTGGTGTGCCCGGTGGACGAGTTCAACGCCTCTCGGCATGTGGGCGACGACTCGCCGGCGGTTGCGGCGCCGCCGACCCCGGAGCGGGTGAGCGAGTTCTTCGAGTTCCTGAAGTCGAGGATTGCCACGGCGCGCAAGTACGCGCCGGCCGCGCGGGACTACGCGATGTTCCGGACCTTGTATCACGCTGGCCTGCGGTCGGAAGAGTCTGCGCTGTTGGAGATTCCGGACGTGCATTTCGGACGTGGACCGTTCGGCAAGTTGCACGTGCGGTTCGGCAAGGCCGCCCACATGTCCGGTCCCCGGCCGCGGTGGGTGCCGATGCTGGACGGGCTGGATGTTCTGTTGCGCTGGTTCCTGGCCGATGTGCGCCGCAAGTTCCCGGACTCGCCGGTGCTGTTCGCCGACGAGTCCGGCGGCCCATTGCATCGTGGCACGATCCGCAACCGGTTGCGGTATTTGATGGAGCTTGAGGGCCGACCGGTCGCGGAGCGTTTCAGCCCGCATGCGTTGCGCCGTGCCTGCGCGACCCACAACTACGAGCGTGGTGTGGATCTGGTTGCGATTCAACAGCTTTTGGGGCATTGGACGGTGAGTTCGACCATGCGGTATGTGCGGCCGTCGGCGACGTTCATCGAGGACGCCTACCGACGCGCGGTCACCTCGACGCTGGCCGAGTTGAGCGGAGAGGACGGGACGGGATGAAGATTCGATGGCGGTTGCGGATGGCTGCGGCCCAGCGCGAGGTGTGGACTGGCACCGAGCTGCGGCGGCTACTGGCTGAGCGGGCGGGTCTGGAGTTGTCGGCGGCGTCGGTGTCGGCGCTGTTGACCAAGGAGCCCAGCCAGATCAAGCTCTCAACGCTGATCGCGTTGTGTACCGCGCTGGACTGCACCCCAGACGACCTGTTCGAGGTCGACACCACCCCAGTCGAACAGCCCGCGGCCCCTCCGCGCCCGGTCGCCTCGGAGCCGAGGACCGCCACCGCGCGGGGCCGGTCGATGCCGCCGATGTAAACCCCACGGAGATCTCGGAATGGGTTGCGGCTGATGGGGAAACGGCAACGGGACTGCCTCGACTGCGGAGCGCCGGTGGGATACATCGGCCGCGAGCACTGCTGCCGATGCACCCGCCGGTTACGGGCGCAGGCGGCCAAGGCGCGATGCCCGGGCTGCGGTCGAGACCGGATGCTGCTGCCGGAGACGGACCGGTGCGTGCTGTGCTCACGCCGCTGCCGCGAATGCGGCGGGCAGATTCGATTCCGCGGTAAGACAATGTGCCGCCCATGCCAGAAGCGGGCCGCGCTCGCCGACGCGAAGTCGCCGTGCCCGCGTTGCGGAAAGCCCGGCTATCTGCGGGCTGCGACCGGGTGGTGTGGCTCGTGCTCCCGGCCCGGCCCGGCAAAGGATCCGCCCCGCATCTGTGCGAGCTGCGGCGAGTTGCGCCGCCACGCCGGGCGCGGCATGTGCGGGCGATGCTGGCAGCGCCACCCGGACCGGCCATTCGTGCGCGGCGAGACACTGGCCGCCCGGCTCACCGAACCACCGGACTGGCTCGACGACTTCGTCGCGCATCTGGCCGCCCACCACTGCCCCGGTCGCGCCTGCGTGCTGATCACCACGCTGTCTCGGCTGCTCGAAGACGAACACCCCAACCACCCGCACAGCGTGCTCGAGCGGGCCCGCCGACCCGGCCGGTCGATGGGGTCACTGGCACGTGCCCTCGAGACGTTCTTCACCCAGCGCGGCCTGGCGATGGCCACCGACCAGGACCAGCGGCTCGCCGCCGGACGGCGCAAGAAGCGGATCGACGGCGCACCAGCCGGGATGCGCGCCGCTGTCGCGGTCTTCGCCGAGTCCATGCTGCGCTCTCGTGATCGGGCTCGGCGTGCGGGCACCCGGCCCCGTGCCGACCGAACCATCGAGTCAGCGTTGGCCATTGTGCGCGACCTCGCCTGCTTCCTCGATACCCAACGCGGCAAGCAAGATTGGGCACTGGTGGACGTCGCCGATATTGAGGCGTTCCTCGCCGAGTTGCCGAACACCCGAGCGCGACGTCTGACTGTGTTGGGCCAGTTCTTCCGGTTCGCCCGCAATCGCCGCCTGGTGCTCGTCGACCCGACGCGAGGAATTTCGGCCAAGCGGTACAGGGGATTTCGTGGCCGCACCCTCACCGTCACGCAACAACGAACACTGTTTCGCCGCTGGAGCGCCGGCCCCGCGTCGCATCCGCACGAGGCCCTCTTCGGGCTCCTTGCCATATTGCACGGTGTCTCCAGCCGTGAGCTGCGCTTGCTGGAGGTCGACCACATCGACGCGAGTGATCGCACGATCCGCCTCGGCAAGCGCCCACACCCGGTGCCGCTGGACCCGGTCAGCTGGACCGCTGTGCAACGCAGTCTCGATCACCGCGACACCCTGCGCACCAACAACCCGCATGTGATCGTCACCCGCGGTACCAAGGCCGACCGGCGACCGGCGTCCGAGGCGTATATGGCTCATCTGCTCGATCCGTGTGGCCTGCCACCCAAGATGCTGCGCACGACCCGGCTGGCCGATCTGGTCAATACGATCGACCCGAAACTCGTCGCGGCAGCGTTCGGGATGAGACCCGAGGGAGCGATGATCTACCTCGCCGATCACCTCGACGATGGCCGACTGCCCGACCGGCTCGCCGAACCCCGATAAGTGCGAACGTGTCACGTTTCGACGCCACTTCCGCACAGGTTCGCACGAACAAGTGCGCTTTGGAAAACGGCAGGTTGGAGGTCAAGATGATCGACGATTTCTCGTAGCGTGTGGAGACGAGCTGGAAGAACAGGTTGGCGGCTTCGGTGTCGAAGGGTATGTAGCCGACTTCGTCGATGACGATCAGCCCGGTGCGGGAGATCTTGCGCAGTTCGTCGTCGAGGCGGCCGATGCGGTGGGCTTCGGCCAGGCGGGTGATCCAGCCCGTTGCCGGAGCGAACGCAACTCGGTATCCGGCTTGGGCGGCCGCGATGGCCAATGCGGTGGCCAGATGCGTTTTCCCGGTCCCCGGTGGACCTAGCAGGACGATGTTGCGGGCTTCGGCCAGCCAGCCACCGCCTTCCAGGCGGGCGATCTGGGCACGTTCGAGGTGGGGTTGGGCGGTGAAGTCGAAGTCAGTGATCGTCTTGATCGCCGGGAACCCGGCGTATCGGATGCGTTGGCGGGCACCGGATTCAGCGCGGGCATTGGACTCCACGGCCAGCACTGCGGCCAAATAGTCCTCCAACGACCAGCCGGCTGCACGACCCTGTTCGGCCAGACGCCCGTAGTGGGCGGCGATGCGTGGGGCTTTGAGCAGCCGTGATTGATGGGCGATCAGCTTGTCGGCCTCGCCGGGGACCGAGGCGCGCTTGGTGACCATCAGGCGACCTCCCCGGTCCCGAACACCGCGTCATAGGCGCCCAGATCAGCGACTTGGACCTCGACGTCCAGGTGCGCACCCACGGCGGGACGGTCTCGGAAGTTCTCCCGCATGATCGAAGCTGCGGCCACATGCTGTGGGTCTGATGCTAATCCGGCTGCGCCCCAGAGTCGTTGGTGATCGGCCACTACCCGGTCTGCGCAGTGGGCTACCACTCGATCCAGCGAAGCGGTCACGGTGATCATCCGACCGATCACTTCCGGGTGCACCGAGTAGGCGTTGCCGCCGAGGTTGACGTAATAGTCCCGACCCAGCCGCGTGGTGATCGTGGTGCCCGTCGTCGGGGCCAGGGGCGGCAGCGCCGCCATCGCCTGTCGATCGGCGCCGAGCGTGTGGGCGGGGATCAGCCGGGTCGTGGCGTGGGTGCGTGGGTTGGCCACTTGCGCAAGCCAGTCGGCCAGCTGAGTGTTGAAGTCGTGGGCCGAAACGAACCGGCGTCCGGGTAGAAACGAGGACCTCAGATAGCCGTTGGCCCGCTCCACCAAGCCCTTGGTTTCGGGGTCATAGGGACGGGCCTGGATGAGCCGGGTACCGAGCACTCCGCAGAACCCCGCCACCCCCTCGGCCAACCGGCCGCGTTGGCCGATACCGGACTCGTTGTCCCACAACAGTGTTCGAGGCACCGCGCCGATGCGTTGTGAGAGCAGCTGCCACATCCCGGCCAGCAGATCCCCGGTGACCTTCGACGGGATCATCATCGCGGCGATAAACCGCGAGTAAGCGGCCACCATCACCAACACCGGAAAGGACCGCAACACCCCGGCATGATCGGGGACCACCCGGCCGGGCAGCCATAGATCGCACTGCACCTGCTCGCCCGGCAGATGCACCAACCGGTCACAGGGATCAGCCGGGGCGTACTCGGGCCGGATCCGTGTGACGTTCTCCCCGAACCACGAATGCCCACCCGTCCAGCCCACCCGCTCGGCGATCACCGTCGCCGGCATCCTCGGATACCGACTCAGCACCGCCCGTACCGCGGGTTCGATCTGCGCCCACCCCGATGTCGCCACCGGTGCCCGCTCATAGCGCGGCGGTGCATCGCAACGCAGTGCCTTGGCCACGGTGTTTCGTGACAGACCCAATTGCCGCGCGATCGCCACCTGCGACAACTTCTCCGACTTCGACAGCCGGCGAATCTCGGCCCAATCCTCCACAGTGATCACTCTCCAATCGAAGGGTGCTCACTTTTCGACCGGAATCACCTGCTCAGTTTTCGACCGGAACCGACATTCGTTCGGCGGCCCAACGGTCAACGGCTTGCGTCGGCCGAGTGATGGGCCGGCGCGGCCTCGACATGCCCACTCAACGGGATGAAGCAGCATCAAGACACGCCGGAGGTCTCATTGTTTGTGCACGATGTCCTGGCCGGAGGGAACGCTTGATCCCGGCCAGGGGGAAGTAGCGCGAAAAGTCTTGGTTGTCGACCAGGTCCAGTCGTACGCGCGGCATTGCCGGGGGTGCCTATGCGGCGCCGGGGTAAGTCGCTGGAGGGCTGTCGCGATCCTCAACATTGTGCAGCGCGGCCACCGGCACGTCGCCGACTTCGCGGCGCCGGCACTGCTCGAACTGTTCGGCGAGGCGAGCGTAGATCGGCGCAAGTTTGGAGGGGTAGTCGCCGGGCAACACCATGCCACCCCACACACCGTGCGTGGCGCCGGTGGCCACGGCGTTGTAACCGCAGCGTCCGCGGAAGGGGCAACCGGCGCACAGGCTGACAGCCCGGCGCATCCGGTGGGGGTTGAAGAACATGTCGGGGTGTTGGCGGCAGGCCAACTCGGTGTCAGCGGTGTGAAACAGCCGTACAGCGGTCGGCATTTGAATGGAGGCAAACGGCCGGCCCGAAGGCGATTTCGTGAGCGGGGCCGTGATCGGGCTGGTCATGGGCATCCTCCGTTTTGTGCTCCAGGGCAGGTACTTCCGGACCGGTCGGCCCGGTTCATCACCGGTGCGTAACCCGGCGAATCACCGCCAATCTAACAGATATTTTAGCGGTTCTAGCGCTTATACCGCTAAACTAGTGGTGTGGGATTTGCTGGGACGCTCGATCAGGCCTGTGGTTTGAGGTGCAATACCCGCATGTCAGCGGCCATTTCCGGGCACGCCTCGTAGCGGGCCGCCGAGCAATGGGCCGCAGCGCTGATTTAGCCGAACCAACGGGCGGATAGCGATGTTTAGCGGTCTGTCGGGCAAAATACTGGTTATGTCGTGGGAGCGACTCGGCGATGAGGTGCGGCTTCGGCGCAAGCACCTCAAACTGACGCAGCCTGAGGTGGCCGAGCGCGGCGGGCTTTCGGTGGCCACGATCCGCGCCATCGAGACCAACCGCGCAGGCCGTCTCAGTTCGCGGCTGCGCCGCGCGCTGGAGCGCGCGATCGAGTGGGAGCCGGGCACCATCGACACCGTGCTCGAGGGCGGTGGCCCACGCCCAGTGGCTACCACCACCGCCCCCGCGCCGCGACCAGGTGGCCAGAATCCGGCGGCGACAGCGGAGCGTTTCGCCAGGGCCCGCTGGATGCTAAAGATGCGGCGCTCGTTTTCCCAGCACCGAGACGGCATGGCTGCCGCAGCGCGGGCCGCGCTCGACGAAGAATTCGCCACGGCGGCCCGCGAGATGGAAGAAGCGCTGATTTGGATGCTGCCGTGGTTAGAGGATGGGGAACGCGCCGAGGCGATCCGGATTCTGGCGGAGCTGCGCGACGGCTAAACGGCGGTGTCAGCCCCTCCGCTTACGGTCTGCTCATGTTGGACATTCCTGGGATGCCGACGGGCCCACAACGACTCCCCGCCATCCGCACAGCCGCCGCCCCGGCGCGCGTCTGCGCCCCGGCGAGCCCAAGAGTGCGCGCCGGCCAAAATCCCCGAACTCCTGCGCGGGCACTCAGCGACGCCGAGCAGTGGTGGCAGTACAGCCGCAAGTGTGCTGCGGCGCTGCAGGCTGGCCTACCGCCGACACCGGTGAGCGTGTTCGGGCCAGTGCTCAGAGCAGGCGAGCTGGCGCTGCTCAACGTCGACATCGGCTACAGCCGCTATTGCTGGTCAAAGGCGAGCTATTCGTCGCTGCCGCTGATCGCGGCGGGCACGCCGAGGGTCATGGTTGGCGCGTTGGCCGTTCAGGGTCTGGTCAACCACCGTCGGAAATCAGCCGCACAACGTCAAGCGGCACCGCAGTGGCGATGGCACCAAACCACCGCGGCGATCGTGACGACCGAGCGACTGCTGTGCGCCACCGAGCCGCACGGCCTGGTCAGCTTGTGGTTCGGGGACTGCACGGAGTTCCACCCAGACCTGCAGCAGTGGACGTTGACACTTGGCTTCAGCTCGACTGTTCCGGTCAGGTTCAGCGGCGTGGCTACACCAGCGCTGAGCTTGTTGAGCGCCTACGGGACCTTCGGCGACGCCTGGGCCGACGATCCACGGCTGGCCGCGCTACTGCCCTAAGCGTCGGAAGTTGGTGCTGCTCGACCCACGTATCGCAGGGTCGGCGACGGTAGCATGCCAACCATGTTCGAAATGGATCCCGCCGCCACACGTACCGGTTTGGCCGATGCGGATGCCTCTGCGGCGGCCCAACCGAGCGGGCAGATTCGGAGTCTAAGAATCGGCGGTTACATGACGCCGCTGCTACACGCAGTCGATGCGGTGCACGCCGTGCGGGATGCACAGGTGCAAGCCCACGCCACCGCCAACTCGGCTAGCCGCGGAATCAGTGTCGCCGCAGTCGAGACGACTGAGGCGGCTAATTCCGGAACGTTGAGCAGCTAACAAGGGGGACTTTGGAGATGGCGTCACCGTGGTCCAAGAACGCACCTTCGTCGCCGGTGACATTTCCACCCCCACCCGCGACTTCCACACCCAGCCCGCCGCCGCCGGTTAGCGGTATCCCCACACGCCCGCGCCGCCGCTGGCCCTGGGCTGTAGCGGCATTGCTCGTCGTAGTGGGTTTGTCCGCAGCGGTTGGCTCGGCAGTTACCTATCTCGCTGCGCGAGCTGATCGACAAGTTGCACCGTCAGCAGCTACGCCAACGCCAACACCGACGCGAACTGAGTTGAGTGCAACCGAAGCAGCTACAGCGAAAAAGAACCTCTGCCAGGTATTCGACATCTCCGTGCGCGGGCAAGAAGGACAAGGTGGGCTACGGGTGCAGGGCCAACTAAATGTGCCGGTAGTGCTTCGCTCACTCAACAGCGCGTCAGCGGTGCAGAATGCCCTCATACCGTCGGTGCCGCAGGAAGTCGCGACGGCGGCAAAGAGATACATTAGCGCCACACTGGCCCAGACAACGGCTGCGATGGGTAACGCCTTAACCAGTGAGGTCAACCAATTGACTGACAGCCGCAACGAGGCAAGCGACGCCCTACTCGATGCGTGCGGGCTGCCCAGGTAGTTGGGATGGCGGTGGTCACTGGATCGGCCGAGGCGTGGGCTGAACGCAATAAGGACCAGGCTGGGCAGCTGCTGAGGATGTTTACAAAGGCCAAGCCGTTGTCAGGCGTGCCGAACATCGGGATTCCTCTGCTGTCGGGTGGTGATCACCCAAAGCCGCAAGGCTTGTTCGCCTCCGCACTATTCGCGCCGTTTGTGTGGCCCGAGGATTCCGAAACGGAGCTCAAGAACGTCTCGGAGGCCAATAGACAGCGCGAAAACCTTCGTGAGGGTCAGTCCGATGACGTTCACGCCGCGCGGAATGCAGTGTTCACCTCCGGAATCTGGCAAGGGGAAGCGGCGGATGCCGCCGACACGGCCTACTCCAGATTGGAGCGACTACTCAACGACTCCGGCGCCGCATCAAGGCTCGCCAAAAGGCTCCTAGCCCAGGCCGCAGCGGACGTGGCACGCACGAAACGGCTTATGGCACAGGCGAACAGCGCCATGCACACCGAAATCGAAGCGTACTTGCGCAGCAGTAACGGGCAGTCCTTAGCCCAGATCGCGGTGATCACCAGCAAATACCGGGCAGTCGTGCAGGCACACATGGCAGACCTGCACACCTACTCCGCCCAATACACCACCCAGATGCTTGGGAACTTCCCGCTGACACCAGAAGGCGGCGGTGTACGACCTGCAGGTAGTGGGACAAATGCAGATCAGTCGAGTGACGAACCGGCACCGCCAGGCACCCCGAAGCCTCAAGGCCCACCCCAGAGCGTGACCTCGGCTCAATCATCGGGTGGGGCGACAAATGGACCCGCCAGTGGCCCTGCGTCACCACACTCGACGGATGGTCCTGGTTCGTCGGGGCCAATCCCTGGACGTGGCTTGCCGACGCCGTTGGGGTCGGCTGGGAGCCTCCCAATGTCTGGGCTGCCCAGTGCGCCGAGTGGGGGCGGGTCGGGTTCTCCGCTTTCTGGGCTGCAGGGGTTATTCAGCGGTATGGGTTTTCCTCCGGGCGCTTCGATGTCGCCGGCTGGTTTGGGTTCGCCGTCGCTGCAGGCTCCAACCACGCCTTCGACCGCGGGTCTGGACTTCGGGCGCGGCTTGGCCGCAGGTATGACGGCCGCAGGTGGGGCCGCGGCCCCGGCGCTTGGGTCTGTGCCGCAGGCACCAAGCGGGCCACTGGCTGCCCCGGCTTCGAGCGCGCCCGCAATTGCCGCCCCGGCCGCGGCAGTTTCCACGGCTGCGCCGTCAGCTGTTGCGGCACCAGCGCCAGCGGCGGGGATGCCGGCGGGTGGTTTGACTCCTTATGGGTCGGTGCTGCCACCGGCCGGACCTGCCGCGCCCGCGCCGAGCTCGATTCCGGCTATGCCGGGGCTTCCCGGCGAAAGCGTGAGTTCGGCTGCGCCTGGACCTGGTGCAGGGTTGGTGCCGGCGATGGGCGGACGAGCCGCGGCCGCGGTGTCACGTGACGATGCGGCGTCGGATGTGGAGCTGGCCAAGATGGCGGTGGCTGAACTGGCCGGCGCGTCGTGTGTGGTGGATGCCGGGCTTGATTGGGCGGTGGCTGTGGGCCACAACGGATCTGGCGGTACGACCTTGTGGGTGGCAACCAATGACGGGGCCTGCTACGTCCCGCCGGGCGTCTTTTTGCGGAACGGGATGTCGGCTGCGGCGGGTTTTGAAGAGGATTTCGATGCGCGGTGGCTCGGATGGTCAAACCCGGCGGAGAAGGCGGTACGTGCGGCCCGCGCGTACGGGGACAAAGTAGGCGCCGTCGCGACGACGTGGGCTTGGCCCTCGGAGTTCCTCGAAGATCCGGATGAGGGGGTTCGTCAGGTGGCGATCGGTGTGCCGCATGCCGGTCCGGATGGTCCAGCCTCGGAGTTGCGGCGCACACGGATGCACCGGCTACAGACGGTGAGCCCTGGTTTGTATGCGGATTTGAAAGCGCTGGATGAGGATGCGGTTCGCGGATACTGCCGTGAGTTGGTCCGGCGAGTGGTGTTCGGCGGCGGGCCTGAGTTGTCGCCGGTTGCGCAGGCGATAGCACACGCGCTGGTGGCGGGCGGGTGGCCCAAGGCTGAGGAGTGGTCGGCGTTGAGCGCCGAATACGATGCCGAGCGGCTGATGATGGCTGCACAGCGCCCTGGCCTCAACGGCTTGGAGGATCCGGCGCAGGTGGTCAGTTACCACAACTGCTTCATCAACTGTCGTAGGCTCGAAATGTTGTTGTGCTGGAAGAGATCTGATCCGTTGATGGCTGATGTGGTGTACGCGGCATCGGTTGCAGGGGTGCGAGTGCCCATTCTCGATTACGTGTGTTGACCCGCGCCAGTCAGGGCGAGCAGCCGGGACCGTTGCCCTCCACCAGCTGTGGCAGCAAGCGCCGCGTCGAACGCGTCGGCGGCCGAACGATGCTGTCCGGCGACCTCCACAAGGGGATTATTCTCCGCCCTCGGTGAAGCCCTCCCGGTTTAGCTGCTGGAAGCCTAAGCACACAGGCCGCGCAACGTCTGACGCAGCAATCTCGCCCGGTGACGATGTCAGGAACGAGTTATACCGGGTTATACTATTGGCCTATGAAGACCGCCATCTCCCTACCGGATGAGACGTTCGATCGCGCTTCGCGCCGGGCGCGTGACCTCGGCATGAGCCGGTCGGAGTTCTTCACGCGGGCCGCACAGCGCTACCTCGACGAGTTGGACAGCCAATCGCTGACCGGGCAGATCGACGACGCTCTCGAGCATCTTGGTGATCGGCTCGGTGACAGCGATGAGGGGCAAGCCGCCGCGGTGGCCGTCGGGCACCGGGTGCTTGCCGCCGTGGACGACGAGTGGTGATCGGCCGCGCAGAGATCTACTGGGCCGACCTCGGCGCGCCGTCCGGCAGCCGGCCCGGCAGGCGTCGTCCCATAGTGGTGATCCAGTCCAATCCCTACAACGCCAGTCGCCTCGCCACGGTGCTAGCCGCCGTGATCACCTCCAACACGGGGCTAGCAGCCATGCCAGGCAACGTGTTCCTACCTGCGTCCACCACGGGACTGTCCCGTGATTCGGTCGTCAACGTCACGGCACTTGTGACGCTGAACAAGACCGACCTCAGCGATCGCATCGGGGAGATACCGCCGAGCTTGATGCACGAAGTCGACCGCGGACTTCGTCGCGTACTCGACCTTTAAGTCAAATCGGGCATTTTCGACCCACGGCGCGGGGGTGGTGTATTGGCCACCTGTCTTTCGATGTGTTCCGTTGTGGTGGGGGGGTTTTTGGCGGGTTAATTTTGGTGGGTGGGTGGCGGTGTGGCGCGGTTGGTCGCGGATGTGGATCGGCTGCTGACCCGCGCCCATGAGCTGTTTCCCGCCTCGGGGGGCCCCGCTTCCAAGGCGTTCGCCGCCGGTGGCGGTGCGGGCGCTGCACCGCCGGCTCCTGGTGGTGGCAGCGGCTTAGGCGCCGGGGTGGCCGGCGCCGCCGGTGCGTATGGGGCGATGCGCGGCCTGGTGTCCGGCTTGGACGCGGAGTCGGGTCACGGTGCCGGTGAAGCAGGGGCGGTGGGGCAGCGGGGACATGCTGGTTCGGGGTCGGTGCGGGAGGTGGCGCGGGCGCAGGCGGCAGCGATCGGGCGGGTGGCCCACACCGGGGCGGGGATGCGCCTGATGGTGTCGGCGATGGATGAGCGGTTGGGCGCGATGCAGCGTCAGATCGAGCAGACCACCGCTCAGAATCGGCTGTTGACGCTGCGGTTGCGGCAGATGGCTCAGGCCTATCAGGGGTTGAGGGCCGGCGGTGGTGGCGGTGGGTTGTCGGGATTGAGCAACATTCCGATGATGCTCGGCGGCGCCCGGGGCGGGGGTATCAGCGGGCTCAGTGGCCTGGGTGGCTTCCCGACGTCACTGCTGGGCCAGCTGGGCTCAGGCGGGGCGAGCGGCGGTGTCGGAACACCAGCCAGTATGGTGGGCCGCTCGGCTGGGGGGGTGTTGCCGCCGGGCGTGGCGTCGGAGAAGGGGTTGCAGCGCGACACGATTTTGGCCGCTCGGGCGGTGTCGGCGGCGTTTCCTGAGATCCGGACTATCGGTGGGGTGCGTCCTGATTCGTTGAAGTGGCATCCGAATGGTCAGGCCATCGATGTGATGATTCCTGATCCGAGTTCACCGCACGGCAAAGCGTTGGGGGATGCGGTGTTACGGTTCGCGCTTGCGCACACCCACCAGTTCAACCTGAATCACGTGATTTGGCATCAGACGTTATACAACCCGGACGGGTCGTCGCAGTTGATGGAGAACCGCGGGTCTGCGACGCAGAACCACATGGATCACGTCCATATCGCGACCAATGGCGGCGGGCATGCCCGTGGCGACGAGGTGTACCGGCTGTGAGTGAGATAGAGCCTGTGAGCAGGTCTGAGGAGGATCGGCGGCCGGGCCGTGGTCTGGTGCTCTCGACGCGGGTGCAGGTGTCGGGGCACCAGTTCTTTGCCCGCCGCGCGGTGTTGGCGATGACCAGGCGGCGGGTGCGGATGGAGGCCGAGCCGGGGCGGCGCCAGTCGATGGCGTTGCTGGCAGGAGTGACGGCCACGGCGGTGTTGTGTCTGGGCGCGTTGTTCTTGTCGTTCGTGCGGCCGGCGAGCTCGGCGGGCTCGTCTCGGATTTTGGCTGACCAGCATTCCGGTGCCTTGTACGTGCAGGTGGGCGACAAGCTGTATCCGGCGCTGAATCTGGTGTCGGCCCGGCTGATCGCCGGTGCGCCGTCCATTCCGGATCGGGTGCGGCGCAGTGAAATCGACGCCCGCCCCCGCGGTCCTCTGGTGGGTATTGCGGGGGCCCCGCAGGAGATGTCGGCGACGTCCCCGCCGCGGTCGTCGTGGTTGGTGTGCGATGAGATCACTAAGGCGTTGGGCGCTGGAGCTCCCGAACCGGTGACGGTGACGGTGATCGACGGGCGCCCGCAGTTGGGGGAGCGCCGCCGTGTTGTGGGCCCTGATGATGCGCTGGTGCGCCGGTTCGGTGACGAGGTGTGGCTGATCCGCGATGGTCGCCGTTCGCTGATTGACCGGGGCTCACGTGCGGTGTTGCTGGCGTTGGGGTTGGGGGCCGAGGCGTTGTCGTCGGCGCGGCCGATGAGCCGGGCGCTCTTTGATGCGATTGCGGTGGGTCCGGTGTTGTCGGTGCCGGTGATCGCCGGTGCGGGGTCACCGGCGACGTTCGTTGGGGCCCCGGGACCGGTGGGGACGGTGGTGGCGACTCCGCAGGTCGGTGGTCAGACGGCGTATTCGGTGGTCCTTGCCGAGGGTGTGCAGCCGGTGTCGGCGTTGGCGGCGCAGGTGTTGCAGAATGCGGGCCCGGCCGGGGTGGGGACGCCGGTTGTCGCGGGTGCGGTGTTGGCAAAACTGCCCGTCGTCAACGTGCTGGATCTGTCGGCGTTTCCGCCGGCCCCGCCGCGCGTGGTGGATAGCCAGGTGAATGCGTCGGCGTGCTGGCATTGGGAGAGGGTGTCTGGGGAGTCGATGGCGTCGACGTCGCTGATTGTGGGGCCCACCATCCCGGTGGCCGACTCTGATACCGGCAAGGTGGTTGAACTGGTGAAAGCCGGCGGTTCGGCGTTGCAGGCCGATCGTGTGTTTTTCGGTCGGGATTTCGCTAATTACGTTGTTTCCACCGGTAATTCACCGTCATCGTCCACGGCTGAGTCGTTGTGGTGGGTGTCCGATTCCGGGGTGAGGTTCGGTGTGGCTCGCGAGGATGAGACGTTGAGGGCATTGGGGTTGTCGAGTCCTCCGCGGCCGGCTCCGTGGTCGGTGTTGCGGCTGTTGGCGGCCGGCCCGATGTTGTCGCGTACCGATGCACTGGTGCGGCACAACGCGTTGCCGGTGGACGGTAACCCTGCGCCATTGGAGATCCCCAAGTGAAGGAAGCGTTCGCCCGGTCCAAGCCCGCTGCTGCGCCGGAACTGAAGCCGGCATCGATTGAGCTTCCCACGCCACTGAAAACGCCTCCGCCGGAGGGTAAGCCGTGGTGGACGGTGGTGCTGGTGATCGGGTTGATCGGCCTGGTCGGGGCGATGGTGGGGATGAGCTTTGCCAGCGGTGCGCGATCGTTCACCGGGGCGGGGTCGTTCTTCCCGATCCTGATGGTCGGCGGTCTGCTGGCGATGCTGTTCACCGGCCGTGGCGGTTCGCAGGAGTTGTCGCGCACCAAGTTGGATGCGTTGCGGGCCAGGTTCTTGTTGGTGGTCGACCAGTTGCGGACCAGCACCGCGGAGATGGCGGACCGCCTGGATGCCAATTACCGGTGGTATCACCCACCGCCTGCGACGCTGGAGGCCAGCCTGGGCAGCGTGCGGATGTGGGAACGCAAGGCCGACGGCACCGATACCTGGTTCGGCGTGGTGCGCGTGGGCGTGGGTATGACGGATCTGGTGGAGTCCGGGGCGGCGAGATTCGCCGAGCCGCAAGACATGCCGACCGATATCGAGCTGGAGCCGGTGACGGGCAAGGTGTTGCAGGAGTTCGTGCGCTATCAGACGGTGGCTTACGGCACGCCGGCGTTGGTGTCGTTGATGGTCGAGCCGGGTTATGCGTTGCGCGGGCCGCGGCAGCGGGTGCTGGGGCTGATGCGCTCGGTCATCTGTCAGCTGGCGTTTTTCCACGGCAGCGATCACGTTCGGCTTGTCGTGGTGACATCGGATGCGGCGGAATGGGATTGGGTGAAGTGGCTGCCGCATGCCGGTGACACGGCCGCTGAGGACGGCGCCGGGCCGGTACGGATGGTGTACGGGTCGGTGGCGGATTTTCTCGCCGCCCAGCAGGAGGCGCTGGCCTTGCGGGGGCGCGGCGAGTTCAGGGCGCGACATGGGGCGCTCAAAGAACCGATCGCACCGTTGCCGCAGACAGTCATCGTCTGCGACACCGACCAGGGCTGGGATCGGCTGGGCGATAGCGCCGGAATCAGCGGGGTGACGTTCTTCGATGTGCGCGGGAACGCCCTGGTGCCGGCCTGCGCTGACCCGAAGCGGGTGCTGGACATCTCAGGGGACGGGACCATCACGGCGGTTCCGCGCGACCCAGTGACCTGGGACGCCAAGGAGGCCCACCGCCCGCAGTTTTTCGCCGTCGCCGACCAGATGAGCCGCGATGACGCCGAAGCCTTCGCCGAACGGATGGCCCGCTGGCGGTTGGCGGAAGCTTACGAGACCCTGGACATGAGCAGCGCGGACCGGTTCATGGCGCGAGACATCCTGGCCCACTACGGGATCGACGATGCTGCGAACATCGATTTCGAGGCGCTGTGGGCGAGTCGAAGTGACATCAATTCCGCTCAGCGACTGCGTATTCCGCTGGGCAACCGAGCGGACAACCGAGAGCTGTTCTTCCTGGACCTCAAGGAGTCATCGCAGGGGGGCCACGGCCCGCACGGGGTGATGGCGGGAACAACGGGCTCGGGGAAAACGGAGATGCTGCGCACTGCGCTGGTGTCGCTGGTGCTGGGGCATCCTCCGCAGAACCTTCAGTTGATGCTGGCCGACCTCAAGGGCGGCTCGGGCGTCAAACCGTTCGCCGGCGTTCCGCACGTAGCGCACATCATCACCGACCTCGAGGACGACCAGAGCCTGTTGGACAGGTTTGTCGACGCCATGTGGGGAGAGATCGCGCGGCGTAAAGCGTTGTGCGACAAGGCCGGCGCCGATGATGCCACGGAGTACAACAAGATGCGCGCGGCCCGGTTGGCCTCGGGGCAGCAGCCGTTGCCGCCACTTCCGGTGCTGCTGGTCATCATCGACGAGTTCGCCGAGCTGTTCAAGATGATGGCGGCCGACGTTCAAGACGCCCTGGATCAGATCTGCCGGCAGGGCCGCTCGTATTGGGTCCATCTACTGATCGCCAGCCAGGAGATCGACAACCGGGCCGAAAAGCTGCTGGGAAACATGGGGTACCGGCTGGCGTTGAAAGCGCAGACCCAGGCGGCGGCGACGGCGGTGGGCGTGCCCAACGCGGTCAACCTGAAACAGTCCGGTGACTGCTATTTCCTGCACGGCACGCCGTCGAACGCGGACGTGACGAAGTTCCGGGGCGAATGGCTGTGGCGGGAGTACCGCAAGCCGGGCATCGAGGACTTCGACGACGACAGTTCCGCGGGAACTGGCCCGTCCGTGACCTACTTTGCACCGCAACTCTTTACGACGGATTTGACACCCGTCCCCTCCTCCGATGCCGGTGAGGACCGCGCCGGTGCACCCGATTCGGGTGTGCCGGCATCAGCGCCGCATCCGGAGCCCACCGCGGGTGAGGACGCCGTCAATGCGGCGCTGATGCGGCCCAAGGTCGCGCGCATCATCATCGATCAGCTTCGCCAAGTCGACTTCGAGCCGTACCGGCTGTGGCAACCTCCGTTGGACGAGCCGTGGAGCGTTGAGAAGCTGGTGAACGCGCACCTGGGCCGCAACTGGCAGGACAACTATGCCGGCACCGCGGACTTGGTGTTCCCGATTGGTGTGGTGGATCGGCCGTTCAAGCATGATCAGCACCCGTTGAGGCTGGATGTGTCGGGCCCGGGCGCCAACGTTCTGGTTGTCGGCGCGCAGGGCTCGGGCAAGACGACCGCACTGCAGGACCTGATGTGCGCGGCCGCGATGACCCACACCCCCGAGCAGGTGCAATTCTACTGTCTGGCGTTCTCCGGTGCCGCACTGGGCAGTGTGGCGGGTTTGCCGCACGTCGGCGGGGTCGCACCGGCGTTGGACCGGGATGGTGTGCGCCGCAGCGTGTTCGAACTGACACATCTGCTCAAGCAACGCCAGCGCAGCTTTGACGAACACCGGGTGATGTCGATGGAGGTGTTTCGGCGACGCAAGTTCGGCGGTGAACCTGGCGACGTTCCCGACGACGGCTACGGCGATGTGTTCCTGGTGATCGACAACTACGCGGGCCTGGCCAGCGAGTATGAGGTGCTGCTGGACCCGGTCAACAAGCTGATCAAGGAGGGGCCCACCTTCGGGATTCATGTGGTGGTCACGGTGAGCAAGACCAGCGAGTTGCGCCCGGAGGTCCGCAACAGCTTCGGGGTGGGGTCGCGGGTCGAACTTCGCCTCGGTGAGACCACCGATGCGGTGCTGGTCAAGCCGCGAATGGCCGACACGGTTCCGGCGAGCCGTCCGGGCCGGGGCATGATCGCGCAGAACTATGAGCGCCGCGGCGCGGACCCGGTGGGTTTGCACACCTTGATGGCACGCCCGACCACCGACGCCGCAACGGGCGACGGGTTCGATTCACGCAGTGTCGTCGAGGCGGTGAGCGCGCGGGCGGCCCGGTTCAGCGCGGCGCCCAGGGTGCGCCGCCTTCCCAAGCGGGTGACGCCGGCGGAGCTGACGGCGCTGGCCGGCGCCGTTTCCAGCGCAGATGAGTCGCTGGTGTGGGCGCTGAGCGAGACCGAGCAGCCGGTGCACTTCGAGGGACAGCATCTGCTGATCACCGGGCAGGGCAAGTGCGGGCGCACCTCGGCGTGCGCGGTGATCATGACCGAGCTCGCCCGGGCGTGTGCGCCGGCCGCTGAGGGGCATGCACCGCACTCCGATGGCCGCAAGGCGGTGCAGGTGTGGCTGATCGATCCTCGCCGGCAGCTGCACAATGTGCTGGGCCCGCCTTATGTACACCGCTTCGCCTCCACTCCGTCGACGATCAAGCAGCGGATGGCGGAGTTGGCCGCGGTGCTGGCCGCCCGCGAGCCCGACGACACCCCACCGGCGGGCCCGATCGCGCAGCACACCTGGACGGGCCCGGAGATTTGGCTGGTGATCGACGACGCCCAGCGCCTCCCGCCCGGCTTTGATTCCCCGCTGGAACCCATCGCGCGTTTCGTGGAGTCCGGGGCCGATGTGGGGCTGCGGATCATCTACACCCGCGCGTTCGGCGGGTTCGTCTCGGCAATGGGGGCCGATCCTGTCCTTCGCAGGCTGCGGGAGTCCCGGGCTCCGCTGCTGGTGATGGATTCCGACCCTGATGACGGTTTCATCCAGGCCCGATGGAAGGGGCACCCGATGCCACCGGGCCGCGGATTCCTGATGAATACCACCGAATCGGGAATATATGTGCAGGTCGCGGACCCGGGGCTGACGGAAATGGGTCCGTCGTGAACCGCGCGCATCCGAGTCGGTGGCGCTAGACTCCGGCCAAGAACCAATCATCCATTTAACGATGTTTCCGATGTACTGACGTTTCAGGAGGGTTGTATGTTCGTGACAGCGTTACCGACGTCGATGGAATCGACAGCGTCGAGCCTGGCCGCAATCGGGAGCACCGTGGCGGCGGGCAATGCCGCGGGTG
This sequence comes from Mycobacterium sp. NGS49, assembly GCF_059812565.1. Lineage (NCBI taxonomy): Bacteria > Bacillati > Actinomycetota > Actinomycetes > Mycobacteriales > Mycobacteriaceae > Mycobacterium > Mycobacterium sp. NGS49. The sequence goes on along the minus strand of NZ_JCALCX010000026.1, from coordinate 23,588 downwards.
CCCCGGCCACGCTGGGCGTCATACCGCCGGCGGCCGAGCCGGCATCGGCCCTGCTGGCCGCCGCGTTCGGAACGCATGCCGGGGTGTATCAGGTGACCCAGGCCATCGGAACGGTGGTGCACGAGATGTTCGTGGCGACGATGGGGGCCAGCGCCGGCAGTTACGCCGCCGCCGAGGCGCTCAACATCACCGCCATGATTTAGCCGTGCCATGACCGGTTACGAGGTGCCACCGGAGATCAACTCGGGGCGGATGTATGCCGGCCCGGGCTCGTCGTCTCTGGTCGCCTCGGCCGCCGCGTGGCAGGCGCTGGCAGTGGAGTTGGGCTCGGCCGGCGCGGCGTTCGGGTCGGTGGTCTCAGCGCTGGCCGCGGGTTCGTGGCTGGGGCCGTCGTCGATTTCGATGGCACTGGCGGCGGCACCGTATGTCGTGTGGATGATCGCCACGGCCCAGCAGTGCGAGGAGGCCGCCGCCGCGGCGGGTGCGGCTGCCGCGGCTTTTGAAGGCGCGCGGGCCGGGGTGGTGCCCCCGCCGGTCATCGAGGCCAACCGCGACACGCTGATGACGCTGATGGCCACAAACTTTCTGGGCGTCAACACTCCAGCCATTGCGGCCACCGAGGCCGCCTACGACGAGATGTGGGGCCAGGACTCGACGGTGATGTACGGGTTCGCCGCCGATGCGGCGGGAATCACCGGCACGTTGGTGCCGTTTTTGCCACCGCTGCCCAACTCCAATCCGATGGGCCTGGCCGCCCAGGCCGCAGCGCTGGGTCAATCGGGCGGTACCGCCGCGGGGCAGCAACCGTTCAACCTCGCCAGTCAGAGCAGCGGGTTGACCGGTCTGCCGGCCGGCCTTGACGCGCAAACGATGCTGACCATGGGACCCCAGCTGGTCACCATGATACCTTCTGCGCTGCAAGGACTTTCGTCTCCGCTCAGTAGTGGCCTGGGGTCACCGGCCGGGGGTCTGGGCCAGTTCCAATCCCTGCTGTCCCCCTTCATGGGCATGCTGAACAATCCTGGCGTGCTCGGGATGGGCACAGGCGGGGCGGGAGCTGCCGGTGGCCTCACGGGTTACGGGTTATCCGGGCTCAGCGGGGCCTCGGCCGGTGGCGGGGTGGAGGCGATGGCGGGGCGCGCGGCTTCACTGGGCGGGTTATCGGTGCCGGCGACCTGGACAGCCGGTGGGCCCAGCGAATCGGGCACGACAGCCGCCAGGGCTGCAGCGCCCGTGGTCGCGCCACCGGGTGCGGCGACGGGGGCGGCGGTACCCGCCTCTGCCTCGGGTGCGGGCATGTACGGAGGCGCACCGATGGCGGCCGGGCTGGGTGGACGTGGCAGCGACGGCGCTAGCACACCCCGGTACGGGACCCCGGTGAAAGTGTTTGACCGCCACTAATCTCGCTCGGGATTAAAGGGACAGGAATGGCGTTCCACAGAGTCTCGAACTTTCTTTGAAACTGGCCATCGGCCGCCGTTGCCCGACGTTGTGAACGGCCAATAGACTTGGGTCACAGCAACGCTGAAAAATAGTGCGCAATCCCCGGTTAATTAAGGAGAGAAGGATATGACAACACGGTTTATGACCGACCCGCACGCGATGCGGGACATGGCCGGGCGTTTCGAGATGCATGCCCAGACGGTGGAGGACGAGGCCCGCAAGATGTGGGCGTCATCGCAGAATATCGCCGGTGCCGGCTGGAGCGGTCAGGCCCAGGCGACCTCGCTGGACACCATGGGCCAGATGAATCAGGCGTTCCGCAACATCGTCACCATGCTGCACGGCGTGCGCGACGGGCTGATCCGTGACGCCGACAACTACGAGCAGCAGGAACAGGCGTCCCAGCAGGTTCTGAGCAGCTAGCCGCGGACGAGAACCACCACCGTCAGGAGAACGTGAACCATGTCCATCAACTACCAGTTCGGTGACGTCGACGCCCACGGTGCGACGATCCGCGCCCAGGCCTGCGCGCTCGAGGCCGAGCATCAGAGCATTGCGCGTGACGTGCTGGCCGCCGGCGATTTCTGGGGCGGCGCCGGGTCGGCGTCCTGCCAGGAGTTCATCACCCAATTGGGCCGGAACTTCCAGGTCATTTACGAGCAGGCCAACGCTCACGGGGCTAAGGTGCAGACCGCCGGTAATAACATGCACGGCACCGACGGTGCGGTCAGTTCTGCATGGTCGTCGGTATAGATCCGGGCGGCCCCGGCGCGGCGGCACCTGTTGGTGCCGCCGCGTTTCGTTGAGGAAGGGTGAGTTGGCGCGGTGAACGGGACTGCCGGTGACATCACCGTCAACCTCGACGGGTTGTGGCTGCTACAGGCGCTGCTGGGGGTGGGTCGGCTTGCTCCGGAGTTGCGCGGCCGGCCCTATGGGCAGCCGCGCTCGATGGAGTGGGTGATGCAGCACCCGGGTCTGGGTGTGCTCGTCGATGAGGGCATCTGCGACGAGGGCGCCGTCGTGCGCCCGGACATCGCAGCCCGCATGCGCGTGCTGGGCACCCCTGACGTGGAGGTCATCGTCCTGGTGGCGCAGGGGCCGATGAGCTGGTCAGCCCCGGTGGCATTGGACGATCCGGCCACCTGGCGCTCGATCCCGGAGGGGCAACTCAGGATCGTGCTGGCCCGCCGGGACGGGCGCTGGGCGTCGGCGGTGCGTGCCGACTCACACGTCACCATCAATGACTGCGCCGTGGTGGATCCGGACTGGTTAAGCCGGTTGGTGTGTGAGGCGTTGGACTCGGTGCACCGCGCGGAGCCTGCGGCAATCAGCGCGGTGAATGTGCCGTTGGACGGGATCTGCAGTGCGGCAGCCGAATTGGCCGGGGCCAGTACTGCCGCCAGCCGCCAGGCGGCGCTCAGGTCGGTCGGGTTGGCCGGGCCGGCGCTGGCGCAGGTGGCGCAGGCGCTCGAGGAGCCGGTGGCCGAGGCGGTGCTCTACGGGCGGGCTTATATCGATGCCACGACGGCACCCGGTGAGTCGGTACTGGACTTGCGCGACACCGACGCGGGCCGGGTGGCGCTGTACCGGGTGAATCCGCCGCGCGGTAGCCAGCAGCAGTGGATGGCGGTGGGTCCGGCGAATGCGGCGCAAGTGCGTCACGGGGTGGTGTCGGCTCTGGACAGTGTGCCGGTGAAGTCCTGGGACACCCACGAAAGAATGGGGTGAAAGGGTACCGCCTCGTGACACAGCCGGCCATGACAGAAGAGATTCCAGCAAACAGATTCGCGGAAAATATCGGGTGGCCGTGGTATAGCGAGAATTCGCGTCATAAGATTGGCGCAGACGGTCACACTGAACGGACTATATGGGGTTACTGAATGACTACCGATAATACAGATTTCATGGCGCGCTACCTGCCCCCGGATGGCCCGGACCGCGCCAATCCCGCCGGCCCGGCCCCACAGCCGGGTGCGCCGTCGATGCCGGCCCCTGTCGCGCCGCCGCAGGCCCGGATCGAGACCGCGGGACCGCCTCAGGTGGCGCCGCTGCCCTCGGGGCCGTCATTCGCGCCGCCGGCCAGCGAACGCACCGCAGCGCCCCCGGCGCCTGCCCCGCCCACCGGAGCCGGGGCCGCCGGGGTGGGGCACCTGCCCGACAGCGGTAACCGGCCCGAGCCGGCGCCGCCGCTCCCGGCCGTGCACCAGCATGAAGTAGCCGCCGCGGCCCAGCGGTGGGCCCCGCAGGCCGACCCTCATGCCGCGGCATACGGCCACCGGCAGATTCAAGTCGGCGAGGTCGTCAAGCAGCGCCGGCGGCCACCCGAAATGGGTTGGCGCAAAGCGGTTTACGCAGCGACGATGCATCAGGTGAACTTGGGCGCGGGCCCGGCCGAGCGGACATTGCGGGACCAGACGGCACGGATCACGACCAACATCCCGGGCGTCTACCAGATCAGCGCCATTTCCATCAAGGGCGGTGTGGGGAAGACGACGCTGGTCGCGGCCGTGGGAACCACACTGCGCAAGTTCCGCAACGAACCGGTCATCGCCGTCGACGGCAACCCGACCTACGGGGGCTTGGGCCGCTTGGTCTCAGATGGCACCAAGGCACCGTCCTCCATTCGGGAATTCCTGGGACACGGCGACTTGACGAGCTACAGCATCGCCCGGCAATTTTTCGGCCACAACGAGGAAGGGCTCGAGGTCCTGGCCGGCAACCAGAACGTGGCCCATCCGCTGACCCTGACACCGGAGACGTTCGCCGACACCATCGCGCGCACCCAAGGCTTCTATCAGCTGTCACTGGTGGACTGCGGGGCTGAAATCGACCATCCGGTCATCCCGTCGGTGTTGTCGGCGTCAAACGCGCTGATGATCGTGGGATCGATGAACATCGAAGGGGGCCTGGCGGTCGAAAAGACGCTGGACTGGTTAGCCGCCCGCAACGGGCACGAGCTGTTGAAGCGTTCGGTGATCGTGCTCAACGACGCCTACCGGTGCGCGAACAAGAAGTTCATCACGCACGTCACACAAACATTGGGTCCGCGGGTGGCGGCGGTGAAGGTCATTCCCTTCGACGCGCACCTTCGCGACGCGCAGCCGCTGGACTTCGGTGGGCTGCGACCACGGACGCGCTCTGCGCTGATCGACCTGGCCGCCGAACTGGCCGACGGATTCCCCACCGCAGGAGCGCTGCACGGGTGAGCGCCGAGCAGCACGACGCCGCGGGCACACCGGCGGCGGTGTTACCGCCGCGGGTGCTGGTGGCGGTGACGGCCGCAACGACCAAAGTCGGTGTGGTTCTGGATGCCTGCGCGCCGGTGTCGGTGCAGATGTCGGCGCTGGTCGAGGTGATCAATGCCCGGCTCGACGAGCTGGGGCGCCCCGCCATGACCGCCGGGCAGGACCGGGGCCGGTGGGCGCTGTGCTGGGTGGACGGCACCGCGCTCAAACCATCGCGATCGCTGGCCGATCAGGGTGTCCGCGACGGCACGCGCCTGTGGCTTCGGTTCGTGCCTGACAGTGAGGCGCGGATCAATGTGGTCGAACATGTGACCTCGGCGGTGGCCGAGGAGCTCACCAGGCGGTGGCCGGGTCTGACGCCGGCCTGGGCGGGGCGGGTCGGGGCGGCGATGGTGGTCGCCGGCGTGCTGGGCGCCTCGGTGTTGATGCTGGCGTGGCGTTATGGCCACCCGGGGTGGTGGCCGAGCCTGTTCTGCGGCGCCCTGGCGGTCATGCTGGTCACCGCGGCGATGATCATCGTGGCGCGCGCGAGGCGCACGGAACCTCGCCGAATCGGCGACACGCTGCTGCTGACCGGTGCCGTACCGGCGGGGGTGGGTGCCGCAGCGGTGGTGCCGGGACCGGTCGGGGCGCCGCATGCGGCCCTGGGTGTGGCAACGCTGATCAGCGCGGCGGTGCTGATTGTCCGGTTCACCGGCCGCTATATCACCTTGGGGACAGCGGTGGTCGTGGCCGGTGCGGCGGCCGGTCTGGCCGCGCTGGCGCGCATGTTCCTGGTGACCTCGGCGGTGACCCTGTTGACCACTGCGCTGCTGGCGTCGGTGCTGATGATGCACCTGGCGCCGACCGTGGCGCGGTGGGCGGCGGGGATCCGGTTGCCGGTGTTCCCGTCGGCGTCGGGTCGGTGGATCTTTGAGACCCGCCCGGACCTGCCGTCAGACAAGGTGGTGGCCGCCGGCGGCCTCGCCACCTATGACGGGCCGGAGTCGGTGCGTGAAGTGGTGGTGTGCACCGACCGGGCCCACGCCTATTTGTCGGGGCTGCTGATCGCCACGGCCACCCTGATGGTGGTGTGTTGCGTGGGCTTGTGCGATCCGCATGGGCCGCGGCGATGGCTGCCGCTGCTGGTTGCGGGATTGGCGGCGGTGGCTGTGCTGCTGCGGGGCCGGTCGTTCACCGATCGGTGGCAGGCCACGGTGCTGGCGGCGGCGCCCGTCGCGGTGGTGGGCGGTGTGGCGGGCCGTTACGTGGTGGGGTTGTGGACGGTCACGGCGTTGGTGGTCGGGGCCTCGGCGATGATTGCCGTGCCGGTGGCGGGACTGGTGGCCGGGGTGGTGGTGCCGACCCGGTTTTACACCCCGACGTTCCGCAAAGTCGTGGAGTGGATCGAATACCTTTGTCTGGCCGCCGTTTTCCCGTTGGGGTTCTGGCTCATGGGTGTGCTGGCCGCGATCCGGTACCGGTAGGCGGGCGGTGATGTCGGTGGAGGGTTGCCGCAAGACGGTCGCCGCGGGGCTGAGCGTGGCGGCGCTGAGTGGGAGTGCGATGTGGGTTGCCGCGCCGACGGCCACGGCGGTGGAGCCGCCGCAGATCGACGTCGCCGCGTTGCCTGCCGATCGCCCGCCCGGTCCGGATCAGCCGATGCGCCAGGGCGCTTACTGCACGCGGGTGGGGACGCTGCCGGGCACCGACTACCGGGTGCAACCACATTTCATGGACATGCTGGATTTGGCTGAGGCGTGGCGGTTCGGGCGCGGCAGCGGAGTGAAGGTGGCGGTCATCGACACCGGGGTCAGTCCGCATCCGCGACTGCCCGATCTCGTCGGCGGCGGGGATTACGTGGTGGCCGGCGGCGATGGCCTGTCGGACTGCGATGCTCACGGCACGGTGGTGGCCTCGCTGATTGCGGCCGCCCCCGCCGACGGCAAGACCCCGCTACCGGCGCCGCGGCAGACGCGTCGGCCCGACTCGGCACCGACCACCGAGGCCCCACCGCCCCCGCCGCCGCCGCAGACGGTGACGCTGCAGGTGCCTCCTCCACCGCCGCCGGAGGAGGGGCCGGCGCTGTGGCACCGGTCGGCTTCGCCGGTGATCGCCGCGGCCGGGGCCGGCGTGCGACCGCCGATCACAGTGCCGGGCGCCGCGCAGGACCCCGCGCCTGCGACCAGTGGTGAACCGCCGCCGCCCGGCCCGCCCCCTGGACCCCCGCCCCCTGCGGCGGACGGGTTCAGCGGGGTGGCCCCGGGTGTGCAGATCATCGCGATCAGGCAGAGTTCGCGGGCGTTCAGCCCCAAGGATGCATTCGGCGGGGACCAGGACCCGGCGACGCGGCGCAAAGCCGGCGACATCCGCACTATGGCACGGGCCATCGTTCATGCGGCCAATCTGGGCGCGGCGGTGATCAATATCTCGGAAGTGTCGTGCATGAGCGCGACGAACATCATCGACCAGCGTGAACTGGGGGCTGCGATCCGCTATGCCGCCGTGGACCGTAACGCGGTGATCGTGGCGGCGGCGGGCAACAGCGGGGACAGCGGTAACAGTGACTGCAAACAGAACCCGGTGTATGACCCGTTGACTCCCAACGATCCTCGGGACTGGGCGGGGGTGACGACGGTGGTTACCCCGGCATGGTTCTCCGACTATGTGATGACTGTGGGTGCTGTGGATGCCACGGGTGCGCCGCTGGATACCAGCATGGCCGGGCCGTGGGTGTCGCTTGCTGCGCCGGGCACCGATATCGAGGGCGTGTCACCGCGCGAGGACGGGTTGATGAATGCCGTTGAAGGCAGGGACAACACGATGGTGGCGCCGGTCGGGACCTCGTTCTCGGCGGCGATCGTGTCCGGGGTTGCTGCGCTGGTGCGCGCCAAGTATCCCCAGCTGACCGCTCATCAGGTGATCAACCGCATGTTGGCGACTGCGCGGGCCCCGGGCCGCGGGGCGGATAACCGGGTCGGGCACGGGATCATCGACCCGGTCGCCGCGTTGACCTATGACATTGCACCGGGGGAACCGGTTGGGCCGCAACGGTTGTCGTCACCATTGGTGCTCGCACCACCGAAGGTGGGCCGCGACATGACTCCGGTGTGGGTCGCCGCAGGCGGCGTCGGGGCGCTGGCGGTGGTGTGCAGCGCGGTGTTGGGAAGCGCGGCACTGATGCGAAGCAGGGGGCAACGATGAGGCCGATGCTCGCGCTGGGCGCGGCTTTTGGATGGCCCCGCGTGGTGGCGGTGTTTGTCGCCGATGTGGCGTTGCTGTGGGCTGGCAGCGCCGTGGCAGGCCGGGCTGGTTGGTGGGTCGGGGCCGTGCTGGCGGCAGCGCTGAGCGTGTCGGCGCTGCTGCGCTGGCGGGGCGCACCGCTGTTGACGTTGGCGTGGCGCACGGTGACGTCTCGGGGCGCTGCGGTCGGCGCGCCGGCAGGCGAGGCCGCCGACTATGACCGCAGCTACGGGCAGGGGCCGGTCGGAATCCGCTGTGTGGGGCCGTATTTGGTCGCGGTGGTGGCCGTGGACGGCCAAGCGCACAGCCCGTCGGCTCTGGACCACCATCGGGTCGCCTCGTTGGCGACGTTGCCGGTGGCCGCGGTGGCGCAGGGATTGCGCCAGTTCGATGTCACCCTGGATGCGATCGACATTGTCAGTGTCGGAATGCGCCGGGCTTCAGCGCGACACCACAACTACGCGGCGGTGTATTCGAGCCTGGTGGGCGATCATCCGGCGGTGGGGCAGCGCCGGACTTGGCTGGTCGCGCGATTCGACGCCACCCGAAGCGCCCGGGCGATCCTGTGGAGGGAGTCGGTGGCGGCCACGTTGGGAGCCGCGGCGGAGTGGCTGGCCCAGGAACTCACCAGCCGGCGCTGCCCTGCGCGGGTACTGGCGGCTGAGCAGATACGGGAGGCTGACGTGGAGCTGTTGGCCGGGGCTGATCCGGCAGCGCTTCGCCGCGGGTGGGGTCGGCTGCGTCATCCCAACGGCTATGTGCAGACCTATTGGATGTCACCGCAAGACATTTCCAGCGACACCGTGGACCGGCTGTGGACTGCGGACACCGATGCGACGGCGGTCACCGTGCAGCTGCGCCCGACCCCCGACGGTGCCACGACAGTGGGGGTGGTGGTGCGCTATCACACCGGCGGCCCGCTGCCCGAGCCGCCGTTGAGCGGATTGAACCCGCTGACCGGCCGCCATGATGTGGGGTTGGCGGCCGGATCGATCACCGCCACCGCACCTTTGGCGGTGCCGTCCCGCGAACTCAGCGATGACGCCGAGTCGCTAGACGTCGCGATCGGGGCTACCGGCATCATCGTGGGCAGTAACGCGACCGGGCATCCGTTGTTAGTCGATCTGGGCTCCCCCACGGCGGCCTCGACGGTGACGATCGCCGGTGAGCTCGCGTTGACGGTCCAGGTTGCGCTGCGCGCGGCCGCGACGGGCTATCAGGTTCTGGTGCACACCGACAGGCCGCAGCAGTGGAATCAGGTCACCGGGGCCGGGTTGGCGCTGGTGGGGCCCGGCGGGCTGGACGAACAGTTGCCGCCGACATGGCGGCGCTGGATGGTCGTTTATGACCAGGTGCCCGGCACAGCCCCGGAGGGGGCGGCCGTGACCGTGCGCACCGTGCCCGCCGGTACGGCCAGCGGCGCCGACATCCATCTCGAGCAGGATGGCCCGCGCAGCGCCGTCATCCGAACGTGGGCGTTCCGGTACCGTCTGCGCATTGACCTGGACTACGAACGCCATCTCGTCGATGCCCGGCCGCACCGGGCCGCCTGAAGACCCGAGGGAGCAGCGATGGCAGGCATCGATGCGGAAAGCCCGGCGCGCAGCGCGTTTCGCCGCGGCTTGTTGGCGTCGGGGATCGGTGTGGGCGGCCTGGTGCCCAGTCACAACGATCGAGTGGCCCGCGACATGTTCGCAACGGTGACGCGGACCGATCCCAGTGTGTGCGATGGATGGCTGGGGAGGATTCTGACCGGTGAAGACACCCTGGAGGTCCTAGCCGGCGCGTGGGGGGCCGCAGAGTCGTACGGGTGGGAGATCCGCCGACTCGGGTTGGCGGGCACCGAATTTCGCCCCGCGGTCTTCGATGGGCTGTTCTTGCAACTGCCGATCTTCTCGGCGGATTCCCTGCGCGCAGCGTTCGCCACCGTACTGATCCGCGAACACAGCTACGGCCAGGCCGACGAGCTGCTCACTGCCGGGGGCACGCCGGCGGATCCACTGGATGCCGACCTGCATCGCTATGTGTCGGGCCTGCTGCATTTCTGCGCTCAACGCTGGACTGATGTGCTGCGGGCGTTTCCCGCGGACAAGCGTTGGTACCGGCCGGAATACGAGTGCGCAGCCACAGCGATGGCCACCACGGCACTGGCGTCGCTGGGGGTGTTTGAAGACGCTTTCCGCCGCGGCGAGCACGCCGCACGCGAGGTTCGGGTGCCGCCGGCGACAACCGTGATCCTGTACACGCAGGCGATGTGTTTGCGCCACCTGAACCGGGAGGCCGAGGCCGCGCAGTTGCTGCGGCGGGTGTATTCGCGGGATCCGAAGTTCGCGCCGGCGCGCCAGGCGATGGATGACCCTACGCGGCGTCTGGTCCTGACCGATCCCGAGACTATCGAGTCCCGCACCGACCCTTGGGATCCGGCCAGCGCCCCCAGCCCCCGCGATAACGAAGTCGCCCGTGACGCCGAGATGGCCTCTCAGTATTTGGCCGAGGGCCAGGCCGAACTCGACGCGATGCTGGGCATGGACACGGCCAAGCGAGAGATCAAACGCATCCGGTCGACGACGAAGGTGAACCTGGCACGCTCCAAGGTGGGGCTACGGGTGCCGATCACCTCACGCCACACGCTGCTGCTGGGCCCGCCTGGAACCGGGAAGACGTCGGTGGCAAGGGCATTCACCAAGCAGCTGTGCGGTCTGAAGGTGCTGCGCAAACCGCTGGTGGTGGAGACCAGCCGCACAAAACTGTTGGGCCGCTACATGGCTGATGCGGAGAAGAACACCGAGGAAATGCTCGAGGGCGCACTCGGCGGGGCAGTGTTCTTCGACGAAATGCACACGCTGCATGAGACCGGCTACTCCCAAGGTGATCCCTACGGCAACGCGATCATCAACACGTTGCTGCTGTACATGGAGAATCATCGCGAGGAACTGGTCGTGTTCGGTGCGGGTTACGCCAAGGCCACAGAGAAAATGCTCGCAGTCAATCAGGGTCTGCGGCGGCGCTTTTCGACGGTGATCGAGTTCCACAGCTATACCCCGGCCGAGCTGATCGGCTTGACCAAGTTGATGGTCAGCGAAGATGACGATGTCACGACCGACGAAGCCGTCGAGGTGTTGCGACCCGAGTTCGAAAGGTTTTACGCCGAGCAAACCATGACGGCTGACGGTGATCTCGTCCGGGAGATCGACAAGCTGGGCAATGCCGGGTTCGTCCGCAACGTCGTGGAAAAGGCGCGTGACCACCGCAATGACCGCCTTGATACCGCCGAACTCGACGAGCTGCTCGCCAGCGACGAGGTCAACATCACCGAGGAGCAACTGCGGAGCTTGCGGGAGCTCACCGGTGAAGATTTGGCCGAAGGCTTCCGCGCGGCGGTGTCAGAAAAACGTGAACGACATGGCTGACTAGCGGCACGCATCGAAGAACCGGCTGCCGGACTACTCCCGTCAACACCTGCAGCGGGTCGCTGGACCTCACAGCTAACGACCAAGTAGCCCCGACGGCATCGGCAGGAACCCCGGAAGAGCCCGAAATCCGTGGGGGATCGCGCGGAACGGTTCAAGTATGCGTACCAGCTTTTGCCAGATCGATACTGGCTGGGCGAAAAGGCGGGTGCGTGAACTCACAGACCTTCGCTGGGTACAAGTCTGTCCGGTTCTGGGGTCTGGGGGTATGGGCGAGGTGTACCTGGCCCAGCATCCCAAGGCTGTCACGACGTGATGCCCTCAAACTTTCTGCCTCCCGAGTGGTCAGCAGACGAGTTATTCCCCGGTTGGGACGACACGTATCCGGCTACCAAGGCCAAGGTGGAGGCTGCGGTAGATGACGCCGTGAACAGAGGCAAGATCACCGCGGCGCCCGCAAGCGCTGGGTGTCCCTCATCCAGGCCGACCCCGGTATGGCCGGCGTTCCGGACGAGACCGCAGTGCCCTTGTCGGAGGTGGATCACAGCGCCGACACCAGCCGCGAAACCGCCGACGTCGGCCAGTGGTTTTACTGAGAGCCCGCAACATTTAAGGAAATGGGGGGCTGCGCCGGCCGGCGCTACTAGCCGCCTTGCTTCTCCTTGCTGGCCGCCTCGATCAGGCTTGTCACCGACCCAGGGTCCATGTGGTACATCATCGCGCCACTAGGGTCGGCCAACACGATGACCTCGAGGAACTTTTGGGTGCCCTTGCGCGTGTGCACAGTTGCCAGCCCGTCGTATTTGTTGATGTCGATGTTGATCAGCGTCATGTCGTCGGCCACCGTGATCCCGTATTCCTTGAACGCGTCGTCGGTGTTTAACCGATCTCGCAACAGCCCGACGACCTCCTGCTTCAGCAGTGGAACGTTGACTGACGGCGGCGGAGGTGGTGGCGGTGGCGGTGGCGGTGGCGTAGTCCACCAGTGGCCGGCCACGACGACCGATATGGCGAAGGCCGCGACGGTGGCGCCCAGACCCGTCTGCACCAAACGAATTTTGTTGGCAGTGCTCATGTTTCGGGTTCCACTCTCGGCAGACCCTGGTATTTGCTCTGGTGTTTGCTCCAACTCTTACCCCTGGCGGTTGTAGCGACTGGCGAGGACGTTTTCATTCGCAGTTGTCGCATACCCCTGTTATCGGCAACTGCTGACGGCAGCCTTGGCACAACCCCGCTTCGCGCCGCACAGTGCGGGAGCGTTCAGCGCCGGAGTAGACCCTGTTCACGGGATGCGTCACGTACCAGGTGCCCTTCGGTGAACTGCTGCTTCCGACTGTGCCCACACCGCCCGCGACACGAACGGCTTCCTCTTTGGTGGTGAATCCGGTCGTATAGCCCCAATAGATGTGCAGATCGCGGAGCCCGTCGCGGCGGGTTGCGATGACGTACGGCTTGTCGGACCTCTCCACTGCGCGATACCCGGAGATGCCGACGGCGTCGGTGAGCCGCCGTATGAACGGGTGGTTCTCGGACGTGATCTTGGCCTTCGTCAGGGCCGAGAGGAGGGAGTCGGAGGGCTCGTCTGTCACGTTCACGACCTATCTCAGCTGTCCAATGTCCACAGCAACTGGTCGAGCACCAGCAGCGACACGTTGATCTCGGCGGCGGCCGCTTTAGCGATGACATGGGCGGCGTAGTCGTCATTCGGGACATGGAACCCTGACGCACGCAGCGCCCTCTTCACACGCACATCGATCTTGATGGCGTCAGCGCCCGAGCGCATCCTCATGTAAGACCACAGTGCCAGGCCGATGCCGCTCACTGATCCGACCACGGGGTCGAGTCGAGGTGCTAAGTCGAAAGGTTGGTAACGGTCGGCCCACAACTTACATACACCGTCCTCAACGACGGGGTCCTCCATACCCTCGGAGACGGCGAAGTTCCGCATCCGCTGAGCCACCACGGCAATGGTTTCCGCCTCTGCAACCGACAGGCTGTACCGGGACGGCTCCACCGAGTGCTGCGGGAGCCAGGCGATCGTGGGCTCGTCGTTCGCGTCTATCCAGTCGGCGACGATCCGCTTCACCTTCGTAGCGTATGTGCGCTGCCGTGAGGCCACTACGTCGACGATCATCGCCCCCCGACGACCGTCGTAGACACCTACGTACGCGAGCGCAGCTGCTTCGGCTTCCCCGCCGCGTGATTCATCGACGAATCCGACTCGTACTGCTCGATGCCGATACGGCTGACACACAACGCCGCCGGCCTGCAACTCGAAATCGGCCCGTACGACCTCGACGCCCAGGACGTCGCCCGCCTCCGTACGGCACTCAACGCGTACGACCACCACAAACGGAGCCTCACACTGGCCGCCACACAGCCCGCAGGCCGGCACCTACGCGCCGTCCGGCACCCCCAGGGCGGGTGACCCCCGACGGGCCCCCACGCCGCCATTCTCGGCATAGGCAAATATCCCCCCGCCCGATCAGTTTTCTTTTTTGAGTACGGCAGGACGACGTGACCGAGCGGAAACGGCGGCCGGCACTGCGGGCTGTGAAGGAGGGCGATGGCGCGGGGCCGGCCGGGAAGGCAGCGGCCAGGAAGGCGCCGGCCCGGAAGGCGGCGTCGGCGAAGCGGACGCCCCGGAAGGCGACGCCGGTGTCGGTGACGGCGGCTGCTCGGTCCGGCGACCGTCGTCAGCTCCTGGTGGCGTTGCAAGCGCGTGTGGCCCGAGTGCTCGACGACCCGGCGACGACGGGGCCGGCGTTCGCTGCGCTGATCAAGCAGTCACGCGAACTTTCGGAGGCGATCGCGGAGATTGACCGGCCGCCTCCTGAGAGGGACACGTCGGGTGACTGGCTAGAGGCGATCAGGAACAGGCCGGACGAGTCGTGGGACGAGTCGATGATCTGAGCGCCGACTGCCAGGCGGTCGGTAGTGCTCGCAAAGCTGTGGATGCCCGAAAATAGCAGCGGCATCGTTTGCGAACACGCTGCCGCTTCGCAGGTCTGCTCATTTGATTGAGCCGATCAAGGCAGACAGCAAATCCGTGGCCTCTAGTCTCGGTGCCGTGGGGACGTTCAGTGAACTCAGCGCGAAATTCGACCCCGACGATAATCGTCGGCGGGGAAAGCAGTTTGAGTCCGTCTGCCAGTGGTTCCTAGAGAACGATCCGACCTACCGGCCGCTTCTTCGGCGGGTGTGGTTGTGGGACGACTGGCCGGGCCGGAGGGGCATAGACGCCGGCATCGACCTGGTCGCGGAGGACAACAACGGCAAGTTGTGGGCGATCCAGGCCAAGGCATACGGATCGTCGCACAGCATCAGCAAGCGTGACGTGGACAAGTTCGTCGCCGAGTCCAGCCGGTCGAAATTCACGCACCGCTTGCTTATCGCCACAACCGACAAGCGCCACCACATCGCGACGCGCCTGATGGATGACCTCGGAATCCCCTTCATCGGTCTAACTCAATTGCGCGAAGCCGACGACTACCTCGACTGGCCCAGCACCCCGGCTGCCTTAAGGCCTTCGAAGCCGCCGAAACCCAAAAAGCCCTGGGACTACCAGCGCGTGGCCATCAACGAAGTTGTGAAGGGCTTCAAGACCAGTGATCGCGGCCAACTCATCATGGCCTGTGGCACCGGCAAGACTCTGACCGCCTGGTTCATCACCGAAAGACTCAAGGCTGAACGCGCGCTGGTCTTGGTACCTTCGCTGTCGCTTCTGAAGCAGACCATGCGGGAGTGGCAAACCGCTGATCGGAAGAGGCCTTTCGCCGCGCTGCCGGTGTGCAGCGACGAGACTGTCGGCAGTCTCGGCGAAGACGCAGCGGTGTCGCACACGAGCGATATGGGTGTGCCGGTGACCACCGACCCAGCAGTGATCGCGAAGTTCTTGCGGAAGCGGTCGGGCCCACGCATCGTGTTCTCCACCTATCAATCCTCCCCACAGATCGCGGCAGCGTTCAATCTGGGCCGGGTGCCTCAGTTTGATCTCGTCATAGCCGACGAAGCTCATCGGTGCGCTGGATCAGTGTCATCGGACTTTGCCACGGTCCTAGACCCGGAGGAAATCAGGGCGCGCTGGCGCCTGTTTATGACCGCTACGCCGCGCTACTTCACAGGCCGGATACTGCGCGAGGCCAAGGACGCAGACTATGAGATCGCGTCAATGGACGACCACGCCCGATTCGGTGAGGTGTTTCATCGGCTGAGTTTCAGTGAAGCCATCGACCGCAAGCTGCTCACCGATTATCAGGTGGCAGTTATTGGAGTGGACGACGCCACCTACCTCGATTGGGCGGAGCGCGGCACCCTGGTGACCTTCGACGGCGAGAAAATCACCGATGCCGGATCACTGGCCGGGCAGATCGGCCTGGCGAAGGCGATGCGCAAGTTCGATCTGCACCGAGTGATCAGCTTCCACGGCCGGGTCAAGGCCGCACGTGAGTTCGCCGGGTCGATGCCTGCCGTACTGGACTGGATGCCCGCCCGGCACCGACCCAAGGGCTCGCTGTGGTCGAAGTACGCCTCTGGTGAGATGTCCGCCGGCGAACGCGCCACGTTGATCCAGCACCTCAAGAGACTCGATGATGGGGAACGCGGCCTGCTTGCTAACGCGCGATGTCTGGCCGAAGGAGTCGACGTCCCCGCCCTCGATGGGGTGGCCTTCATCGACCCGCGCCGCGCAGAAGTGGACATCGTGCAGGCGGTGGGTCGCGCCATCCGCAAGTCCAAAACCAAAACGATTGGCACCGTCGTCATCCCAGTGTTCATCGACACCGAGGAAGACGCCCAGGTCGCGCTGGACTCTTCGGCATTCAAGCCGGTTTGGGATGTCATCAAGGCCCTTCGGGCGCACGACACTGAGCTCGGTGAGCAGCTCGACGCCCTGCGACGGGAGATGGGCCGCAAGGGCGGCAGGCCCGAACTCCCCAGCAAGATCCGCGTCGATGTGCCGGCCGGTGTGGGCGAGGACTTTGTCAACGCCTTCCGGGTGCACATGGTGGATGCGACTACTGCGCCGTGGGAGTTCTGGTTCGGGCTATTGGAAGGCTACGTCGCCGATCACGGTCATGCCCGTCCCGCGTACACGTTTACCGTCGGCGACAACCGGCTAGGGGCCTGGGTAGCCAAGCAGCGATCCCATTACAACAGCGGGAGGCTGTCTCAAGAACGGCAAAAGAGGCTTAAGGAATTGCCTGGTTGGACATGGACTCCGCGTGACGCCCTGTGGGAGGAAGGTTTCGCGAGACTCCAGGATTATGTCGAGCAGAGCGGCACTGCTCGCGTTCCGAAGGACTGTGCCTTCAACGGATTCCAGGTCGGCGCGTGGGTCACAACGCAACGTTCCGCGCACTCAGGAGGGGAACTCCCCGCGGAGCGAATACAGCGGTTAGAAGCATTGCCTGACTGGACTTGGAATACGAGAAGCGACAAGTGGTCCTTTCAGTACGCCCTACTAAAGAAATACGTCGCCGAACACGGCCACACGCGACCAGCCGCGAAGGAGATGTATGACGGAGTCCGCCTTGGGCAGTGGGTGGCGCAACAGCGATACCGCCGGAACAAGGGCAACCTTGATCTTGCCCGTGTTCGCCTACTGGAGGAGTTCCGCGATTGGATCTGGGACGCAGTCACCGACCAGTGGGAGGAAGGATTCCGCCACCTTCAGGAGTATGTGCAGAAGCATGGCGACGCCCTCGTGTCGCAGTCATTTAGGTCCGCCGACGGCTACAAACTCGGGCAGTGGGTCACCATTCAACGCACTGTCTATCGCGACGGCGATATGGGCGAGGAACGTCAGGCGCGGCTAGAGGCCCTGCGCGACTGGTCCTGGGATCCGCGCGACTCCCAGTGGGATTACTGGTATTCCGCTCTTGAGGACTACGTCCGCGTCAACGGCAGCGCTCGCGTACCACGCTCCAATCGCGGCTCTGACAAAGCCGATCAGTTGGCGATTTGGGTACAGACACAGCGGACCCGATACGCCAAAGACTCTCTACGGCACGACCGCGCCATCCGATTGGAGGCTTTGCCGGGGTGGGTGTGGGACCCCCACGAGGCCGCGTGGGAGGAGGGTTTCGCAAAGGTTCAGGAGTACGCCGCAGTTCACGGCGACTGCGTCGTGCCGCACTCCTTCATTCAAGACGAATACCGGCTCGGCGGTTGGGTCAACAACCAGCGAACGAATTACTTGAAGGGCTCACTTCGGCCCGAGTACGCGAAGCGATTGGAGTCGCTGCCCGGCTGGGTCTGGGATGTCAACGAGTCGAAGTGGGAGGAAGGCTTCCGACATCTCGTGGACTACATGAAGCACCACGACGGCGCCACACCCCCACCAAGGTACCGGCAGGGTGACTACTCGCTGGGTTCCTGGGTGGGTACCCAACGCACCGCCTACCGGGCAGGAAGGCAGAGTGACGATCGGGCGCGTCGGCTGGAGACACTTGCCGGCTGGACCTGGGACACGAAAGCCGACCAGTGGGAGCGGACATATGAACTCCTCAAGCGGTTCGCCGATCGTAATGGCACTGCTCGGGTTCCCTATCGCTACTGCGTCGACGGGATCCAAGTCGCGTCATGGATAGGTACGCAAAAAAGCGCCTACAAGAAAGGCACGTTGAGTTCCGAGCGGCAACGCAGGTTGGAGAAGCTACCAGGGTGGACGTGGGCCCTCTCAGAGGATCTGTGGGAGGAGAGGTGCGCACTCCTTGAAAAGTTTGCCGTTCGCGAAGGCCACTCACGAGTGCCGCAGAAGCATGTCGAACAAGGGATACGACTAGGCCAGTGGGTCAGTGTCCAACGGACTGACGCGCGCGCTGACGCCATGCCGCCGGAACGACGCAAGCGACTGGAGGCTTTGCCCGGCTGGGCATGGGACGGGAGGCTACCCGAGCCCAAACGATAGTTGCTGCGCAGACTTCCTCCGAGGTGGAGTTTGCCGCCTGATGGACGTCGTGGTCCTGGTCGTCGGCGTGGGATCAGCCGGACGGGACCGGCATGGCTACATGATGGTCGAGTGACGATGCGGCAGGAGGCGACGCGCGCCCTGTACGAGGGCTCACTGGCAGAGCCCGGCGCACGCAACCCGTACGCCGGCCGCTCGCTGGTACTGGCGAAGTTGTGGATGCGCGGGTATCGGCGAATGCTGCTCGTCCGTATACACGCTGGGCCGGCGATGCAGCGCTACCTTGCCGTGCGAGCCGCAGCGGCGCGATCGCCTGGTCAGGCCCTCTGGCGCTTTTCGTAGTGCCCGCACACCAGTTGGTGCAATTCACCGATCGTGCGAGTCACCTCCCGGGATCCCTTGCACGTTGAGCAATACACGACCAGATCAGGCAGCTTGTGGTCCTTCGACATGGGTGTCCTCCTTCACGCTGGCGTGCAGCGTTCGAACTCAACCTTACGTAGTAGGCGACCGTCCCGTGCGTAACTTTCCTGACGGTTCCAAGTGCTCAATGCAACGGCTCAGGCCAATTGCGGGCCGGCCATGGCACGTCACCCCGGCTGCACGCATTGTCGCCGCTTCGGGTGACAGGTGGCCGCGCGGACCGCCGCCCAGTGGGTTGTCGCACCCTGCCGATATCGTCTGCGATCGAATAGTGTTGCATGACTTGCGACAACGCGGAGTCGGCGATCCTGACGCGCTCGCCGAACGCGCTGTCCTACAGTGAAAACGCAACGAAACGTATTGCAGAAGGTGGCGCATGGCTGACCGATCGGCGATCGAATGGACCGAAGCCACTTGGAATCCCGTGACCGGTTGCGATCGCGTTTCCGCGGGCTGCGACCACTGTTATGCCATGACGTTGGCAAAACGGTTGAAGGCCATGGGTTCTGAGAAGTATCAGAATGACGGTGACCCGCGTACATCAGGACCAGGTTTCGGCGTCACCGTGCATCCGCGGGCACTCGACGAGCCGCGTCGCTGGCGCCAGCCGCGCACTGTATTCGTGAACTCGATGTCCGATCTGTTTCATGCGCGTGTGCCGGTGAGTTTCATCCGGGACGTGTTCGACGTATGCCGGGATACGCCGCAGCACACCTATCAGGTGCTCACCAAGCGCAGCCTGCGCCTGCGCCGGCTCGGCGAAAGTCTCGACTGGCCAAGCAATCTGTGGATGGGCGTCTCGGTGGAGAATGCGGACGCGTTACCCCGGATCGACCATCTGCGCGACGTTCCCGCTGCCGTTCGCTTCTTGTCGTGTGAGCCGCTGATCGGGCCCCTCGACGGGCTCGACCTTGCCGGAATCCATTGGGTCATAGCCGGTGGCGAGTCCGGCGCGAATCATCGTCCGGTTGATGGCGCATGGGTGCGCGACATCCGCGACGCATGCCAGGACGCGGGGGTTGCGTTCTTCTTCAAGCAGTGGGGCGGCCGGACGCCGAAGGCCGAAGGACGCGAGTTGGACGGCCGACGCTGGGACGAGATGCCGGCCGCGGTTTAGCGGTTCTCGTCCAGATAGTCGTCGTAACTCCACCAGTCGGCGTTCGTGGGGTCCCAGCACGGCTCTGGTTTCCAGAGTTCCTGGCCTGCTTCGTCGTCGGCGCCAACCTCCCCGTCGTCGAACAATGAGAACTGGCCCGACTTGGCTTCCTTGGCCTGTCGCATCATCTCCGGTTCGCGCAGTGCGGCCTTGTTGTATAGATGCCGCATGATCTTGTCACCGACTGGGTGGTCGGTGGCAAAAACCATGTCATAGATCTCCATCTTGTTCGGCATCCGCATCGGAATACGTTGCGAGATTGCATATCCGAGTTCATGCTGCAGCTTCCACCGCATCAGGTTGATCATCTGGTTGCGATACTCGGGTGCCGTCAACTTGTGCTCGTCGCGGGCGCGCAGAATCTGGCGCCAATCGCCGCCACCGTAGAGTCGATCGACCTGCTCTCGGTACCGCTCGTAGGGGACGCCGCCCTGCCCGCGCACGCCCTTCATGATCATCGCCGGCGACATGAGGATCCAGATCTCGGCCTTGCGTCCATTCTTCGGGTCGCGCCGGAACGCAGCGAGCTTGCGGATGGTCTCCCAATGCACCTCGGCGGCCTGCTGGTCGACGAAGGCGAACGTGGGTGCCCACGCGACGTCGGCGAGTCCGGCAAGAATGCCGTCGATGGTGACGTTGCAGTCGCCCTGCACGACGTCGTACCGCGTGTCACCGGGGTATGTCTGGCGCAGATGCGTTTCGAGTGCTCGGGCACGGCCGGGCCGCAGCTCGCCGAATCGGAGCCGGGTGAACGGCGGATCGGTGTTCATGGCGACGATGGGTGAGCCGTCGAACTCGGCGCCCGTGTAGCGCTCGATGTTCTTGGGTTGGCCGGCCATGAGGTCGAGGTAGATCCGCTCGGGGGACCTGCCGGAAGCTGTAGTGAAGGCGGGAAGGTAGTCAGCGAGGATTTCCAGCTTGTTGCGCGTCCAATACGACCACGAGCGAGGGTTGAGACTGATGGTGTTCCCCCTCGGAGACGGCTGACTTGTGGATTGGGTAGTTCCCCCTTCAACCGACTGTAGGACCGGAACAGGACAAAATGTCGTCGCAGCGCCGTAACGTCGCCGCAGCGCCATCATTACGCCGAACAGATGTGGCGGCGTCATCTACCGACCAGTCGGCAGCCATTGCAGCGGCGCGTATCTCGTCGTCGTCGACCGCGGTGAACCGCTCTGCTGTTCGCGGTGCTCTTGGAGTGCCCGAGCAGCCTTATGCGTGTTCCAATGCTCGGGCAGTACGCTAGCCACTAGCTCGCCCACCCCAGTCGACGTTGGATCACACCGGACAGCAATGAGCTGCTGGTGACCGGTGTGTAGGAGGGTCGATCCAAATGCCAACGGCTACGGGTTGTCCAAGACCCAACTGCCGCCCGGTGGCTCTGCGGCGTGCATGAACAGCTCAGTGCCCGTTTCGATATCCATGACGCGAATGTGAAGTTCGTTGCCGGACCGCGTGTCAGTGATGACCAAGTAGGGCTGCTCGCCATCGGTTTCCTCGCGGACCTGCGGATCGAGCAGGTCAAGACGATATCGAGGCAGTTGAGCAAGTTCAGTGAGATATCTCTGAACATCTTGTGCCGAGGAGAACGACCGGGCGTCGTTGTTGTCAGGGCGTTGATCAATACGCCATACGAAATACTCTGCTACCGGATCTTCATCGCTTCCAAGCTGTCCCGAGATGTTGAACGTGATGTTGTAGCCCCGCTCAAAAGCTTTGGGCTGTAGCTTGTCAGCTTGGACGATCACCTGGGCGGCCAGCGTTAGAACATCCTCCGGTTCTGGCTCTGCCGGGGCCGGTTCGTCAGGCGCTACTTCGTCGGGCACCGCATCGTCTGGCTCGTCCTGGGGAGGCACGTCCAGAAGCTCGGTGATCGTAATTTTGGCATCGCGGACCGAGCGGATGCGAAGGCGCATGTCCAGTAGGTGCGTTATTCGTTGGAGCAACTCGAACGGCTCTACGCCGTGGATTTGGATATCCGCCGCCCGAATGTCTGGCATCTCGTAGATCCGTTGTTCGGCCAGTTCTGAGGTCCGCACCGCGATCACGTGAGGGTTGTGCATCCCAGTCTCGCCGCCGCCGAAATCGAGCCCGATGATGCGCCACTCGTCTCGGTCAACGCCAGTTAGGTCGTAGATGTCTACCTGCCCGGTCAGCTTCTGATCAAGCTGCGCTGTGCCCACCCAATCCGGGTAGGCCACATTTGCATGGCCCCATTCGTATTCGTACTCGCTCATTGCTACCCCGTCCTCGTCACCGTCAGCGTAATTGTCATGTAGGGCGATCCGGGCTCGATCCTCAGCCACGAAGTACGCCGCGACGA
Organism: Mycobacterium sp. NGS49; assembly: GCF_059812565.1. Classification (NCBI taxonomy): domain Bacteria; kingdom Bacillati; phylum Actinomycetota; class Actinomycetes; order Mycobacteriales; family Mycobacteriaceae; genus Mycobacterium; species Mycobacterium sp. NGS49. The sequence goes on along the minus strand of NZ_JCALCX010000026.1, from coordinate 1,456 downwards.
AGCCGGGCCCACGCTCGGTGGGAACGGTCGCGGCGCGGGCCCGCTCACATGACGTCCGGCACGCTCGCGGCGCCGTCGAGCGCCAGGGCGAGGCCTTCGGGATTGGCGCAGTCCCAGCACCCGGCGCGCATCGCCGCAGCGCGGATCCGCAGCGCGCCGACAGGATCGTCGGCAGTCAGCGCCGCCTCAGCGATCGTCGCTGCCGCCAGTCGGGCGTCGGCCATCGTGGCGTTGCCGCCCAGCGCACCCTCGATTTGTAGTGCGCCGGCGAAATTCTGCAAAGCGGCGCGCAGCGCGGGGGCGCCGCCGGGGAGGGCTTCGGCTATCCGGACGATGAGGTCGAGCGCGACTGATTCGGGGTCGGCCGGCGGGGTGCAGGGAGTTGTCATGCGGCCAAGCTAACCCAACAGATAGCGAATTTTCAAGTGCTGCAACATAACTCGGACATATGTTGCTACTGGTGCAAATGCCGAAATCTGGCGTATGTCACGACGGGCGCATATGTCGCATCGCGCGGAAGGCCGACGGATGATGGACGGTGCCACGTCAACGGGAGCATCGCGCCGACTTTCGGCGGCTTGGGGGCCAGGCATCCCCGGTCGGAACGGCGCGGGGTGAAGGGCTCGGCGCGCCGCCCCGAAGTACAGGGTTTGCGCCGTGTCAGGTCATATTTAGGTCACGCAGACCGATTTTTCCAATGAAACCGCAGGTGAAGCCTGGTGCGCGATACTGGGATTGAACCAGTCGACGCTTTGGCCGACGGGACGCCCGCGCAGGGCCCATTAAGAACTTGTCAGCGAGCTGGTCCACACAGTGGCGTTGTGGTCCAGTGATCCAGCTGTGAGCGACGGGCGGTGTCAGTGTGTTCGCGGATAAGAGTGTAGAGGGGTTTTGTGCTGCGCCGGCGCGGGTTTCGGCGCCGGCGGCGGCGACGAAGCGTTGTGAGGTGGCCATCGATTCGTGCCCAGACCCGGGCCCGTCGGTTCCGCCGGCCGTTCTTGACGATCAACCCGCCGTTCACGCCGCCCCTGAACGGGCGTTGCCCCCAACCAGGCCCAACCTCATCCGGTTGACCTCCGACCCGTGTAGCGGCCCCGGGGCTTGACCAGCACGGAAGCGGGTAGGACTTCTCGCACGGCATCCCGTGGCGTTAACGTGCTGATGTTTACTCCCGGCCTGATACCGGCGGGTCCTCGGATGGAGTGTCCGGTCGGGGTGGTTCGCGGGTCGAGCGACTGGCTCCGATCGCCGCGGCGGGCCTGCTGGTACCGGGGCGACCTGACGCAGAGCCGGACATGTCCACGGCGGCGTCTGGTGCGGCGGGCCCGCGTGTGTGCGGGGGAGGCTGCGCCTGCGGAGACGAGCTGGGGGCAGGTGAGCGCTGGTGCAGCCGCTGAGCGGTGTTGGTAACCGCTGTTACCGCAGCAGCTTCGGGTACGACGGTGGCCGCTGCAGC